>DCKW01000096.1 GCA_002320485.1 Micavibrio sp. UBA1664
AGCGGGATTTCACCTATATTGATGATGTGGTCCAAGGGATATTAGCATCCATGTCGGTTGAAATCGAAGAGGATGTTCCCCATAAAATTTACAATCTAGGTAATAACAAGGCGGAGGAGCTTAGTGATTTTATCGCTGTGATAGAACAATCGCTGGATAAGGCGGCAAAAAAAGATTATCTTCCCATGCAGGCGGGGGATGTCGTTGAAACATATGCGGATATTGAGACATCCGCGGCGGATCTGAATTACCACCCTTCTGTACCCATAAAGACGGGTATACCGCAATTTATAAAATGGTATAAAGAGTATTATAAAGCATCAAAAGGCAATTAGGGAAATCAGTCATGGCAAATGAAAAACAACCGTTATCATCGTCATCGATCGGCACAAAATTAAGGGCGTATTTTATTGCGGGGGTGTTGGTAACGGCACCAATTACAATTACGGTCTGGTTGACCATTGCGATTATCAATTTTATTGATAAGACTGTTAAAAATATTATTTTGCCGGATGGGTATTATGACGGGATTTTTACATTCCTTTCGATTCCGGGTGTCGGGATAGTCATTGCAATTTTGTTCCTGCTGATTGTGGGGATGTTCGCAACCAATATTATGGGGCGTTTTTTCCTGCGTATCGGCGAATCTATTCTCGACCATTTGCCTGTGGTCCGTTCTTTATATGGGGCAACCAAACAAATTTTTGAAACCGTTTTTGCCAATCAATCCGAAGCCTTCCGTGAGGTTGTTATGGTGGAATATCCGCGTACCAATATGTGGGTTATAGGGTTTTTAACAGGCCGTACGCGTGGAGAGGTTCAGCAAAAAACCGCCGATGATCTGGTCAATATATTTGTGCCGACAACGCCAAACCCGACATCGGGATTTTTATTGTTCGTACCTGAAAAGGACGTAATTCACCTTGATATGACTGTTGAGGAGGGAATAAAATTAGTAGTATCGGCCGGGATCGTCACTCCCGACCAGCTTCAGGATATGCAAAAGAAAAAGGATACTTTCTAAGCGGTCAGTTTTTTGCGGTTTGCGCGACGAGCCTGATGATCTTCTGTTAATCTATCCAAAATGCCTGTTAAATTAGGAAATTGAGATGTATTAGCACGCAAGGTTTTTTGAGCCCCTTTGACGATACGATGCACGTCCGTCCGCTTTGCGGCTACTTCGATAGAATTCTCGTTATCCTTCTCACTCAATCGAAGTATCTTGGAATTATCGGTTAAAATAAAAGAAGAGTTTTTGTGAGTAAATAAAATGGCAGGTTGTCCGTCATGGTCGCAAATGTCGTATTTTTTCATTGAAAATCGAACGGTACGTAATTGATTAAATAAACCGGTAACGGTTGCTGGGGCCATATATTTATTCCTTATATTAAAGTGTTGAAAGATAAGAGTATTATCAAAAAATAATAAGGCAAAATTATGGTAAAGTAAATAAAAAGGTTGTTTTTTCCCAACAGATTAATTTATTCGAAGTGATTTATCCGCTGCCTAGGGTTTTAATGGCATCATCCTGTTCAAATAAATAAAGCAGATATTTTAAGGCTTCGCCTCTGCGTGAGGTTAATTCCGGATCGTTTTTTGCAATCAGGCGGGCATCATCATGTGCCATATCCATAAGCCCGCGGTGTGCATCAATATCTATAAAATGCATTGAGGGTAGGCCGCTTTGCCTTGTGCCCAAAACCTCTCCCGCGCCGCGAAGCTCAAGATCTTTCTCGGCGATAAGAAAGCCATCTTCGGTCTCACGCATGATAGCAAGCCTTTCTTTTGCCGTTTCCGAAAGGGGTGCGCTGTAAAGAAGAATACATGATGACTGATCGCTACCCCGTCCGACCCGCCCCCGCAGTTGGTGGAGTTGCGCAAGCCCAAATCGTTCCGCATGTTCGATAATCATTACGGTTGCTTCGGGAACATTCACACCAACCTCTATGACAGTGGTTGCGACAAGAATATCCAGTTCGCCACCCGCAAATTTTTGCATGACCTTATCTTTTTCATGAGGTTTCATGCGACCATGAATAAGTCCCACCCGATCGCCGTAAAGCTGTTGAAGTAATGTATAGCGATCCTCGGCATTTGCCAGGTCGAGACTTTCCGATTCTTCAACGAGCGGGCAGACCCAATATATGCGCTCTCCTGTTTCAATTTTACGTTTAAGGCCTTGGGCGATATCGGCAAGCCTGTCTTGTGAAATAAGAGCGGTTTCAACGGGTTTGCGCCCCGGTGGTTTCTCATTTAGGCGGCTGACATCCATATCGCCGAATAACGATATTGTCAGTGTGCGCGGAATAGGGGTTGCCGTCATGACCAGAACATCGGGCGCAATGCCTTTATCCGACAGGTTTAAACGTTGATGCACCCCAAATCGATGTTGTTCGTCAATAATGACGCATCCCAGATTTTTAAAAGTAACGCTTTCCTGAAACAGGGCATGTGTTCCGATAACAATCCCAGCCGAGCCGTCAGCAATTACATTCAGGATATCCTGACGCATTTTTCCTTTGTCGCGTCCGGTTAGAACAGTCAAATTTACACCGAGCGATTCGCATATAGGGAGAAGGGTTTCGGCATGTTGACGGGTGAGAATTTCCGTCGGAGCCATTAGGGCGGCCTGATAACCATCGGTAATAACGTTCAACATGGCGGCAAGGGCAACAACGGTTTTGCCGCTGCCGACATCCCCTTGCAGTAAACGGAGCATCCGTGTCGATTGTGCCATATCCCCGTCGATGTCTTCTAAAGCGCGGCTTTGCGCGCCAGTTAGCGCAAAAGGCAGGGCGGCAATCAATTTACGCCGCATATCTTTCGAACAAGTATACGCAATCCCTTTTTTCTTTTTAAAACGCAACCGCACGATTTGCATGGCAAGCTGCCTTGCTAAGGCCTCATCATATGCCAGTCGTTGGCGTACAGGGCTGTCCGATAACGTATCGTTAGATGATTGAGGATGATGAAGCATTGTCATGCTGTCTTTCCATGCGCTCCATTTGTATTTTTTTATAATTGAATCATCATGCCATTCAGGCAAAGCGGGCAATAATGGCAGGGCATTTTCAATCGCTTTATGCAGGGCTTTCGGGCTCAATCCCGCGGTCATAGGATAAATCGGTTCGTGTGATTTGATCTCCGACGCCTTTTCTGGAACGACCGCATAATCGGGGTGAAGCATTTGAATTTTGTCGTTATAAAATTCTATCTTTCCACTGATGACAATTTCTTTCCCAAGTGGATAAGTGTCTTTTAACCATTGTCCAGGAGCATTGAAATAGATGATATCCATCGGTTGCCCGTCGCCTGTGGCGGCGATACGATAGGGCGCGCCCCGGCGCTTGGCAGGTGTATGTGCCGTTGGTATAACGCGTACAGTCGCAATCCCTTCCTTGTTAATCTCGCTGAGCGATTTGATGTGCCCCCGTTCGATGCAATCAATCGGTTTATGGCGCAACAGGCCAATGATGCGTTCACCCCCTAGCAATTTTTCAAAAATCGGCGCAGTTTTCGGACCCACACCCCCAAGGGTGCGGATTGATCGGAATAAAGGGTCGAGAATTAAGGGGCGCATACCTATTGTTTTAATCCAGTAAAGCCTTTAAATAAAGTCTTATGGATGAATTACGCAGAAAATTACTTTTTCGCTCCGAGCATCGGGGAACCAAGGAAATGGATTTGATCTTAGGGACATTTGCACGTGAGTTTCTGCCAACAGCCGCCGATGCCGAAGTTGCGGCCTATCAGGAGCTTTTGCAGGAAAATGATCCCGACCTTTATAACTGGATATCCCTGCGCGAGCCCGTGCCTGCCGAAAACAATAATTCTATCTTGAAAAAACTGATCGGATATCAGGTTGCCGGAGTGGCGAAAACCTAGGCGAGTTTCCTGCTGTTATTAACGTTATTAAAAAATGTATTGGTGCTACTATGAAGAATAAACTGGCGTTTCTTTTTGACAAACAATCTGTAGACAGCTTCCCGATAGAAGACATGGTCGTAGCATTACTGCATGTCATAGAGCAAATAGATTTAAGCGATGAACAACGTTATGGCACAAAAGTATTTGTTAACGCGGCTACAAAGCCCCAACCTCCGATTGTTTTAATTCCAAGTTATATGGGCGGTAGCCCGCTAACACGCCAAACCGCAAAAACTCAAAAAAAGGATATTCCGTCAACACTAGACAGTATACGGAATATCAAATCAGATAGTGCAAAACACTCTCGTTTGTTACACCTTGGATATAAAGGGATCAGCGATATTATTGATGATAAAGGCCGGTCTAATATTAATGAAGCTCTGCGACTGACAGGAGGTATTTTTACCAATGCGGTCAATAAGGCTGTCGATCGCGCCTGTCCTATATCCGCTTCCCGAAGATTGCACGATTTGCCAACATATATATCGATAACTCAGGGTGAAAAAATCGCATCACATTTACACCGGATGACATTGCGCTAAGAAATATCGGATATCAGGTGACAAAACAGGTATAAGCCACTATATATCCCTCCATGTCACAATACCCCATCATTCACGGTGTTCCTGAAGGTCAGGATGCGTTTGTATTGCAAGCCCGTGCAATTGAAGCGCAGCGTAATAAAGGTGTTGCCTGCCATATTGCTATGGATGATGTAAGGGCGCAAACATTAATCGATTTACTTGCCTTTTTCGCACCTGAAACAGAGGTAATTTATTTTCCCGCTTGGGATTGTTTGCCTTATGACCGCGTTTCACCCAATACGTCCATTATAGGTCAGCGAATGAAAGCATTGGGACAGTTAAAGGCGCGCGGGGCAAGCGATATCAAGCGTCCTTGTGTGGTGTTAACCACCGTGAATGCCGTGTTGCGAAAGGTTATCCCGCCACAGTCCCTGAATAGTATCGGCGGTATTTATCTCGAGAAAAACGGGCGATTGAATGATAAACATCTGGTGGAGTTTTTATCCATCAATGGATATGAACGTACGGAAACTGTGCGGGAAAATGGTGAATATGCGGTTCGGGGCGGCATTATCGATTTATGGCCTGCAACGCATGACATGCCCGTCAGGATTGACTTATTCGGTGACGAGGTGGAAAGCTTGAAAGAATTTGACCCCGTTAGTCAAAAATCGGAAAACACAATTAAAAATCTGTCTTTAAATCCGGCAACCGAAATTCCGATGAATAAGGAATCAATTCAACACTTCCGGTCGCGCTATCGTGAATTATTCGGCGCGGTCAACAGCGTCGATCCGTTATACGAGGCCATTTCGGACGGACGCCGTATTAACGGTATGGAGCATTGGCAAGCGTTATTTTTCAAGGATATGGCTAATCTTTTTTCCTATATACCTGTTGCCGATATTTCGATCGATCATCAGGGCGATCAGGCCTTGAAAGAGGCAATTGAACAGATCCGTGATTTTTATCAGTCCAGACAGACACTCGCCGCGCAGACAGCCAAGGCAAATAAAAAAACAAAAGGTGCTGAGCAGGCAATCTATCATCCTGTGCCTTTGGATATGGTTTTTGAAACTGCATATCCTGATGCGCAAATGTTTTCTCCCTTTCAATCAGAAGAAGACCAGCCAAAACAGGGGCGGGATTTCGGGGATGTGCGCGCTTTGCCTAACGGCGATGTTTTCGCCGCTTTAAAGGAATATCTGCACAACAATTTTCAACGCAAAGCAATCATCAATGCCTATAGTGACGGTTCGCGAGAACGGTTGAAAGGCTTGCTGGAGGCGCACGAAATTACCAACATAAAATTGTGCGATACTTTCGATGAAGCGATCAAAGCAAAATCAGGAACAATTGCCTTAGTCACATTACCCTTAGAGCGCGGTTTTATAAATGATCGTATCGTGGTGGTGACAGAGCAGGATATTTTAGGGGATCGTTTGATCCGTAAAACAAAATCCAGAAAGCGAAAAGCAGACGCGTTTTTACGCGAGGTTTCATCCTTGTCCGAGGGGGATTACGTCGTACACATGAATCACGGGATAGGGCGGTTTGAAGGGTTGGAAACGCTGGACGTCTTTGGCGCAAAACATGATTGTGTGCGCCTCATCTATGATGGCGGTGATAAATTATATGTTCCTGTTGAAAATATTGAGGTTTTATCGCGTTACGGTGATGCAGACGCAATTGTCAATCTCGACAAGCTAGGCGGCGCAGGCTGGCAGGCAAGACGCGCAAAAGTGAAGAAAAACCTGCTTGAAATGGCCGGCAAACTCATTGATCTCGCTGCTGCACGTGCCTTGCAAAAGGCCGATACCTTTGCGGTAGATGACGGCATTTACAACGATTTTGCAGCACGTTTCCCCTACCATGAAACAGAAGATCAGCAATCCTCCATTGAGGCCGTCCTTGAAGATTTGCAATCGGGCAGGCCGATGGACCGGCTTGTTTGCGGGGATGTGGGATTCGGAAAAACCGAAATTGCCATTCGCGCCGCCTATGTGACCGCTATGGCGGGGGGGCAAGTGGCAATCATCGCACCCACGACATTATTGGCGAGGCAGCATTACGAAAATTTTCTGAATCGTTTTCTTGGTACGGGTTTAAGAATAGAGCAGTTATCACGCCTTGTATCAGCCAAGGTTGCGAAACAGGCAAAAGACGGATTAAAAAACGGGGACGTTAATATTGTTATCGGTACTCATGCCTTGTTATCTGAAAGCATAGAATTCAACCATTTAGGACTTGTGATAGTTGATGAAGAGCAACGCTTTGGCGTGAAGCAAAAAGAAAAGTTGAAAGATTTGAAAAAAGATGTGCATGTTCTCACTCTGACGGCGACACCTATTCCGCGAACATTACAAATGTCTCTTACAGGGGTGCGCGATATGTCCCTGATAACAACGCCACCTGTCGACCGGCTTGCCATTCGGTCTTTTGTTATGCCGTGGGATCCTCTTATTGTGAGAGAAGCATTGTTACGTGAACATCATCGCGGAGGTCAGAGTTTTATTGTATGTCCGCGGGTCAAAGATATTCAAAAAATGGAAGAAATTATAAAAGAACTCGTGCCTGAGGTGAAATTGGTGACGGCACACGGACAACTTGCGCCCGGCGATCTGGAAGACCGTATGACCGCGTTTTACGAGAAACAATATGATGTTCTGTTGGCGACCAATATCATTGAATCCGGCATTGATGTGCCCTCGGCCAATACCATGATTGTGCATAGGGCGGATATGTTCGGGCTGGCGCAATTGTACCAGATACGCGGACGAATCGGACGTTCTAAAATTCGTGCCTATGCTTATCTGACGTATCAGGCGGAGCATAAATTGTCGGAAGTGGCAATGAAGCGACTGGAAATTCTTGGTATGCTTGATCAATTGGGTGCAGGGTTTCAACTGGCATCGCATGACATGGATTTACGCGGAGCGGGTAATCTGGTGGGTGAGCAGCAATCGGGCCATATTAAAGAGGTTGGCGTAGAGCTATATCAGCAAATGCTGGAGGAAGCGGTAGCCGAAGCGCGCGCGGGTGTCATACAAATGACGGAAACGAAAATTGACGAATTTTCGCCCGAAATCAATTTGGGAACATCGATTATGATTCCGGAATATTATGTCGCCGATTTGACCGTTCGTATGAGCTTATATCGTCGTATCGCCACATTAACCGATAAACCAGAGATAGAATCTTTTGCCGCAGAAATGATCGACCGTTTTGGCCCGATTCCGGATGAGGTTGAAAATCTGCTTCAACTCATAACTATCAAGCAAATGTGCAAATCCGCCTGTATCAGTCATGTTGAGGCGGGGCCAAAGGGTGTCCTTGTTACCTTTTATAATAACAGTCCGAAAAATCCTGCGGGCCTGATGCAATTTATTCAAAGTAAAGGGGGAACCGTAAAATTACGACCCGACCAAAAGCTGTTTTTCCCGCGTGGGTGGACATCGACCGAACAAAGATTAAAGGGAACACGATCTATAGTCTCGGAACTGGTATTTGCCTCTTCCTGATCGGTGTCGGATTTGCATTTAGGGCATCAAAGGCTTCTTGCACCATATGAAACGCGACAGATTGTCGCAGGTCAGCGTCCTCAATATAAAAATTTGTGTAGACCATACTTGAAATAATAGGAAGGCGGGATGCCGGTTCTACTGCCAACGCTATACCCAAACTGGTATTGTTACTATTGGTATAATAAGTACTTTGGCCTTTAAAAAAACCGTTATCCATACATAATTGCACACGGTTTTCCGCATGTCCCCCCTCATGGCAGGTCTCTTGCGTCAACTGAACACCAAAATATTGCAATTCTTTCCTATTTAGAATGCTCAAAATATCCTGATGCAAAGCTTCAAGTTGGGGATCTGTTAATTTATTCATTATAAAAAACCTTACTCAAAATAAGAAAGTGCTGCAACATTTTTATAATGACATAATATGAATTGACAGGCCTTATCTATTGTTGCTAGCTATAGAGATAGGGAGTTAAAAAATATGCCATCACATGCCGCGTCAATCACAAAAAAAGATTTTGAATATCCGCGTTCATTTGAGGAAGAAATATTGAAAATTTTTGCGAACGTACCTTTACGCGTTTTGAAAGAAAAAGATTATTCGGCAACTGCCGAACGTAATCAGGATGGTAAAAAACTGGATATTGCTTTTCATGTTAAAGATGATTCACAGCATATCGGCGCGGTTTCAGAACAAATCTTCAACTTTATCCAGTTTGTCAATGCACAGGAACTGGATGGGGTATCCTATAATAATGAAAATGGCGTGCTGACTTTTGATAATGCCGGTTATGTGGTGTCGGCTTTACAAGAATATATCAGACAAAATCCGGATAATCTGGAACAGCCTATGATAGGTGATCTGGAAAACCAGTTAAATGAGGCTTTTGCGAAACATATGCCCCAAAACACTGAGGAAAATGAAGATTATACGATATCGAAATTAAGTTATCCTCAAACGGCCCAGGCAATAATCGGAGGTATATCCAATTATATTTTATCAACAGTGGGAAGCGGAAAAATAAATATTGCTTATGGAGAGGATGGATCCACCCATAAACTGAATCTACAATGGTTGGATGATGCAGACGATAGTGAGGCTGAAAAAAACAGGGTTTTGCAGGAATTGTATGATGACATTTCCGTTTTGGCACCTGATCAGATAAAAGTTTCCTTTATAAAAGACGATAAGCCCCTGATAGAAGTGTCCTCTTCAAATGCTTTGATTACTTTGAAACTGTTGGAAAATTTATATGAGAACCATGACTTGCAAGGTCGTGAAGATGTGCTTTCCTCATATAATAATGACGCCTTGCTGGAGCAGGAATTGGGAGGACATTTCACAGAAATTTTCCCAGAAACAGAAAAGAGATTATATCCTGAAGCCTCAAGAAAGGCACGTAGAGGTCTGATATCCCATATCTATGAAAGGGTGGTTGAACAAGGCGACGCTTATAAAGCCAATTTATTTCTTGTTCCGGTTATGCCGTATGTTTCACAAAAAAGCATATCTATCCAATCTGCCGTGGCTGCGCCTCACACAAATACGACTATGTCCTTTTCCCAAATCGAAGGATTGATCAGAACGGAAATTGGGGAAGTTACCGATGTAAGGCAAAATCATTTCCGTTTACACTAATTAGTATTTTTTCAGGCCGCTTTATGCCATACTAAGATGGTTATGAGTTTAAATTACACTGAAAACCGTATTAAGGAAGCCTTGCGATTGCATAACGGTAACGTCGCCGAGGCGAAAAAGCAGATATTTGCCTGGCTTTATGAAGATCATAAATTACTCCTTGATGTTACACGTCCGCATTTGAACGGAATTGTTGCCTATGCAACGGAACGTGTTTTACGGCGCATGCTTAAATCCGATGATGAAATTCTGGAGGAGGAAGCCCGTGATCTTGAGCGGTCTCCCAACCGTAAAAAGACTATCGGCAAGGATATTTTGCGTGGTTTCGTATCTAAAGAAGCCTTACAATTCGGGCAGGAGTC
>DCKW01000001.1 GCA_002320485.1 Micavibrio sp. UBA1664
GACCCTATATTAAAAAGCAGACTTGAATCTTTAGGCCAAGCTGTTATGAATAGCGCACATAATAAAGAAAAGAGATAGCACATGAAAGTTAACGCCAGTGCCCTGAAAACGGGAAATATAATTGAACACGAAGGCCGCCTGCTAATGGTTATGGGTAGCGAGATTACAAAACCCGGAAAAGGTGGCGCATTTGCCACCCATACATTGCGTGATATCAGAACGGGAAGTAAGGATGTTATCCGTTTCCGCTCTCAGGAAGGCGTAGAAAAGGTCCGCTTGGATGATTATGAATGCCAGTTCCTGTTTTCAGATGGTGATTTATATACATTTATGGATACCGCAACATACGAGCAATTCGAATTAAACGGAGAACTAATCGGTTATCCGAAAGTGTTCCTGCAAGACGGTATGATGGTAACGGTGGAAAAATATGATGACGAGCCCTTGGCCTTGACCCTACCGGATACGGTTATTATGGAGGTTGTCGAATGCGAGCCTGTGGTAAAAGGGCAAACCGCCTCCTCTTCTTACAAACCCGGCAAGCTTGAAAATGGTGAACGGGTTATGATCCCGCCGCATGTCGAGGCTGGAACAAGAATTGTTCTAAAAACCGAAGATGGGTCTTATGTTGAAAGAGCGAAAGACTAATGGCTACTCCTGCAATTATCAATGTAATGTCGCGTGCGGCGGAAAAGGCTGCACGCTCACTAAAACGTGATTTTTACGAAGTTGAAAACCTTCAGATTTCAATTAAGGGACCGGGCGATTTCGTATCCGCCGCTGACAAACGTGCCGAATCCATTCTGCACGAAGAGCTATCCAAAGCGAGGCCAGAAGCAGGATTTTTAATGGAAGAAAGCGGAGAAATCAAAGGAACCGCCGACAGCCGTTTCATTATAGACCCCTTGGATGGAACCAACAATTTCCTGCATGGTGTTCCCTACTGGTGTATCTCTATAGCATTGGAAGAGCAGGGAAAAATCACAGCGGGTATTGTGCTTGACCCGATCGGTGACGAGATGTTTTACGCAACCAAGGGCGGCGGCGCATGGATGCGCGGCAACAAACGTCTGCGCGTATCGGGTCGCAAGGATCTGGGCATGTGTCTTATCGCTTCGAATGCCCCTCTCCTTTCAAATGAGTATGATAAGCATATTGCACAAGTTAAGGCTATCCATCAACGTCAGGCAGTGCTTCGTCATAACGGGGCTTCGGCACTTGACCTATGTTACACCGCTGCAGGCCGTTATGATGCCTTTTTTCAAGGCTCACCATCACATGGACCCAAAGCATGGGATGTGGCCGCAGGATCTTTAATCGTTCGCGAAGCCGGAGGGATGGTAACTGAAATAAACGGGCAGACAAATCCTGTTTATAATCAAAATGTTCTGGCCGCTAACGAACATATCTATGCCCAATTAAAAGACATATTGAACGCCAAATAAAACCGTGCAATTAACTTGCCCCCTTTGTCCAATACTGTTGTAATATGCCGATGCGTTATTTTATCGGCATATTTGTTTTGTTTACAGCCTTTCCTGTCTTGCTAGCGCATGCTCAATTGCCGACACCATCCCAAAAACCTGACAGAGCGATAAACGTCACGACATCGGTTACATCAGTAAAACCGAAAGCCCTGATAATCCGCCCTAGCCAAAAACCTCAAGGTAATGACAAAAGCGGTAGGTTCAATATGGTTAATCCGAATTATGTTTTCAGCGCAAATAAAGCAAATGTGCCCGACGGTTCGATTTTACCGCCTGCCCTTCCACTTTCAAAATCCAGGATGATAACCGCACCCCGAATAATTGGCGGCGTTATTACACCTGCGGCCAAACCTCTTGTTATAACACCCGACTCGCGGGAACGTATAAAATCGTCAGGGAATTTCGATGATCAGGTCATTGTACGTTATACCGATAATGATGTTGAGGACCGAATGGCAGGCAGCCGCGGCGAATATATAGACGTACAACGTTTGCCGGCACAACCGCATATTCGTATTCGTGAAACCAATGATAGTTCGCCTTTTCAAACAGCCAGCCTGCCCAAGGCAGATAAAGAATCCGATCAGGAGCCTGTGATTATTTTCTTCAAAGAAAAATCCTCCGATCTTGAGGTCGGACAAATGGAAATTCTGGAAAAAGATATTTTCAGCATCTTAAGACGCAATGGTGCTTTAAAAGCATCTGTGAACGGCTATGCCGACAATGAGGGTGGAGGAAAAACCCCCGACCAACTATCCATGAGCCGCGCTTTATTGATCAGTGAATACCTCGTTGAGAAGGGTATTGGCTCAGAAAGAATTCAGGCTCGTGCCATGGGACAAAACACCCCTATTAGTCCAAGAAATCGTGTTGATGTCATTATTCATCGTTAAAACCGTCTAACATGTGAATAACTGCCTGTTTCGAACCAATTAAAATTTGACAAAAACCCTTTAAATGCGCTTATTTCAAGGGTATTTAGAATTACAAACAAGAAAGCGTTAAATGTTATGAAAACAGGAATTATTTCGATTATTGTGTGTCTGGCTGTATTGGGAGGCGCTGTTGCCTTTATGAACTGGCGGGCGCAGGATGCGGGTGATCGTATCGATACAGTTAACGAAGAGTATAACAATAATGATGTCGTTGTTGCTCAGGAACAACCCGCCGAAATCGAATATAGTGAAAATGAAACGACAACCGAAAACACAATTACAGTGCAATCTTCATTTCCTGCAACGACAGATAACGGAAATCTTGTTATAGGATCTGAAGATGCACCGGTAACGATTACCGAATTCAGCTCTCTTTCCTGTAATCACTGTGCTTCATTTCATAAAAATACGCTAGGCGATTTAAAAAAGGATTATGTTGATACAGGCATGGTCAAATTCGTTTTTCGTGATTTTCCGACTAACAAACCCGCCATGGATGCGGCAAAGTTATTAAAATGCGTTGATATTGATGAACGTTACGATTTTATGAATTTGCTTTTTGAACAACAATTGCAATGGGCTTTATCCTCTGCAGATCACCGTCAAAAACTCATGCAATATGCCGCGCTTTTGGGTATGCCCAATGACAAGGCTGAGGCCTGCATGAATGATATGGATGTTGATAATGAAATCATCAAAGGACTTCAGGAGGCCAACGCCGAATACGGAGTTGATTCCACGCCGACATTTGTTATTAATCCTGGAGAAAAAACCCTTGTTGGCGCCCGTCCTTATGGTGATTTTTCGACTGAAATCGAATCCCTGACAAAATAGGTAAGGCGCTCGCACCTTGGTTCATTTTTCAAAATTAAAACTTTACGGTTTTAAAAGCTTTGTTGACAAAACAGAGCTTGAAATCGGGCCGGGACTGAACGGCATTGTCGGGCCGAACGGATGTGGTAAATCCAATCTTGTTGAAGCCTTGCGCTGGGTAATGGGTGAAAAATCCGCAAAGAACATGCGCGGTGGCGGTATGGAGGATGTTATTTTTGCAGGAACCTCAAAACGCCCTGCCCGAAATATGGCCGAAGTTACCGTCGTCATGAATAATGAGGACGGAAGCGCACCCGCCCCTTTTAATGCGACAACAGAAATTGAAATCAACCGCCGCATTGAAAAAGATAAGGGATCGCAATACCGCGTGAATGGAAAGGCCGTCCGCGCCCGCGATGTCAATCTTCTGTTTGCCGATACAATGACAGGTGCGAACTCCCCCGCTCTGGTATCACAAGGTCGTATCACAGAAATTATCTCGGCAAAACCATCTGACCGTCGCCGGATTTTAGAAGAATCTGCCGGAATTAGCGGTCTGCATACCCGCCGCCATGAAGCCGAATTACGCCTGCGTGCCGCAGAACAGAATTTGACCCGCCTGAACGACAGCCTCAACGATATGAGAAATCGTTTGTCTAGTCTGAAAAGACAGGCGCGGCAGGCCGAACGTTACAAAGAATTGAATGATGCCATTCGCCGTCTCGATCTTGCATTAAGCTGGGGAGAGTGGTCTGCCATTTATCAAAAAATCAAAACCGACAGGCAGGCCTTTGCCGAGCATAATGAGGCCGTTCAACTTGCGCTACAGGAAACCAAATCCTTGACTGTAAAGGTGGATGATCTTGAAAAAAACCTGCCGCATAAACGCAAACAATCCATGGAGGCACAGGTAGCATTACAAAATCTCCGTATCTCTTTAGAAAGGCTGGAACAGGATATAGAAGCCAAAGCCAAAGGATTGCAGGAAACACTTCAGGCTCAAACCCAGTTGGATGAAGATAACCGTTTTACAGCCAGTCAGTACACACAGATGCAAGCCGATTTGCAACAGGCCCGAACCGATCTGGAAACCACAACACAAGAGGCGGCCACCCTGCCCGAACAAATTATTGCCGGCGAAAAAACACTTTTGAATATTCAAGAACGCCACAGCACTTTAACATCCGAAAAGCAGACATTGGAAACCGCGATTGCCGTCGCGGCGGAATCATGCAACGCCATTGAAAGAGAAGTAACCTCCCTTCGTCATTCTGAGGAGAAAATTATCAGTAATATTAATATTCTCGAGGAATCACTTACGGAAACCATCAGTAAAATTGAAATACTTGAAAACTCGCCGGAACGCTTGATCAACATTGCCGATTTTGAAAAATCGATTGAAACGTTGAACGATCAAATTAAAAAACAGCAAACCGACATTCATGATCTGCAAGATAAATGCAATACGCGCAATGCGGATAAAGACACTTTTAATACTGACTTATCGTCATTGCGTGGTGAGTTGAGCGGTCTGGAATCCCTACTGGATCGCAGTATGCAGACGGATATGATACCTGAGGGAGAAAACGCATTATTCAACCATCTGAATGTTAAAGACGGTTATGAAAAGGCGGTGTCTTCAGTTCTCGGCTCTTGGATCATGATGGCCGGAACATCGAAGGATGCTTCCGTTTACTGGTCGGACAATGCCGCACATATTCCTACTCCTAATGATACCTTGCCATTACTGGATTTTATCGATGCACCAGTATCCCTGCATCCGTTTTTAAAGTCCGTCGGTTATGTGGATACATTGCCTCCTACTCTTCCTGTTCTTAACGGGGGCCAGATGATTGTGGCAAAGGACGGATCTTTTGCAAGATGGGATGGGTTGGTCGTAAAAGGGGTTGCCGCAAATCAAACAGATCAGGCGGGACTTATTCTTGAACAAAAAAACCGTGTAAACAAGATACAGGAAGAGATCAACAAGAAACAGGCTGACTTTGAAAAAATTGATGCCGACCTTGATAAAATTGAAGAGAAATTAAAAGCATATTCTGAAATCCTGACGGAACAGCAGGATAAGAAAACAATAACTGAAAATACCATGCGCGAAACCCGCTTTCAGCAGGAGCGTATTTCCGACCAACTGACTTCCCTAGCCGAAAAACATCAAGAGCAGTCCTTGCGCCTCTCCCAAAACAGGGGCGAACATACCGAAATCCGGACACAGCTTACGACCCTGCAATCACAACTACATAACGATGAAGATCAAGCTATAGATGAACGCAAACAGGAAATCGCGACACTGACCGATAAAATTGCAAATGTGTCGCGTGAAATGGATGAAGCGCGACAATCACTAGCTAATTTTAATCAATATAGGGAAGCCGCCGAACAAAAAACGAAGCATTTACAAAATCAAATCGAACGCTACGACTCTGAAAGCCAAAAACTGGCCTTGCGTCTTCAGGATTTTGAGGGACGCAGTAAGGCAATAGAATCCCGAATTTCCGATTACAAAACACAAAATGACGAACAATCGGAACAAAAACGTGAAGAATTGTTATCACAAATAGCTGAGTGTGAATCTTCGGCACAAGATGTACAAATATCGTTGGAAAATCAGGAAGCCGACTACAGAAAAATCCAGACACAATTGAGAGAGGCAGAGGCCAACGCCGCGCTTGCCCGCGAACATCGTGCGACCGCACAGGCTAATGTTTCTAATTCAGAAAATGATTTAAAGCGTCTTTCTGATGATATTAGCGAGAATTTCGAACTAACTCCTCAAGCTTTAGAAGAGCAAGTCTACTCGCTTTTTGATGAAAAAATTCCTGATTTGACTGAATTGCAAAATGAAAAGGATATTGTCGTACGCCAACGCGATTCGATTGGCCCGGTTAATTTGCGTGCGGCAATCGAATGTCAGGAGACAGAAAGCGAACTGGCCACTCTTGAAAACGAATATAATGATCTGACACAAGCAATTGAGCAATTGCGCGGTGGTATAGCAAAATTAAACCGTGAAGCCAAAGAACGCCTTGCAATAGCCTTCCAACGTGTGGATTTACATTTCCAACGTTTGTTTACGGAATTATTTCAAGGCGGAAAAGCCTATTTACAGATGATTCAATCGGATGATCCGCTAGAATCCGGATTGGAAATTTTTGCTCAACCACCCGGTAAAGCGTTGCAAAAACTATCGTTGCTTTCAGGCGGTGAACAAACCTTAACCGCAACCGCACTCATTTTTGCCATGTTTTTGACCAATCCTTCCCCTATTTGCGTGTTGGATGAAATTGATGCGCCTTTGGATGATGCGAACGTGGACCGCATATGCTCATTAATGGAAAAAATCGTCGAAGAGACTGCCACAAGGTTTATAGTTATCACGCACCACCGGATGACAATGGCACGTATGAATCGCCTTTACGGTGTCACGATGGGTGAACGCGGTGTTTCACAACTTGTGTCCGTTGATTTGGCGATGCAGGAAGAAATGGATCTTGCAGAAAACGCATAAGTCAATTAAGCAAAAACATTTTACTTCACCATTTTAATATGTTAATTATTTAAATAAATATAGGAGAATTAGATGAGTTTTTCGGAAGATAACCGTCAGGAGAACCGGGCTCAGGCCATCGTTAAAATGGGAAAGTGGCATTCAGGGGAATTTCATAGAACATTTACCCAAAATGCCCGCATGCCTCATAAGATTACGGCACACATGCGTGGCACGATTGACGAAGAATCGGCTACCACCATCCTGAGCCTGCAGTCATTATTGAAAAAGGAGATACCCGGAACTTATCCCGTAACTTCGATACAGAGGCAGACAGACAAAAGTGATTATCTTTTAACACTAGGGGCTGATTTTACCAGACGAGATATGGACAGTGTAGAAAGACAATTACAGGAGTTAAAAAGAGATTTGGGAGATGCTGTCTTGGGAATAACGACTACAAATAATTGTGCGACAAACTATACAACGGGAAGAAATGCGCGGCATACCCGTTTCTCCAGATAACGAGAAAACATTATGAACGATCAGGATTCCAGATTAAAACGTATTCGCAAGGATTTGGCAGACATAAAATCCACAGAAAATACGAAAGAAAAAAAGCAAATTGAAAAGGATGAGGACAGCGAATCCATGGCCGTGGGCTTACGTGCCGGGGCCGAACTTGTAACCTCTATCGCTGCAGGAGGACTGATCGGATATTGGTTGGATAACTGGCTTGAAACAAAGCCGATTTTTTTGATTGCAATGTTGTTATTAGGTGTTATAACAGGCTTCGTTAATGTCTGGCGCACCACCCGCAATATCGGGTATCAGGTCGGATATAAGGATATTAAGAAAAACGATAAAGAGAATATTTAATTTAAGGACCTGACTAGACTATGGCCGATCCGCTACATCAATTTGAAATCATCCCTCTTGTTCCTTTAAATATCGCCGGTGTTGATGTCTCTTTTACAAATTCATCCCTTTGGATGATGATTGCCATTCTTATCTCTATAGTATTTATGACGATCGTCACTAAAAGGCCCGCTATGGTTCCTGGGCGCATGCAGGTATTTGCCGAAACGCTTTACGAGTTTATTGCGGGAATGGTGCGTGACAATATCGGGTCACGCGGTCGTGAATATTTCCCGCTTATTTTTACAATTTTTGTTGTTGTTCTCTTGGGTAATATGTTGGGTATGATCCCCTATTCTTTTACTTACACGTCGCATATCGCCGTAACGATGGGATTGGCACTCTCCATTTTTATTTTCGTAACAATTTTGGGATTTGTAAAACACGGCCTGCATTTTTTCAGCCTGTTTTGCCCTGCCGGTGTACCGTTTTTCCTGATGCCGCTTATTATTCCAATCGAAATCATATCCTATATGATCCGTCCCGTTACATTATCCGTTCGTTTATTTGCCAACATGATGGCGGGACACCTGATGCTGAAAGTGTTTGCAGGTTTCAGTATTGCTATGGGTGTAGGTCTGGGACTGGCCCCGATGTTTTTCAACGTGGCCCTGATCGGGTTTGAATTCCTGATCGCGTTTTTACAAGCCTATGTTTTTACCATTTTGAGCTGTATTTACCTCAAAGACGCTATTGAACTTCACTAAGTTTTGTGGTGTATTGCGGGTGATTGAATTTTAATTAACTAAAACTGAAAAAAGGACTATAAATATGGAATTAGAAGCCGCCAAATTGATTGCCGCTGCAATTGCTTTGCTACCGATGTTCGGTGTGGGTATCGGACTTGGTAATATTTTTGCATCTTACAACGAAGCCGTTGGCCGTAACCCTTCTTCTGCCGATTTGCTGGACAAGAAATACTTTCTTGCTTTCGCGTTGACAGAAGCTTTGGCGATTTTCGCCCTTGTTGTTTCCCTGATCATTTTGTTCAGCTAAAACCAGTTAGGCTCGGGACTTAAAGTAAAATGTTAAAACTGATATTACCTTTTTTAATTGTTTTTCTCGGTATTGCGCCCGTTATGGCGCAAACCGACTTGAGCCCCGAGCAAATCGAATCTCTTCCTTTTAGTACTCAAGGTGCGGGCACGCCCAACACCGATGCTATTATGGAAGAAATTACAATTCATGAAGTTGAAGATGCGGAGCATCATGGCAGCGAAGCCGGATTACCGCAATTCAACACAGAAACTTTTGCCTCACAGTTATTCTGGTTATTAATCAGTTTCACATTACTGTATTTCTTTTTCGCAAAATCATCTTTACCAAAATTATCCGCCACCATTGAAAACCGTTTGACCACAATTAAAACGGATCTTGAACAGGCAGACACTCTCAGTAATGAGGCGGAGCAAACGAAAATATCATACGAACAGGCAATGTCCGGCGCGCACGATGATGCCAGACATTTTATAGCTGAAACGGTTGCATCTTTGCGCAAAAATTCGGAAAAGGATGCGCAGGATTTTAAAACCAAAAGTGATGCCGAGGTTTTAAAACTGCAAAAACAGGCGGAAACAGCCAAAGAAAAAATTAAAGGGGACTTGGCGGAAACAGCTTATACCCTGACAAGTGATATTGTGGAGAAATTGTCCGGACTTGAGATAAAGGACAAAGATATTCAAAAAGCGGTTATGAGCTATATGGACGATACATCCACGGCAAAAAAGCAAAAGAAAGCGGCCTAAAATCATGGCATTATTACAAGATACTAATTTTTGGGTTTTAATCTCTTTCATTATCTTTATCGGCGTTTTCCTCAAATTCGGCCGTGCGGGGGCGATGGCATTCCTTGATAATAAAATTGAGAAAATACGCGCAGAACTCAATCATGCAGAATCTCTTCGTGTTGAAGCGCAGGAGTTGTTGGCTGAATATCAACGCAAACATAAGGATGCGATGAAGGAAGCCGAAAAAATTATTGCGGATGCCAAGAAACACTCTGAAAATATTCGTCTTCAGGCTGAAGAAGATTCCAAGCGCACCGCAGAGCGCCGTGAAGCCCAGCTTCAGGAAAAACTTGCGCGTATAGAACAAAATGCGCGTCATGAAATAGAGGCTTATACAGCAAGAATAGCAGTGGAAGCCGCCCGTGATGTTTTATCCAACAAAATGGATGCAAAAACAGATAAACAAATTATTTCCAATACTTTGAGCAATGTTTCCAAAGCATTGAATTAATTTTGGCCAGTTTGAAAAAATCAAACCTGCATTTATTGCCCTCACCTCATTTATATTCTTCCCGCCGTTGGACCGGCATGAAAATCGGGCTCTTAGGGGGGTCTTTTAACCCTCCGCATAAAGGCCATATGCATATCGCCCTGTCTGCATTAAGAAAACATAATCTTGACGCGATATGGTGGCTTGTTTCCCCCCAAAATCCACTTAAGGAAAAACACACTAGTTTTGATAAACGCTTTGAAATGACAAGGAGATTTGTGCGTCATCCGCGTATGGTTGTTACCGACATTGAAACCAGATTAAAAACACGCTACAGCTTTCAAACAGTGGTTGCCTTGCAACGACGATTTCCCAAAACAAATTTTGTATGGATTGCGGGAATGGATAATGCACGCATTTTTCATCGTTGGGATCATTGGCACGGCCTCCTTAAGCGTATACCTTTCATATTTTTTAATCGTCCGCCTAACCGCATGGCCATCAGCAACAATATGATACGTCTTTACAAAGGCAAAAAGAATGTTACATGGAGTTTAAGCGGTAAAACACGGAATATTTCATCCACCGCAATCAGAAACAAGAAGTTTGTACCTTTTTTTAAAAATAAGGTACAATAAGAAATATAATAAGGAGAATAACTTTACCGTTATGACACATGAACAAACGCCCGAAGAGATGCGGGATATTATTCTGAAATCCCTTGAGGATAACAAGGCTGAAGACATTGTCACTGTTGCCCTAGAGGGAAAATCAACTATTGCCGATTACATGATTATTGCCAGCGGGCGGTCTTCGCGCCATGTTGTCGGTTTATCGAATCATATTGCCGAGGCTCTGGCTAAAGAAGGTATGACCAAGGCAAAATTTGACGGGAAGGACAATGGCGACTGGGTTTTGGGCGATGCCGGCGACGTAATTGTGCATCTGTTCCGTCCGGAGGTTCGGGATTTTTATAATATTGAAAAAATATGGTGTGACCCTGAATTTCTGGAATCTTACGAGGCTGCCCGGGATCGCAAATCCAGTGTCATGATCGATCATTAATGCAATCGATCACTATTTTATGTCCCTCCCCTTTGATGAAGGACAAAACGACAAAACCCCTTCTTGATGAATATTTAAAACGCATTTCCGCAAAAGTCGATTGCCCCACTCTGGCAATCAAAACCAAAGCAGGAGATTCCGACAGTATCGTCAAACAGAAGCAAGCGGATGGCCTCACGGACGCTCTGGCAAAACTACCCCAGAATACGGCCGTTATCGTGTTGGATGAAAATGGAAAGAATCCGGACAGCATTACATTCGCCAAAGACATCGAGAAAATAACATTGAACGGATACTCGCACTTTTGCTTCATTATCGGTGGAGCCTTCGGCCTGACCGATACCGTTTTGGAAAAGGCGGATTACAAACTTGCATTTGGTAAAATGGTATGGCCGCATCGGCTTGTGGCGGTCATGCTTCTTGAGCAACTCTACAGAACGCAACAAATATTGGCGGGTCATCCTTATCATAAAGCCTGAGCAATCGAATGATCAATATTGCACTTCGATAGGCATTAAGATTGTGGTAAATATTGGTTCATGGTTTTTCTGATTTGTTTGTTTTTCTTGCTTCCTGTGTCCGCACAGGCACAAAGCCCCGAGCAACAATTAATGAGGTTAAGCCATTCCATACGTGAGGCCGAAACAAGATCATTGGAAATTGACGAGCAGCTCCAAAAGCTTCGCGATAAAGAACAAAATCTTTTTAATAAGATTATGGAGTATCGTTATGAAACCGCCAAGGCTTATCACAGCCTGAAACTTATTGAAAATTCCCCTGACCGTAATCTGTTTTTATTGCCTGAACGCTCGTATACAGACCATGTGTATAACCAACGAAAGTCAGAGACCTTGCGTGATATCCTGCTTTCGCGCATTGCTATACAAACTTCGACCCTCCTTGAAATTCAACAAAAACAAAATCAAATCAAAGATTATATTCAAAGACGTGATAGTTTGACGATGGCTGTTGACGGAAGCCTGAGCCAACTTAAAAATATTAATGCATCGCGCGCAGTGTCCGATAATTTTCAAAATACCATCAACCGCCTAAAAGAAGAAAGTCGATCATTAGACGATTTCATGAATTCCCTTTTACAGCTCCCCACCCCCATCATGACCGATGAAACACCCTTGCAGTTTTCACTTCCCGTCTCCGGCGTTATTACAAACGAGCCGACAGGTATTAGAATCAATGCCGCATCGCGTGCATTGGTCACAACGCCAGAAAGGGGATTGGTTATTTTTGCGGGAGAATTTTTACCCCTGGGAAAGCTTGTCATCATAAACCATGGCGAAGGTTATATTTCTATATTGCAAAATCTGGATGAAATTTACGTTCAGGAGGGGTTTCAATTACAAGCAAACGAGCCCGTCGGAGTTTTACCGGAGAAAAATCGGGATAAAACGGGAAACAACACTATGCTTTATTATGAGCTGCGCTATAATAATTCTATAATCAATCCTATCGATAAAATAACAGGTCTGTAATTCATGCGTTTTTTCCTACTCTCCCTTTTTACATGTTCATTGCTTCTCTCCTCCGCCTTGTTTGCGCAGGAATCGAGGACAGCAGGATCAGATCAGGAGGACCCTTACAAATATTTAAAATTATTCGGTGACGTGTTCGAACGTGTCAAGGTTTTGTACGTTGATGAGGTTACTGATAAGGAAATGATTGAACATGCTATTAACGGTATGCTGACAGGTCTTGACCCGCATTCATCCTACCTGAATGACGACGGATATGACGATATGAAAGTCCAGACCCGCGGTAGTTTTGGCGGATTGGGAATTGAAGTGACAATGGAAAACGGTTTCGTCAAGGTTGTGTCGCCTATTGATGATACGCCTGCGGCCAAGGCAGGTGTCCAGCCGGGCGATATGATTACCAATCTTGACGGAAAACCAGTTATGGGTTTATCACTTAGCGAAGCAGTAGATTTAATGCGCGGTAAGGTCGGAACAACAATTGAATTGACGATCCGTCGCGAGAACACACCTGAGCCCGTGAAAGTTAAAATACAGCGCGATATTATTAAAATTCAATCCGTCCGTCATCGTATAGAAGGCGATATAGGATATATCCGCATTACCACATTCAACCAGCAAACCACTCCAGGGATGAAAAAGGCACTCAGTGACATAAAAGAAGAGCTTGGTGACAAACTTCTGGGTTACGTTATTGATTTGAGAAACAACCCCGGCGGCCTGTTAACCGAAGCTATTAATGTATCAGATGCATTTTTGAATGAAGGGGAGATTGTTTCCACCCGCGGTCGTCAGGAAGAAGATACAAAACGCGATATGGCCACTCCGGGTGATCTTGCAGAAGGTCTGCCGCTGGTTGTATTGATTAATGGCGGATCGGCATCTGCTTCGGAGATTGTCTCAGGGGCCTTACAGGATCATCGCCGTGCGGTGTTGATGGGAACCCCTTCTTTCGGGAAAGGTTCTGTGCAGACAATTATTCCTCTACCAGAGGATGGAGCAATGCGCCTTACTACAGCGAGATACTACACCCCCTCCGGCCGTTCCATTCAGGCAAAAGGCATTGTGCCCGACATCATCGTAGAACCGGCGCGTGTTGAAACTTTGGAGGCAGGCGAAATTGTTAAGGAATCAGACCTGAAAGGGGCATTGCAAAACGGAACGCCAAGTTTGTTTGTCGAGGAAAACCCCGACGATACAAAGGATGAAACAATTAAATTGAGCGATGAAGCCAAAGAGGATTATCAATTGCTTCGTGCTATAGACCTGTTACGTGGTGTTGCTTTGTACAATAACAAAGAACCGGTCACATATTCAGATGATCAGGATGACAAGGATGATGAGACGAATCCTGACCAATAAACCGACAACCGGCAACATCGTATCCCTTGTTGCCGGTGTCGTTTTAGCCGTAATAATTATCATAATATGGTCGTTACTTCGGCCTGCTTCCTTTAGTGAGATTTCCGGTGATACCGTGTTGGACAGCGAAACCATTACTATTCCCGCTCCATTCATACAAGCACGTGATAATTCAGATAATACCACTGATGACAGACAACCTTCCCCCCCATCAGCCGAAGAGATTACTGACATCTCTCATGAAGATGAAACTGTTTCGAACTCCTACCCTGTTTTTTCACAACATAAAACCATGTTAAGTTCTACTCAAAGGGCCGCCATAGAGAAAGGCTCACCCCTTTTATCTGTAATTCTTACCGGTGTGGGCAGCAGTGCCAAGGTCAATGATAGCCTTATTGAAAAGCTATCGAATAATGTCACGATTTCATTATCCCCGTATTTAAAAGATTACAACGTCATTGCTACCAAATTTAATGATTACGGTTTTGAAACATGGATGGATATCGCCTCCATTACTTATGAGCAAAATCGTGATCATGGCGATTTGGCTTTAAATCCTGTTAACACTCTTGACCATAATCTAGGCCTATTAAAAAGGCAATTGGACAACAAGGATATGGTTACAGGGGTTATATTGCCCGCCCAATCCCTGATTGTCGAAACACAGGATCTTTGGGAAAATATTGTTTCCGCATTATTTATGGATGGATACGGGATTGTAGATAATACGTCGCAAGTGATGAAACCGGCGTTGTTTTTTTATAACGATCAGCGCGCACCGTATATTAAGGGCGATCAAAACTTGAGCGATAACCTAACGCTTGATCAATATAAACAGGCATTATCCGGTATACGCAAATCAGTCCGGGAGCAAAATACGATGGTGGTCAGCATTCCCGTTTTATCACCCGCAGCCCTTGACATTTTTGCCGATTGGGTCGATTCTTTAGCCAATGAAG
>DCKW01000073.1 GCA_002320485.1 Micavibrio sp. UBA1664
GAAATTTGTTCCGCATGGTCGAGCGCGTTCAATTTCGGTTTAAAACGGAAAGCCGTAGCCTTGATGTCCTTGTCCACAGGATTGCCTGCTGGATCGGTTACCGTCAGGAAATACGGGAATGTAATAAATGCCTCGAGGTTTGAATCGCCGTTAAAACGCCCTGCATTGGTAATTGCCCCCTTCATAATCATGGTCAGATCAATTTGAACGCCGCCGTCAACAGGGGTGCATCCGCCCTTTACATCAACAATTGACCCGCGCGATGTCATTTGCCCGTTGGCGGGATCGCCGTTGAAATTTGTCATGGATTGTGCCTCGGGCATAATGGTCAAACGTGGGCACCCTTTTATACCTGGCTGTTGTGTAATAACGGGGGCAGGGGATGTTGCCTGTTGCGGTTGTGCAGTCGGTGTGCGGGGCGATGATGCAGCCTGATTCCAACGAATGGAATCGGCGGTCGGTGCGGATTGCACGGTGCCTTGCGGAACGGCAGGGGCAGGGGCACCCTCGCTAATGCTGGCGGTTGCAACAACATTGCCCTGCGGAATGTTGACGACAGGTTTTTTGACGGGAACGACTGCGCCTTTAGAGGGAGATGCGTTTGTTGTGACTTGTGGCGTTGGCGCCGCAGGGTCAAGTGAGGCTTGCGCTGCCGAGGGAGCTGTATTCGGGCCACCTATAATTGCTGAGACAGGAACCCTGCCTTGCGGGTTTGGCGTGACAACAGGTTTTTCCCCGGTCAGGTTCTGTATCTCGTTCAATTCGGTTTGTAAGGCGGCCTGACGTTGCTCGGGTGTCATTTTCTGTATGGCCGGGGTCGAACCTATTTCAACTTGTTGAACAGTATCTTTTTCAGTCAAGGGATTTAGTGAAGCCCAGTCAAAATTTTCAATTTCAGACATGGTCGGGATGGATTCGCATGCGGACAGGGATAGGCAAACACACAACGACAAAAGAACCTGTTTCATAAGGAGAACCTTCATTTTTTCATAGATTTTCCATTAGTGATAGCCTAAGTATGGTGGTATGGCAATATCTGATCATCTGACTATCCTTCTTTCAGCGCCGCGCGGCTTTTGTGCAGGGGTCGACCGCGCCATCCAGATTGTTGACAAGGCATTGGCAAAATACGGTGCGCCTGTCTATGTACGGCATGAAATCGTGCATAATAAATTTGTAGTGAATAGCTTGCGTGAAAAAGGCGCGGTTTTTATCGAAGAGCTACATGAAATTCCCGCTAACCATGCGGATCGCCCTGTTATTTTTTCAGCACATGGCGTGCCGAAATCCGTTCCTGAAAATGCGGAGGCAATGAATCTGTTTTACATTGATGCGACCTGTCCTTTGGTAAGTAAGGTGCATCGTGAAACCGAACGTCATTATAAAAACGGCAACCATATTATTCTGATCGGTCATGCGGGACATCCAGAGGTTATCGGAACGATGGGGCAATTGCCGCTAGGTTCGGTTACTTTGGTGGAAACGGTGGCGGATGTTGAAAAACTGGACTTTTCTGACAACAGGGCATTGGCCTATGCTACGCAAACAACCCTGTCTTTGGACGATACGGCGGATATCGTAAAGACATTACAGGAAAAATTCCCTCATATTGTCGGCCCGCATAAGGAGGATATCTGTTATGCCACCACTAACCGTCAGGAGGCGGTGAAAATCATTGCTGATAAGGCCGATGCCATGATCGTGATTGGTGCGCCCAATTCTTCAAATTCAAATCGTTTGGTCGAGGTTGCACTGAATTACGGTTGCGCCAAAGCGCAATTGGTTCAACGCGCCGCCGATATAAATTGGGATTGGTTCGAAAATGTGAAAACGTTGGGATTGACCGCAGGAGCCTCCGCCCCCGAAATTTTGGTCGAGGAAGTCATAGAGGCCTGCCGCGCCCGTTACGATCATGTCACGGTTGAAGAGGTAACCTTGCGGGAAGAGGATGTCGAATTTAAATTGCCAAGGGTATTACGGGCATGAGTGTCGAGATATATACAGACGGGGCGTGCAGTGGCAACCCCGGCCCTGGAGGATGGGGTGCCGTTTTACGCTATGGCGAACATGAAAAGGAATTAAACGGCGGCGAGGCCGAGACCACCAATAACCGTATGGAAATGATGGCGGTCATCCAATCGCTGGCTGCATTAAAAAAACCTTGTCAGATCGACCTTTATACCGACAGTGTTTACGTCCGTGACGGGGTGACAAAATGGTTGCAGGGGTGGAAAGCTAAAGGGTGGAAAACCGCAGCCAAAAAACCCGTTAAAAACCAGGATTTATGGGAACGAATTGATGCTGAAATGCAACGCCATTCCATTAACTGGCATTGGGTGAAGGGACACGCGGGGCATCCTGAAAACGAACGCGCCGACGAATTGGCTCGCGCGGGTATTCCGAAATAAACTTACGCTGATTCATAAATTGTTAACTTTTGTATGGGCATGGTGATTCGTCAAACACAACAGGAGGTTGGTTTATGACGATGATGAAAAGCAATACAGCATGTATTTTACCCGTTATTCGCAATGATATGCGTGCCGAGGATCGCGAAGTAATTACAATTTTTTTGCAACGCTATCGCGATATTCTTTTTATGCGCGAGGAACAGAAAATCCTGTCTTGCATCGAAAAAGCCGCCGAAATTACATCGCATTCTCCACAAAAAATTTCTGCAATATTGCTCAATAACGGCTTAAGGGCGACACGCCGGTCTTTCCCCCAGACATTTCTGGATGAAATTGATATGATTGCCTATCATCAACGCGGGCGTGTCGGCGATTTCGCTCAATCTGCCTATGATGACATTATTGATTACTGGCATAATGTAAGTGACGCTCCTGTGAAAAGGATGGATCATACTGCTTACTATACCGATATCAGAAAAGAAAAAGCGGTATAGTCCATGTTTTTAAAAAAGATAAAGCTTGTATATTTCCAATTCTCTTTCTTTTAGGTACACTATAGGAAATGAAAGAATTATCAGTCCTCGTCGTTGAAGAATCACAACCTATGTTGCAGGTGCTCGTCGGTATTCTTGAAGAGTTTGGTTTTGGCAAAATTTTAACCGCAACTGACGGGGAGCAGGCGTTTCAGATACACCAGCATCATAGGCCGGATATCATTATTACCGATTGGCATATGGAACCGATTGACGGGTTGGAGTTGTGTCAGTGGATACGTCGTACAAAACATTCGGTTAACCGTTCGGTTCCGATCATCCTGATGTCCTCTTATACCGAGCAGACCCGCATTACAAACGCCCGTGATATGGGGGTGACCGAAATTCTGGTTAAACCGTTCACGGCGCAGGATTTGGCACGCCGTATCATGCATGTGGTTGATGTACCAAGGGATTTCATCGAGTCTCTCAATTTCTTCGGGCCGGATCGCCGTCGTCATTCACCTGATGGTTATGAAGGCGAAAACCGCCGAACCAAAAATCCTGAGGAGTCTTAAGGCGATGTCGGAAAAAGATGATCAGATGTATATTTATCAGCTATTCGGCGTCTCAACACCGCGCAGGATAAAGGCTGATAAACGTCTTCGCAACAAGATTGGCCCCGTTGCCAAAATCGGCGAGCAGCAGGTTATGAAGGCCCAACGTAAAATTGACAAACCTGATGTTGATTTCCGCCCATATGCCATGGATTATTTGAACCAAATCGACGATCTGGTTATGGAGCTTAAAGCCATGGATTATGATCGTGAACGCGAATATAACCGTACGATTGTGCCTGTTTCTCAACTTAAGGGGCAGGCGGCGATGTTCGGTAACCCCTTTGTGTCCGAAGTAAGTGCCAAGGTTTTACGCTTTCTCGAACATTTTAAGCGTCTTGATGACGATGTATTAAGTATTCTCGAGGCTTATCGCAGTTGCGTGCGCACAGCTTACGAGCGTTACATTAGTAAGGGCGATAGTACCGAGGCGCAAAATCTGTCACAGGAAATGGATGCGGCCATTCAGCGATATATCGCAAAATTCCGTCGCCGCACTGAAACGTAACTTTACATTTGTTACGTCTCAATCATTAAAATCGAAACTACTTGATCCCGTTCCATCAGGGCGCGTCGAATTCCATTCAATCCTTTTTTGTGTTCCGCTACCTTGGGTGCGGTTATTGCCGGATGAAAACAGGCTGTTGATAAACGATTGAGCGCGGTTTTCTAAGGACGGAGTATAATTGCTGACGGCCATAGCGGCAGAGCCTTGCTGTGCCGCCTGCATGGATTGCCTCCAGATAGCGGCAGGAATGCCGCCGCCATACGTGCCGCCGGCCATAGATGTATTGTCGTCATTACCGATCCATACGGCCATGGTATATTTGCTGGAAAAACCGGCAAAAAGCGCATCACGGTAATCCTGCGTCGTTCCCGTTTTTCCCGCTACAGGAAATCCTGGTGCGGCGCGTCTGCCTGTTCCATATTTAACAACATCTTCCATCATGGATGTCAGGGCGTCGATATGGTCGTAAGAGACGACACGCGGCTCTGCGGTTTTTTCATGACGATATAAGACGATGCCGTCTTTGGTTTCAATTTTTTCTATTCCGTATGGCGTGATCAAGCGTCCGTCCTGACCGATTGTCGCATAGGCGCCTGTTAAATCGAGAAGGGATATATCAACCGTCCCTAATGCAGTACTTAGTTCTTCTCTGACGTCGGCCTCAATTCCCATACGATGCGCCAGATCAACCACATGCTTTACTCCGGTTTGCTGAATCATATGCACGGCTGCAACGTTAAAGGAATTGGCAAGGGCGGCGCGCATCGGAACCTGATCTGAATAATATCCGTCATAGTTACTTGGACGGTAACGACCAGAGGTGAATTTCTGGTTGGAAATCATGTCTTCCGGACGCCAGCCTTGCTCTATAGCTGCCAGATAAACAAAAGGTTTAAAAGATGATCCGGCTTGCCGCTTTCCATCCGTGGCGCGATTGAACTGGCTTTCCTCGTAATCATAGCCCCCGACCATTGATCGTATGGCGCCGTCACTATCCAAAAGAACGGCCGCGACCTGCGGACGCTTCTTGTCTTTCTCTTCAGGGTAAACCTTATCCAGTTCTGACTGGGCGATAACGGCAACCTTTTTCTGCAAGGGCGCCGACAAAGTCGTGGTAACCTTTAAATCTCCCTCAACATCCGCTGCCAGCATATTCGTCTGGCGGTAAATCCAGTCGGTGAAATAATGGGCCGATTTTTCTTGTGCCGCAAATTCCATTCCCTCAACCTTGCCGTCAACAATTTTGATATTGCGGGCGTCGGCGATCATTTCCTCTGTGGCGTATCCCTCGTCTTCCATGGCTGCTAAAACGACCTTCATACGCTCTATAGCCCCTTTAGGATTGTGAAGCGGCGATAAACCCGAGGGCGCCTGCATCAAGCCGGCCAACAGGGCGGCCTCTTTCAGGCCCAGATTTTGCGGTTTTTTATTGAAGTAAATATGCGCGGCCGAATCAATCCCATAGGCGCCCGCGCCAAAATAAACATGATTAAGATAGGCACTGAGAATTTCCTCTTTGCTATACTGGTTTTCGATCCAGATAGAGAGCATCGCCTCCTGAATTTTACGTTTAAGCGTTTTTTCAGGTTTGAAAAACAGGTTTTTTGCCAGTTGCTGGGTGATTGTCGATCCGCCTTGGGCAATGCGGCCCTCGCGAATATTGATGGCCATGGCACGGGTCAGGCCGAATACATCGATTCCGAAATGTTTATAAAAACGGCGGTCTTCGATCGCAATAAAAGCATTAGGAATATGAGGTGGTAGGTCTTCTACACGGACGTTCGGCCCTCGCAGATGACCATAGGCTGCAATCTCGGTTTTTCCGTCGTTGGCATAGACTCTAACGATACGTTGATTATCGGATTTCACACCTTTCGCAATACGCCCTAGATCTTTTCCATACCAGGCCAAAATGGCAATCAGTAACAATCCCGCCCAGATACAGGCAACGAATCCCCATCTCAGGATTTTTTTCATAAAGCTTTCCTGTCCTTTTTTTCGAGTGCTGCGCTTTTTAGGGACTGTCTTCTTCGACACCTTTTTTGCGGGCGGTTTTTTTACCGTTTTTGACTTTTTTACCATGCATGACGATAAACAATTTTTTTACGGCAAAATCAAGGAAATTATAATCTCAGGCCGCTTTGGCTGTGTCGAGATTGTTCAGCCAATTCTTCATATCATCAAGGGCGCGTTTCGCCATAGCTTTTTTACGCTCAATCCCTTTAACACGTTTACCGCGTTCGTTCCTCACATCCATTAACGGCATCAGACCGAAATTGATATTCATTGGTTGGAACGTTTCTGCATTGGCCTCGCCAGTAATGTGGGCAAGTAATGATCCGATTGCCGTTGTTCTCGGTGGGACGGCAGGG
>DCKW01000056.1 GCA_002320485.1 Micavibrio sp. UBA1664
TGAAAACGGCCGTTTGTCCAAACTTTTGACCTTTGACGGAACGGAGCGCAAGCCGGTCATTGAGGTTCGTGTCGGTGATATTATCTGTATTGCCGGCCTGACCAAAACTTCCGTTGCCGACACAATCGGCGCGCCAAGCTTGAAAGAGCCAGTGCCGTCTACACCAATCGACCCTCCAACCATGGCGGTTATGATTACCGTGAATGATTCACCGTTCGCCGGTCAGGAAGGTAAAAAAGTTACCTCGACGATGATCCGCGACCGTTTGATGGCGGAAGCAGAAGTCAATGTCGCGATTACGTTTAATGAATCCGATGGCAAGGATGCGTTTGAAATTGGAGGGCGCGGCGAATTGCAATTGGGGGTATTGATCGAAACCATGCGCCGCGAGGGATTTGAGTTAACAGTATCACGACCACGCGTTCTATTCCAAACCATCGACGGGCAAAAAATGGAGCCGATCGAGGAAGTGATTATCGATGTGGATGAGGAATATGCGTCTTCTGTCGTTGATAAAATGAATCGCCGCAAGGCCGAGATGACAGACATGCGCTCTTCCGGTGTAGGTAAACAACGTATTTCATTTCTTGCGCCGTCACGCGGTTTGATCGGATATCAATCCCAGTTTTTGACCGATACGCGCGGAACGGGAGTTCTGAACCGCTTGTTCCATTCCTATGCCCCGTACAAGGGAGAGATCACGGGACGACGTAACGGTGCGTTGATCGCATCCGAAACAGGGACGGCCGTGGCATACGCGATTTTCAACCTGCAAGACCGCGGTGCCATGTTTATCGGTCATCAAACGCCTGTCTACCAAGGAATGATTGTCGGGGAGCATAACCGCGAAAACGATCTGGAAATCAACGTGCTTAAAGGAAAAAAACTGACAAACATGCGCGCATCAGGAAGTGATGAGGCAGTGACACTGGTTCCGCCACGCCGTATGTCTCTGGAGGATATGATGTCTTATATTAATGAGGACGAATTGCTGGAGGTTACGCCGAAATCGCTTCGCCTACGTAAAAAATTCCTGCTGTCGCATGAACGGAAAAAGGCCAGCCGCGAAAGCGCCTGATCATCTTTTTATTGAACTAAAATAACGCTTTGGACATAGTTACTCTATGTCCAAGCCTCATGCGCGAAATCTTATCATCATTCTGGGGGATCAGCTGTCCCATGATATCACCTCATTACAAGATTTTGACGTCCAACAGGATGCTATATGGATGTGCGAAGTGCGCGAGGAGGCGACCTACGTCAAGCATCATAAAAAAAAGATCGCCTTTCTGTTTTCCGCCATGCGCCATTTTGCACATGAGTTAAGGGAAAAGGGTTTCAAGATCCACTATACTTACTATCACGATGCAGATAATGCCGGATCGTTTGATGGTGAAGTTGGGCGCGCGATTGAATATTTCTCTCCAGAAAAAATCATTGTAACTGCCCCCGGTGAATACAGGGTGTGGGAATCCATTAAAAACTGGGAAAAAAAATTCAATATTCCGGTGAAGGTACGTAAAGACGATCGTTTTTTCTCGACAGTGAAAGAATTCGTTGAGTGGGGAGAGGATTATAAAACGTTGCGCATGGAAAATTTCTACCGCCATATGCGCAAAAAACATAACATTTTGATAGATGGCGATGACCCAGTTGGCGGACAGTGGAATTTTGACAAGGAAAACCGCAAACCGCCAAAAGAAGATATGAATCCCCCGTCGCCTTACATGGCCCAAATAGATGACATTACAAAAGAATGTATGAATTTGGTGGCTGAAGAATTTTCCGATCACTTCGGCGATCTCGAACCGTTTTACTTTGCGGTTACTCGTGACCAAGCCCTCTACGCCCTAGATAAATTTATTAACGAAAGATTGCCGAAATTCGGGACATATCAGGATGCCATGGTTGAGGGAAAACCATGGATGTTTCACGCTCATTTAAGTTTTTACTTGAATTGCGGACTGTTAAGCGCGCGCGAGGTTGTTGAAAAAGCCGAGAAAGCCTATCATGATGGTCATGCGCCGATTAATGCGGTTGAAGGTTTCATTCGCCAGATTTTGGGATGGCGGGAATATATTCGGGGTGTGTATTGGTCGCAAATGCCTGATTATGCTGATAAAAATGCCTTAAATTCCCGACGTGATCTTCCGTCTTTTTTCTGGGATGCAAAAACCGATATGAACTGCCTGAAACAATGTGTCGGTGAAACATATCAAAATGCCTATGCGCATCATATCCAACGCCTCATGATTATAGGCAATTTTTGTTTGTTGGCCGGCTTGGATGTAAAACAGGTCAATGAATGGTATCTTCTGGTTTATGCTGATGCCTATGAGTGGGTTGAAATGCCGAATGTGACGGGCATGATTTTGTATGCTGATGACGGTCTTCTCGGCTCAAAACCTTATGCGGCGAGCGCATCCTATATCAATAAAATGTCGGATTACTGTAAAAATTGTGCATATGACCCCAACGATAGAGAAGGGGAGAAAGCCTGCCCGTTTAATTATCTTTATTGGGATTTTTTCATGCGTCACGAGGAAAAGTTCAAGAGTAATCATCGTCTGGGATTTACCTACTCCAATCTTGCTAAAATGGATGATGACTTGAAATCTCTTTTGCGGGAAAAGGCCGAAAAGTTTTTATCGTCACTTTAAAATTGACATATTTTATGGATTGTAGTAGTTATGAGCGATGAAAACTCCCTCTTTAAACAGGAAGAATTGGGAAGCAGCCGGACAAAACCCTAATGCCCCGGTTTTTGCACCGCATCTTTGGAATGACAGTGTAAACGGTCTTGATAATTACCGCAATTTTACGGTTAAAGTCCTCGGCGTGGATTTCCTTGAAAATAGAGATGATTTTTACGATCATTTGGATTACATGTCCCTGCGTTTCGGATTATATGATGATGCTGCCAATGCGACCTTGTTTGATTTGCCGATTCTTACAGTCAGGCAATGGAAAGAGGAATTTGTAGCAGCCTTTAACACAGTTCAATTCAGTAATAATTGTTACAGCTATATCTGGAATGATCATAGTTTGAAAATGCCCGGTGCGAAGCCGCATATCGGGTATCGTTTAGGGACTAATGCCAATGTCCGTGACTTACCGGATATGATGCATATTCTGGAACAGGAAGGGATGCGCTATCACGGTAAATCATTACCTCCCGTGAAAGACGGGTTTTATACCGCCGCCCTATTCGTAAAACTGGATGAAGCGAGACAAGTCAAAGATTTTCATTGGCTTCGTGAAGATCGCACACGATCCTACTCGCATAAAAAAGGGTTTGATCCCATTGAAAACAGGACAAAGGATGGCCGATCTATAACGCACCCGGAATTAATCGTTCCCAAAACTTATAGATTCCAAGGATTTCTTTATACGCCTGCGCGCTAATTATTAATCTTTATTTTCGATTGCCATAGACAAATTAATGGTGTGATGACAAGCTCCATGATCAAAGCAAACGCGATTGAGGGGCTGAACTCATTGTGCATGATCACACCATAAAACCGTGCCAAACCGCCAATAAAAACAAGCATCGTTAAAAGCCTGACTTCTGTGGTGCGGCGCTCAATGCTTGGGATGCAAGCCCAGAAGGCAAGGCCGATTGCCAGTAACAACCCCGACAAATAATGGATGTGATTGTACGACAAAACGGGCTGAATACCGCCAATTTCGGCATCATAAAATATGCCGTACCCGCCTGCAAACACGGGGACACACGCGGCAACGGCAATTGCAATTTGTAATAATGCTCTGGATTTGAAAATGAATGTCATGTTCTGTGAAGAGATATATTTATGATTTCGTTAGGCAAGATTTCATAAATTAATAATTTGTTGCACAGGAAGAAAATAATATGTAATTTTAAATCATAGTTTAATATAAAGAGTGATTGTAATGCTTGGAATTTTTTCATCTTTAAAAGTATTAACTTTGGATTTTAACTTAAAATGTGGAGGTAGAGTGGGTAAAACCACCCATGAGCAACGTGAAGCCGAAACAAAAAAATCCATGGAAAAACATGAAAAACACAGGCGTAAATATGCCGGTATTTTGAGATCTTAATGATTTAGCCACGGCATATTGATAACATAAAGGCCCGATCCTTTAAGGCGGTGATTATTCAGTCCTGTATCAAACAAGACTTCATTCTTATGATTTTTTGGAAAATCCATTCTTTCAAGTGCGTCAATCATGGCCTCATGTGCACCGCTTGGCAAAATTGGATACCACAGGATAATAACTCCTACATTCCATTTTTTGTGAATTTGCGCGATAAAATCGGGGATTGCGTCATATTCGGCTTTCACCTCATAGGACGGGTCGATCATCAGCACCCCGCGACGCGGTGTCGGCGGACATAGTTTCAGGGCGTGTTTCAATCCGTCAGCATGATACAGTGTGACCCGTTTATCAGGCGCAATTGCTTTTTCCAGATGTTTAAATTCCTGAGGATGTAATTCGCATAAATGTAAATAATCACAAGGCCTTAACAACGTTTTGGCAATCATCGGCGAGCCGGGATAGGATGAGGGCCCATAACGGGTCTTTGCTATCTTAATGACACGGTCATAATCGTCATCCAGTGTACCCGTATCAGTTTGTAAAATGCCGGCCCTTGCCTCGCCGGTTTTTTCAGCCTCGACAGAGGACAGGTCATAAATTGCTCGCCCGCTATGTGTTTCGATATAGGTTAAGGGCTTGTCCTTTTTGACCATGACGGCAAGTAGTTTCGCCAGAAATTCATGTTTATGAATATCAGCCTTGTTTCCCGCATGATAGGCATGTTGATAGGATAGCATGTGTTTTAAATACCTATAAATTTTATGAAAGTGTAGCCGTTTTTGTAATTTTCTTGACTTTATTCTTTTGAGGTGTCATAAAGCGCGTCAATGAAGCGGTTTTATAAGCAACGCTTCGCCCTATGAGTGTCGAGCTTGCCCCGAATCATCGTATGTGATGTCTTTCTTGCAGAGTTCAAATTTATAGCCGGCCAATAAATGGCCCTCCGCGAAAGATGCGGGATAATTTGCTTTGTTATATGAAAGAAAAGATCATGACGACTTTTAAAGAGTTCGGCCTGTCCGAACGACTCCTTCACACACTTGATGCTATCGGTTTTAAAGAGGCAACCCCGATTCAGGAAGCGGCCATTCCAAAGGCTTTGGAAGGCCGCGATATTTTGGGCTCCGCCCAAACAGGTACAGGAAAAACGGGTGCGTTTTCCATTCCGATGATCGAATATTTACTGCAAAACCCGACAAAAATTGCGCTTGTTTTAACGCCCACGCGGGAGCTGGCAAAACAGGTTTTGGACAATATTCATTCCATGGCCAGTAAAAAAAGCGGCATTAAAACCGCATTTATTATTGGTGGCGAGCCATACGGTAAACAATTTGCGCAATTGCGCGCCCGTCCGCGTGTTATTGTCGGCACGCCGGGTCGTATTAACGACCACCTTGATAAAGAAAGCATTGATTTAAGCGATTGCGGTTTTCTGGTTTTGGATGAAACAGACCGTATGTTGGACATGGGTTTTGGCGTACAGTTGGATCGTATTAACAAACATTTGCCGGCTGAACGTCAAACATTGTTGTTTTCCGCAACTATGCCAGCAAATATTATGGACCTTGCGCGGAAATATCTAAATAATCCGGAGCGTATTTCCATCGGCGAAATGAATGTTGTCGCCCCCAAAATCAAAACAGAGATTGTCCGTATCGCACATGATAAAAAGCATGATGAGATGGTGCGCCAATTGCACGAGCGCGAGGGAACGGTCATTATTTTCGTTAAAACAAAATTCGGAACCGAAAAAATGGCGAAACGCCTGCGTGAAGACGGGTTTACTGCCGATGCCCTTCACGGGGATTTGCGTCAGCGTAAGCGCGATCAGGTGATGCAGGCCTTCCGCAATAAAAAATTCAGAATTTTATGCGCGACCGATATTGCAGCACGAGGATTGGATGTCCCGCATATCGAACATGTGATTAACCATGACCTTCCACAGGTTGCCGAGGATTATATCCACCGTATGGGCCGCACGGCTCGTGCCGGAGCAGAGGGGTCGGCATTATGTTTCATCTCCCCTGCGGATAACGGCAAGTGGCGCGAGATTGAAAAATTATTGGGCATTAAATCCAACGATAATCAGGGTGAAGGACGCCGCAATCACCGTGGTAGTGCAGGGAATGGTAAGAAAAAAGTGTTTGCCAAGAAGCCGCGATGGAGCAAAGACCGCAAGGAAACAGCGGACAAATCACAATCCTTCGCTCATAAATCCAGATCGTCAGGTGATAAGGTCAAAAAAGCCGGAGATAAAGCTAAAAAATTTGAAGGTAAATCAAAGCAGTTTGGCGATAAAACCAAGCCATCAAGTGAGAAGGCAAAATCTTTCGGTGGTAAAAGAAAATTTGTCGACGATAAAAATAAGGCTGGTGGCGATAAATCGAAATCGGCTAACGGCAAACCCTTTTATAAAGCCAAAAAGACAAATTCAAATCCGTTTCAAGGCAGAAAAGGAAAAAAAGTGGCTTGATTAAATTGTTAAAAAACAGGTTTGTACAATGAAAATTGCTATAAAATTGACACAATTTAATTCATAATATCTCTCACTCAATACCCGGGAGGGGATGTGAGAGAAACAACTTAATATAAATATAAAAGGACTATAACAAATGAATAAATTTTTGATGTTGGCTGTTGCTGCTTTCGCTTTTGCAGTTGCTACACCTGCTATGGCTGAAGATGTTGTTGCAACTGATGCAGCAGTTGAGACAACTGTTGCCGTTGATGCTGATGGCGATGTTGCTGTTGATGAAACAACATGTCATGACACAGACGGTAACGTTGTTGAGTGTGAAGCTGATGTAACTGTTGAATCTACAACTGATGCCGAAGCTGATGCAGATACAGATGTTCATGTTGATACAGAAGTACAACACGAAACACACTAATCCATCTTTCTGATAATTAAGAAGAAGCCCTGCGTTTGCGGGGCTTTTTTTATTTCGATATCAGGGAATTATAAAGAGCGTTATAATGTTGCAAGACAGTTTTCTTTTTAAACAGCCCCTCAAATCGAGAAAATCCTGCCCGAACCATTTGACGTGTAAATGGCTTATCCGTCATCACAAGCCGCATTGATTGAGCCAAAGCCTCCACATCGTCAATTGGCGTCATCAATGCATCCTGACCATGTGTTACATATTGCGACGGTCCTTGCGAAGCAGTGGTCACCAAAGGTTTTTTTGCGGCCCAAGCCTGGGCGAATGTACCGCCAAACGGTTCAAATCGCGACGTAAACAATACGGCATCGCAAACGTCAAAAAGGGCCGAACGGTCCGTTCTCCACCCTAACCACCGTACGCGATCATCAACACCCAAAGTTTTTGCCAGTGTTTTTAAGGACTGTTCTTCCGGCCCTTCGCCCGCAATCCACAAAATTGCATCGGGGGTTCGGGACAATGCTTGAAGAGCTGTATCGATACCCTTAACAGGGTGAAGGCGCGCCATGGCCAAAAAAACAAAACTATCCTCTTTCGTATCAAAATCGGTTTTGGATAATCGTGTTTCAATAGGCTCCAATTCGGCAAAATTATTAATATGGGTTACATTCGTGGCATCAACCTTTTGATCCTCGACCAGCCAACGGCAAATATCGGGTGTGTTGCCTATGAAATGCTCAACATTCTTATAATATTTCAGGTTATAGTAGCCGCCTAGTCGGGCAATTTTTGTGCACCCCTCGACTTTCGGGGTTAGCTTGGCCGCACGCGACATCCAGCATTGCGCAATATCAGGTTGTTCCTTGGCAATCAGGTTTTTTAATCCGGCCTTGGTTTTTCGATCAAAAATACCTCCGAACGGAAACTCATAAACAGGCACGCCCGCCTCCTTCAGCAATGGAACCCGTTGTTTATTCGGGCGGCAAGCGGCAATAACATCCACGCCAGCCTGCTTTTGAGCGATCAATAAATCAACATAGGCCATTTCTGCGCCACCCGCGGCTCCGCCGGCCAGTGTATGAAGAATTTTCATAGTGCCATTCCTTAGCTGGAAATTTTGTTCCACCAACCTTTTTTCTTTTGTTTGGGCTTTTCGTTCACTGTTTCGCCAGTGCTAACATTGTCGTTTTTAGAAGGCTCGGCAGGTTGAGTACCGGCGTTGTCATTTGTCGGTTCAGACGAGGTTTCCTTCTGCTTCTTCGTCTCTTTCTTTGTTGCGGCTTTGGTTGCCTTTGATTTCTTTTGCTCTGACGCATTTTTGTCTTCGGGAGGCAGGTTTGCTTCCGCCTGTTCGTCCTTGATCTCTTTTATATCGATTTTTTTGGACGTTGTTTTTTTGTCAGATTTCTTATCATCTTCATTATTTTTGTCACTAGATCCGGTTAATGTATCCTCGTTTACAGAATCCTCTTTTTTCTTGGAACGGTTTCGGCCTTTCCCTTTACCTGAGGATGATTTTTTGTCGCCCTCAACGATTGTGTCAGGCAATTCCTCTGCCATATCAATAGAATCATCGGCGGTTTCGGTATCCTGATCTTCCTTGGGTTTGCGTTTTGAATCAAGCGTAAATCCGCGTTCATCGCTCACCTCTTCTGCGGCAATATTAATTGAAAGGGTGTATCGTCCTTCCAGATCCGTAATGGCATGGCGGTGATTATTAAACAGATATAATGCCACATCATTTGCCATACTTACCGTAACAATGGAATTCGGATTTTCAATTGCCGATTCCTCGATCGCGCGCAGAATTGTCAAAGCCATAGTATCAACCGTTTTGGTTATACCCATGCCGTGACAATGTTTACATGACTCGAAATGCGTTTCGGTTAAGGAAGGGTGCAGGCGTTGCCGCGACATTTCCATTAACCCGAATGATGATATGCGTCCGATCTGGATACGGGCGCGATCATTAGCCAATGCTTCACGCATCGCTCTTTCCACCTTGCCGTTATAACGGCGGTTTTCCATATCGATAAAGTCGATTACGACCAGTCCGCCCAAATCGCGCAATTTCAACTGGCGTGCGATTTCGCCCGCGGCCTCCAGATTGGTACGAAGTGCCGTATCGTCAATATTGCGTTCTTTTGTGGAACGGCCTGAGTTAACATCGATGGAAACAAGTGCTTCCGTCGGGTTAATGACCAGATATCCCCCCGATTTCAACTCAACCTGCGGAGAATGCATTTTTTCGATCTGGCGTTCGAGTTTTTCCGCGATAAACAGCGGCGTATCTTCTTTGTATTGCTTAACCTTTTTCGCGTGCGATGGCATAAGCATTTTCATCATATCGCGCGCGGTTTTATAACCTTCATCGCCGGAAACCACTACTTCATCGATATCCTTGTTATAAATATCCCGAACGGCGCGACGTATCAGGCTGCCTTCCTCGTTAATCACGGCGGGGGCTGTTGATTTCAGGGTCAGATCGCGCGCACTGTTCCACAGGCGCATCAAATAATCAAGGTCACGTTTGATTTCTGCCTTTGTTCTGGCTGTTCCCGCCGTTCTCAAAATAACGGACATACCCGCAGGAACATTCAAATCCTTCAGGATTTCACGCATACGCTTGCGATCCTTGAAATTGGAAATCTTGCGGCTGACTCCGCCAGATTGGGGCGTGTTGGGCATTAAAACGCAATAACGACCGGGCAGGGTGATATATGTTGTGACGGCTGCGCCTTTATTGCCGCGTTCTTCCTTACCGACTTGTATTAATACGATCTGGCCGCGCTTGATAACTTCCTGAATTTTATAGGCACGGCGGATGCGCTTCCAGAAAGGCTCTACATTTAATTCCTCATCGCTATCGTCATCACTGATACGGTCGGAATTATTGCGTGCGGACGAATATTTGCGTCCGCCACGACCGCGGCGTTTACCATAGCGTCCACGACGGCCGCGATTATTATTTTTGTCGTCTTGAGAGGCTTCGTCACCTGAGTCCGCAGAATCGGATGTATCGTCATTGTCCTCTATATCATCATCGGATTCTTTGTCATTTTCTGTTTCATCGTCATCTTCGTCGTCTTCATCATCGGCTTCCTGCTCAGCCTCGGCACCGGCCTCTATGATTTTTTCTTCATCTTCGATTTCGACAATATTGTCATCATTATCGGATTTTGATGATGTTTCCTCTGTCTCCTCGGCGGCCTTGCGGTCTTCCTCTTCTGCTATACGGGCTGCTTCCTCGGCGGCCTTGCGCTCAAGTTCAGCCTGTTCAGCCATCAGACGCTCGCGGTCGGCGACAGGAATACGGTAATAATCAGGGTGAATTTCAGAAAATGGCAGGAAGCCGTGACGGTTTCCGCCGTAATTAACAAAGGCGGCTTGCAGGGACGGTTCCACACGCGTCACTTTAGCCAGATAAATATTTCCTTTGATTTGCTTACGAACCAGAGATTCTACTTCAAAATCTTCCAGTCTGCCGCTTTGCACGACGGCAACGCGGGTTTCTTCTGTTTTAGAAGCATCAATCAACATTCTCAGTCGGTTATCGACCTTCTGCTTGTTTTTATTATTATTGTTGGAATTGTTATTGGTATTACGGTTTTGATTGTTTTTATTGTTGGACCGTCTGCGCTGTGCCATGGTTATTCTCCATTATGGGGAGATGTAACGTCGACCCTTTGGTCACGCAAGCGACAATCATGATGTTCAAAATGACCGACGGTGCATCCGCCAAGTGATTTGTTTACGTATTCATTTTTGTTCCTGTTTACAAAGCGGCAACGTGAAATCAGTGTTTTTCGTTTTATATCAACACCAGCACAGTTGCATTTATGTTCAGGCGGTATTCAGATTTAATATCAATCCTTTTACCCTTTAAATTCTTATCTGCCATGTATTGTCAGGGATATTTTTGTGATACTCTCCTGACAAGTCGCTTTACACGAATGATGTATTCACATTACTTTGGAATAACAAAATAAACAATCAAAAAAATGCTTCGACTCACTTTATTTTTATTATTTCTGTTTTCCATACATCCCGCAGAGGCGGCGGTGATTAACGGAATCAGAGTAGGGCAACATCCTGATAAGATAAGAGTTGTGATAGACATTCACGGCGATACGGACTTTCAAGCAAAAGTAGCTGACAATCCGCGGCGATTATTAATCAGCCTTCCTGCGACGGCGGATAATATCACAAGCAAAGCCATACTCGCATACCCGTTTCGATCAGTTAGCGAAAATTCAATCGGGCAGGGAATAACAGAGTTACGTTTACCGATGGAATCGCCATACATTATTCGCAATGCGTTTATGATTGCCGGAAATGGCGGTGCAGGCAATCGGCTGGTCCTTGATTTGTTCGCGGTGTCACAAATAGAATTTACCCGGCAAACAGGTATTGCACATGGGCCGCTGGTTATAGCAATGTCGGCGCCATCCATCGACGGATTATTGAAGGGAATTGCCGGCGAAACCGATATTGCCGTTCCGCCCCAAAAACCGACTGTTTATACAAAACCCGTCATTGTAATTGATGCAGGACATGGCGGAAAAGATCCGGGCGCCATCAGCCCGCGCGGGATCAAGGAAAAGGATATCACGCTGTCCATGGCGAAAACAATTGCACGTGTTCTAAACGAAAGCGGGCGGTATGATGCCCGCCTGACGCGTAGTGAGGACCGTTATATAAAGCTGTATAATCGCGTTAAAATCGCCCAGAGAGCCAAGGCCGGTTTGTTTATATCCATTCATGCTGATTCCGTCGGTAATAAAACCACTAAAGGGGCAAGTGTTTATACGCTGTCTAATAAGGCGTCTGATGTACAAACGGCAAAACTGGCCGCGCGTGAAAACCGGGCCGACCTGATCGGCGGTATTGATCTGAATATCGAGGATGAGGATGTCAGCGCGATTTTGATTGATTTGTCGATGCGTGAAACCATGAACAGATCCAAAATTCTTGCCAATTCCGTCATTGTCGATTTGAGAGGCGGCGGCGTGCAAACGCTAAAAGGGCCGCACCGTTATGCAGGATTTGCCGTATTAAAAGCCCCTGATATCCCGTCAATTTTAATGGAAACGGGATTCGTCTCCAACGAAAACGAGGCACGGACATTGCTAAACCCCGAACATCAGGAAAAAATAGGACGGGCATTGTTAAGAAGTATAGACAGGTTCTACGACAAATGACGGAAAGTCATGCAACAAATTATGATGTTATAATAATAGGGGCGGGGGCGGCCGGTTTGATGTGTGCGGCCGTCGCCGGGCAAAGGGGGCGACGGGTTCTTGTGCTTGATCATGCCAAGCGCGCGGCTGAAAAGATCAGGATTTCCGGTGGTGGCCGATGCAATTTTACAAATATCCATACCGATCCGTCCTGTTTCCTGTCGCAAAACCCGCATTTTTGCAAATCCGCCTTATCATGCTACACGCCCTATGATTTTATCGATCTGGTCGAAAAACATGGCATTGCCTATCATGAAAAGAAGCTGGGCCAGTTATTTTGCGATCACAAATCCCAGGATATAATCGATATGTTATTATCCGAATGTGCGGCGGCGGGAGTAAAAATTCTTATGGAGGTTACCGTTCAATCCGTTGAAAGCGGTTTTGTTCTTCATACCTCAAACGGTAAATTGAGTTGTGACGCGCTGGTTATCGCCACAGGCGGCTTATCCATCCCGAAAATCGGGGCTTCACCCTTTGGATATAAAATTGCCGAGCAATTCGGGCATGGCATTATCCCGACACGTGCCGGTCTTGTGCCGCTTACATTCCAAAACAATATATTGGAAATGTGTAAGGGTTTGACGGGAGTATCCGTTGAAGCATCTATTTCCAACGATAAGGCCGCCTTTGCAGAAGGAATGCTTTTCACCCATCGCGGTCTAAGCGGACCTTCTGTTTTGCAGATATCATCTTATTGGCGCGAGAAGGAAACGGTGACCGTCAATCTTGCACCTGATACCGATATGCTCGACTATCTGAAATCGCGGAAACAGGAAACGCCTAAACAGGATGTCCAAAATGCGATAGCAGATGTCCTTCCAAAAAGATTGGCGAACGCGTTATGCGACATAAACGGCATTTCGGGACGCTTGGCCGATCTGCCTGATGCGCGGTTGCGAATTTTTGCCGATGCAGTCAATCAATGGGTCATTCTGCCCGATGGGACAGAAGGGTATCGTACCGCTGAAGTCACTTTAGGTGGGGTGGATACAAATGCACTTTCATCGAAAACAATGGAATCGCACCATCAATCCGGATTGTTTTTTATCGGGGAGGTTGTCGATGTAACAGGGTGGCTTGGGGGATATAACTTTCAGTGGGCGTGGTCCTCGGCTTATGCGGCGGGTCAGCATGTTTGAACTATCCGCCACACTATGCATTGGTAACAAAAAGAGGGATTATGTCTGAACAAAAACTGAATGCACGCGTCATTATAACATATAGCCGTAGCTTGGTGGCGTTGCGTCTTGCCCAATCCTTAGGTCAAAGAGGGGCTGAAATCATAGGTTGTGACGACGTATCAATGACTGTTTTGTCCTTTTCAAAATATGTGACAACCCATGCCATTTATGCCTCACCGCACGATAAACCTGATCAATTTATACGCGATCTGGTGCAGATTGTAAAGGATAACAAGCCGCATGACGGGCGTCCGTACGTATTAATGCCGGCTTTTTATGAAGCACGGCTTATTGCAGAACATCGTGATAAATTCGGTGACGACATTATAGTCACCGTTCCTCCGTTCGAGGCAATTAATGCCGTTGACCCAAAGGATCATTTTGCCAAAACATTACAGAACTTTGATATAGCCAGTCCGAAAGTCTGGTTTCCTCAATCGGAATCCGACATGGAAGATATTGCCGAGGAAACGGATTATCCTGTTTTTATCAAGCCCCCTGACGAAGTCGGCGGACGCGGGATTATGAAGGCTAAAAATCCGTCCGAACTGAAACAATTATATCGTGAGCTGACTGCCGAATATCCGGGCAAACAAATACTGGTGCAGGCCATTGCCGAGGGGCGGGATTATTGTTTTTGCGGGCTGTTTGATAACGGCCAACTGGTGAGTTCGATGGTTTATCGCAATACTCAAAAATTTCCGATTGAAACCGGCGCTGGCTCTGTGCGTGAAACTGTTCCTGCCCATATGTTTAATCCTATCGCTTCCGAGTTAATGCATAAGGTAAAATGGCACGGAGTATGCGAAATTGATTTTATGTGGAATGGTGATGAAAATTCAACGCCCATGATGATAGAAGTCAATCCGCGGTTCTGGTCAGGTTTGGATCACTCCGTTAAGTCCAACGTCGATTTTCCGTATCAGCTATACCAGTTGTTTGTTGAAGGTAGGGTCAGCGACTGCAGTGAGGCAATTATCGGTCACAAAACACAATTGCCCGGTATGTCTACATTGGGGGCGATTGAAACCTTTATGAACGAAGCTGTGAATTTTGAAAAACTGGAGGCAGAGTGGCCGACGATCAAGCAAACGGTTAAGAACGGCGAGTGGTCCAAAGGTTTAGGGCAATTCATGGATAAATTCGGAGAAAGTTTTTCCATTGATCATGCGTATCAGATGTTCAAAAATATGCGGGATGAAATAAAAAAGGCTGAATCCATTTCGGTGCCCGATGATGACCCTTTTGTAGGTTTGGGAGTTTTGTTTATTCTAGGATCCCTTCTCCGGTACGGAAAATTACCGCCGGAGGTTAAGCGTTAATGCCACGCCCCGTAATCGGATATACCGCACCGGAAAAATTTCCGGATATACTGCATCGCCTCATTGCCCTGGCCGTATGGATGGGCGGTGGAAGGCCGTTAAAAATGACGGCTCATAACCCGTGTTATGACCGTGAAATTGACGGGCTTGTCATCGGGGGCGGAACAGATCTGTATCCCACCCTTTATCATCAGGACCCGAAGCCGGACTATCCCTATGATCATCGGCGGGATGCCATGGAAATCCGTTGGTTACAAATGGCGGAGGAGCGAAATTTACCTGTTTTAGGTATTTGTCGCGGAGCGCAGATGATGAATGTTGCACGCGGGGGATCTTTGTATCTCGACGTTGCAAAGGCCGCGGAAAAGGCGGAATATCCAAGTGGTCTGCTAGCCAATATATTTTATCGCAAATCCGCCAATATTATTGAGGGAACGATGCTTTGCCGGTTATTGGAAACCGATAGGTTGCGGATTAATTCAATGCATAAACAGGCTATCCATACTCTGGGCAAAGGACTCGTTAAATGCGCGATCGAGGATAATGGTGTGATACAAGCCGTTGAAGACCCGTCCAAACCCTTTTATCTGGGGGTGCAATTCCATCCCGAAGCGATGATCTATCATAGGTTGTTCAGAGGGATTTTTTCAACAATGATCAATACTTGCCGTTAAGGTTGTTGTTTACCCTTTTTGGCAATCTCCCTTTCAGGTTCGGCTTTGCGCCCTGATGTCCGTTCCATATGCGTTTTACAAAAATTGGCCCCTAATAATAAGATGATAAAGGCATAGGAAACCCACAACATAAGCAGGATAATGGATCCTGCCGCACCAAACACGGATTGGGGGTTGGCGACCGAGAAATAATAATTGACGCACGCCTGCCCGACCATAAAAAGTGCGGCTGAAAAGAGGGCGCCATACATGGCGGACAGCCATTCCACTTTTACATCAGGTACAATTTTATAAAGAAGGGTAAATAAGCCGACGACAATAAAATATGAGATCGACCAATTTAAAATCAACATCAAATCAATATTCAATAACGGGATTTGTAAGGCGATATAATCCGATAGTAATGTTAAAAACGATGTGACCGTCAGCATGATTAGCAGGACAAATCCGGCGGATAAGACCAGAACAAGAGAAATGAATCTTTTCCTGATAACGGCCTGAATTTTAGCGGTTTTTTTAGGGATTACGCCCCAAACTAGATTAAGTGATTTTTGCAATTGCATAAAGAAACGCGAAGCTCCGTAAAGAATGATGCATAGACCAATAAGAAACGCAATCCATTGCCTGCCCATAATTTCCATACTGTTCAGTGAGTTTTGAACATTAAAAGTTAGTTCGCTCCCAATCATGGAATGCATTAAGTCATTAACTTCACTTTGCACCAAGGTACGATCAAAAAACAGGGATGCAATAGCGGTTGCAATCAAAATAAGGCCTGGAAGAGAGAATACAGCGTAATAAGCCGCGGCTGCGGCTTGTGTAAATAAATCTTCTTTAAACCATGTTTGATAAATTTCCGTTAGGAAAGTGATTACTTTTTTCATTTAGAATTTCTTTTTAATAGTATAAATACAGATGTTTAATATTTTAATTACACCATTATTACCAACATGATGAAACTGATTTTAGTTCTTTTTTGCCTCGGGGCTATTCTTGGCTTCTATATGCTATTGGTTGAGCCGTTTTGGACGCGGGTCACATATACCACAATTCAAACCGATAAATGGAGTTATGACCAACCGCTTAAAGTCGTTGCGATCAGTGATATGCATATGACATCACCATGGATGACAAGGGCTCATTTGCAACGTATTGCCAACAAGGTAAGTACGCTCAATCCTGATGTGGTTTTCTTGCTGGGCGATTACAAGGGTGACCATGAGTTTGGTATAGATCTTGATCCGTTTGATGCAGTAAAACCATTTGATACAATCAAGGCAAATTGTGGCGTTTATGCCGTTATTGGTAATCATGATCTTGAAGAAGGGGGTCATTGGCCTGATGCGATGGAGCAGTTAAATGTCCCTTTATTGCGAAATAAAACGCAGAAAATATCATGTAATGGTATGGATTTGTGGATCGCAGGGCTGGATGATTTATGGTACGGCAAACCTGATTTAAAGGCGACACTTGACCAGGTTACTGATGACAATCCTATCCTGCTTCTGAGCCATATTCCCGATATTTTCCCTGAAGTTCCTCAAAATGTGACAGCGACATTTTCCGGCCACACACACGCCGGACAAATCCGTTTCCCTTTTGTCGGCACAATTGATTCAGTAGTGCCGTCACGATTTGGAGGGCGATATGCCTATGGCCACATCCGCGAAGAGGGGAAGGATTTGTTTGTGACCGCAGGCCTTGGCAACACCGGTTTGCCCTTAAGGCTTCTTAACCGGCCTGAAATAGCCGTTGTTATGATTGAGCGGTAACACGGATTTTATACAATTCGCATAACAACAAGGCAGTGACGATAAACGCGCCGGCCTGATGCGTGGCGGCAACGTGAATGGAAACGCCGCTTAACGCGGTCCAGATTCCAAGTGCAAATTGTGTTACTACCGCGCCGCCAAGCCATGGCGATTTCACGCGCCATGCAAAGACGAATACTAGGAAAAGGGTTATGGCGGCAATCCAGCGATGGGTGAAATGAATGACCTCGGGATTACTGAACAAGGCAAAGAAAGTGATGGCCGCATCGGGCAGAAACTGAGAGTCGTGTAGCATAGGCCAGGATGCGGAAATCAGGCCCGCGTCCGTTCCCGCCATAAACGCGCCCCATATAATGGTAGTAAA
>DCKW01000002.1 GCA_002320485.1 Micavibrio sp. UBA1664
TCAAACCCGATAGCATGGTGACAATGGATTACCGTCCGGACCGTCTGAATATCAAGGTCGATGATGATGGTATTATCATCACTCAAGAATGCGGTTAATTAAAAAAAGCGGCTTTCAAGCCGCTTTAATTTTACGCCTCGATTAGCAATCTTTGCGGGTCTTCCAATGCTTCCTTGATACGAACAAGGAACGAGACAGATTCGCGACCGTCAACAATACGGTGATCATACGACAGTGCCACATACATCATCGGACGCGCCTGAATTGAGCCGTCAGGCATGACGACCGGGCGTTGCATTGTTTTATGCATTCCCAAAATCGCCGATTGCGGACGGTTCAATATCGGGGTCGACATCATGGAGCCGAATACACCGCCGTTGGTGATAGTAAAGGTTCCGCCCGTCATTTCGGACATTGATAATTTTCCGTCACGCGCCCGCACGGCAAGATCGCCGATATCCTTTTCAATATCGGCAAATGATTTCTGGTCGGCATCGCGCACGACAGGAACGACAAGCCCTTGCGGAGTGGAGACAGCAACGCCGATATCGTAATAGTTTTTATAGATAATATCCGTTCCGTCAATTTCGGCGTTCACTGCCGGAAATTCTTTTAGAGCCTGAACCGCCGCCTTGACAAAAATGGACATGAAACCCAGTTTCACGCCGTGTTTCTTCTCAAAACTATCTTTGTACAAATTCCGCATATCGATATAATTCCCCATATCGATTTCGTTAAATGTTGTCAGAATAGCCGCCTCGGTCTGTGCTTCTTTCAAACGGCTGGCAATCGTCTGGCGAAGTTTCGTCATTTTGACACGTTCTTCGCGGTCTTTCGTTTCACGCGGTGCAGAAGACGGTGCGGCAGATGCAGGTTTCGCCTGTGGAGCCTGCGGCGTTGATGGCATATCGGTTTTTGCATTATCCAGATAGTTTTGAACATCTTCCTTCGTCAAACGTCCGTTTTTACCCGTGCCCTTGATTTCCGCCGCATTCAAATTATGATCATTAACCATTTTGCGAACCGCGGGGGACAATTCCGGCGCTTCTTCGACATTGATTGTTTTCTCATGTCCTGCATCCAGAATCTCTTTCGGTGCAGGGTCGGACTCTTTCTTTTTATCATTATTAGCCGCCTTAGCCGCAGGTTTGGCATTCTGATTGCCGGCTTCGCCCAACTCACCCAATAATGCACCGACCTCGACTGTCGCCCCTTCTTTGGCGGAAATGCTGATCAATGTACCGTCTGACGGAGCGTTTACCTCCAATGTTACCTTATCGGTTTCCAATTCCACCAAAGGTTCATCCGCAGCAACCTGATCACCTTCGGATTTCAGCCATTTGGCAATAATAGCCTCGGTTACGGATTCGCCCAGCTGCGGTACTTTTATTTCGGTCATTTTGAATTCGTCTTCCTTTTATCTTTATTCAATAAGTTTAATTTTTTTAAGCCGTTAGTAAAGGCGTTTCGTTACTTTACCGTTAAAGCCTCGTTGACCAATGCATCCTGCTCGACTTTATGCTCCTTGGCATTACCTGTCGCAGGGGATGCCGCGGCCTTACGACCGATATAGGATGGTCGCCCTGCTTTATGCTTAACGTCTGTCAAGACACCCTCAATGCGGCGATCGACAAATTCCCAATAGCCGGAATTTTTCGGCTCTTCCTGACACCAGACAACTTTGGCGTTAGGATATTTTGACACTTCCTCGGCCAAAGCGTTTGCCGGGAACGGATATAATTGCTCCAGACGTAAAATGACAACATCCTTGATACCTGCTTCTTCGCGAGCCTGATACAAATCATAATAAACCTTACCGGTACAAAGCACGATACGCTTGATATCTTTTGGTTTGTTCAATTGCCCCGCTATTTCGGCGTCATCCCACAAAATACGGTGGAATGTTGAGTCTCCTGTCATCATTGATTTTGGTGAGACACATAATTTATGACGCAAGAGAGATTTTGGCGTAAACATGATTAATGGTTTACGGAAATTACGCACCATCTGGCGGCGCAATACATGGAAATAGTTGGCAGGTGTCGTCGCATTGACGATCTGCCAATTATCCTCTGCCGACAGGCTTAAGAAACGTTCAGGGTGAGCGGAAGAGTGTTCCGGCCCCTGCCCTTCATATCCGTGGGGTAGCAACATGACAAGACCCGACATCCGAAGCCATTTGGATTCGCCACTGGAAATAAATTGGTCGATAATCGTTTGTGCCCCATTCACGAAATCGCCGAATTGCGCCTCCCATAAGGTTAACCAATTTGGTTCTGCCAATGAAAATCCGTAATCGAAACCGAGAACGGCAAATTCTGATAAAGGGGAGTCGTGCACTTCAAACGGTGCCTGATCTTTTGAAATATTTTGTAGCGGTTGATAAATATGGCCGTCAGTCTGGTCATACATTTTTGCGTGACGTTGAGAAAATGTGCCGCGTCCGCAATCCTGACCTGATAATCTAACTCCATAATTTTCCACCACGAGCGATCCGAACGCCATCGCCTCAGCAGTAGCCCAGTCAAATCCTTCCCCTGTTTCAAACATCTCTTTACGTGAGTCTATAAAACGCTTTAATTTGGAATGGATATTAAAGTCCTCAGGAATCGTCGTCAGGCCTTTTCCGACCATTTTATACGTGTCGTTATCAATCGCCGTAATGCCGCGACGCGGTTGTTCGTCACTTTCCGCGACCTTCATATCCGACCATGCACCTTGCAGGAAGTCGGCATTATTCGGCTTGTAATTTGTTGCAGCCTGAAATGATTCCTCCAACAGGCGAGTCATTTCATCGCGGATGGCATCCGCCTCGTCAGCTTTTACAATTCCTTCTTTAGAGAGTTGGTCTGCATAAATTTCACGCGTTGTCTTATGCTGGCGGATTTCCTGATACATGACAGGTTGTGTGAATGACGGTTCGTCCCCTTCATTGTGGCCAAAACGACGATAGCAAGTAATATCGATCACAACATCCTTTTTAAATTGCTGACGGAATTCAGTGGCGATCCGTGCGACATGCACAACAGATTCCGCATCATCGCCGTTCACATGAAAAATTGGGGCAGACAATAACTTTGCGACATCAGTACAATACGGGCCTGACCGTGAATATTGCGGCGTTGTTGTAAACCCGATCTGGTTATTAATCACGATATGCATGGTTCCGCCGACACTATATCCCGGCAATTCGGAAATCATTAATGTTTCGGCGACAATTCCCTGTCCCGCAAAAGCCGCATCCCCATGTAACAAGATGGGCATAACTTGTGTTCCGTCACTATCATTACGCTGATATTGTTTGGCGCGTACTTTCCCGATACAAACAGGGCTGACACACTCCAAATGCGAAGGATTAGCCGTCAAAGATAAGTGTATGTTATTGCCATCAAAATCACGGTCAGCAGATGTTCCCAAATGATATTTTACATCACCTGATCCCAGGATGTCGTCAGGCTGTGTTTTAACCCCTAAGAATTCTGCAAATATTGCGGAGAAAGGCTTGCCCATTACATTGGCAAGAACATTCAAACGTCCGCGGTGAGCCATACCGATCACCATTTCTTTCAGGCCGAGCTGTCCGCCTTTCTTCATAATTTGCTCTACAGCGGGAATTAAAATCTCTCCGCCATCGATTCCGAATTTCTTCGTACCCGGGTATTTTTTAGCCAGAAACTGCTCAAATGTTTCCGCAGCGGTCAGGCGTTCAAGAATGGCGCGTTTACCGTTAGAAGTAAAATCGGTCTGGTTACGGGGTTCTTCAATGCGGTGCTGTATCCATGCCTTTTCATCCGGTGATGACATGTGCATGAATTCAACGCCGATTTTACCGCAATAAATTTGTTTTACCGCTTTCAAAATTTCATTCAGATTAGCCTGCTCCAGCCCTAAAACGCCATCCAGCCGTATCGAGCGATCATAATCTTTTGCCGTAAAACCATAATGACCCGGATCAAGCTCGGGATGGATATGATGCTGACGCAAGCCCAGCGGATCCAGATCCGCCACCAAATGACCTCGCACACGATAAGCCCTGATCAATTGAATGGCACGAATGGAATCACGCACGGCCTGTTGTAGCGTTGCGCTGTCGGCCATGGCTCCGCCTTGCACCCCTTGCGTCCTCGGGAAATATCCCTGCATTTGCGGCATCGGCATTCCCGCCGACATTGATTGCGCTTGCTCTGCCGATTGTGTGGCGGCAAAACCTCTGCCATCTACGCGATTTTCAGCAGGCGTCCAACTTGCCCCATGCATTTCCTTCAATACATCCAGATCACTGTCTGTAAGATTTTCAAAAAACTCTCTCCAGCTGGCGTCGACGCTATGCGGAGATTGAATGTATTTTGCGTGCAAATGCGCGATATATTCTGCATTAACGCCCGTCAGAAAAGATTGATTTTTGGATTGGGGAATAGCCATGATTTTTACCGTTTTAAATTTTTATGTAACGGTTTTGAGTTTATCATTTTTACCCGAGATGAAAAGCAAAAGCTTATGCTTTCCCTAAGGAAATGCAAAAGCTTTCGTCTTTTACCCATTAATGAAAATAAATTATTCGGCCGGCTTTGATACCGGTTTTTGGGTTACGGATTCGATAACACCACAGGCTATTCTATCACCTGCGCCACCAATCGGCTGTGTCATATGATCGTCCTCATTCGCATGAATCATAAACGCGGCACCGTCGCTATCCAGCAAAACCTCATCATCATCCATATCGTCGGCATCGGTAATTTTCAAATCATCCACGTATAATTCAACCTCGACAGTACCATCTTCAGATACGATTAGATTCGGCAAATCGCCTTCTTCATAACCTTCCGGGTTCATCAAACCATGTTGAACATCATCGCCTTTACCAATGTGGCCTTTTGACATTTTGAAATCAGAATGATCTTCACAGGTTCCGACCTCATGAATATGAAATCCGTGTTTACCAGCTGGTAAACCTTCAATATCGACATGCAACAAAATACCTTCCGGCGCCTGTTTAATCTCAATCGATCCTAATTCTTTTGCATTATTATCAATAATGGTTGCAGTTGCCGTCTGTTGTGCGTTTGAAGGCAGGGCAAATAGTGTTACTCCCAAAATAGTTGCACTTGCCAATAATATTTTTTTCATAGTCTTTCCTTTTGATTTAATTTTTTAGCTTACCATACGTTTTTCACGTTGACGCATCGGCATGGCATCAATTTCGTTGAAAACCTCGTCCATAGCTACAGGGGTATACCAACGTTTTTTGACATCGCCATCCTTGCCGACCAAAATAACCTGAAACCTGTTACTCAATATATCCAGACGGTTTAAACTGTCAGTATAGGAAATTGCCTCTTTACGGCCGTCAACAATAATTTCCTGAGTCATTGCGGTAATATCCACCTTGCAGATATCCCTTTCGATAGCGCCAATTGCGTGATGTTTATAATCCTGTAATTGGATGAGGAATTGAGGGTCGATATCATCGGGTGTAAAAACGACTAATAATCGGTTTTTATTTTGAAACCGGCTTAGTTTACCCTTTGCAATAAAGGGCGTCATTGCCGTGAAAATGGCAGAAAATGTAAGTAATTGTAAGAACATACCTTCCTAACATTTCAGGAACAATTTGGTTCATTCTATTTCACTTCGGGATAGGCCGTAATGATATGAAATCCTTCGGGATAATCATCATCACGGCGCAACACAACACGTGCCTGATTACCTGCAATCGCGGTTTTCCGCCCTCTTTTCATAACCCGTCCCACAGGTTTCGAAGAATGATAATAAAACGCCTTCACCTCCGATTTTCCTGATCGAAGCCAGTTTTGCACTAAATCCTGTCGCTCTGACAGGACTATGTGTATGGCATCTTCTGCCTCTTCCATATTAGTAAACGTTGAGGCAGCGGAAATATCTTCGGTTGCCAGACGATTCAATAAAAACGCATTATCTTTACCGACATGTTTTTCAATGGCATGACCTTCAACATCAAGTCTTTCCAAAAAACCGGATTGATGAACAGGGCTATAGGATGGCGCGGGAGTGAAAGGAACATTATTCAGCGACCAGCCAACAAACAGTATAAGGCCCATAAAGACGGCCAAAATTTTGACGTTCCTGTTGTTAGGCCTCATGTGTCACTTTATTAATAATTTTTGACGCCCAGAATTTATCGAGCGCGAAAAACCAGACGCCGTTTATCATCGGCTCGATGAGTGCATCCGCCGCGGCAAGGTCAAGCGGTGCCCCGGTAATTAAATGATTGCAAGTCATGGCAATGAAAATATGGCCTATTGTATAGATGATAGCGCGGGCCAGGCTGGATCGATAGACCAAACGTATAAATGTTTTAAAAATTCCCTGATCAACTTCCGTCATTTAATTCTCTTTGCCGCATCGGCATGGCATCAATTATCTTAAAGATATCCTCTGCAGCGACAGGGTGATCCCAGCGTTTTTTTTCTGTCCCGTCTTTGCCGATCAGCACAACACCATAGTCACGACGATTTAAATGAAAGGCATTTTCCCATTCCTCCTGCACATCGGATGTCCGATCTCCCAAAAACGTAACGAAGGCAATATCGCGCTGCATCAGGGCATCGCCATACCCTTGCAAAAGCGAATATTGCTTGCGGTAATCGACTGAATCTTCCGAAGGCGCATGAATGAGAATGACCCGTTTTTCCCATCTGTAAGGGTCAAGAATATCGGCCATTGCGGACGTCGCAATAATCATCACAAACGAAATGAGCAAAAGCCGATATATCATAAATTTAATATTGCAAAAACTATGCCGCAATCGCTTCTTTCATCGCATCGCCCAACCCTGCAGGGGATTCGGTCACAACAAAACCTGCGGAGCGCATCGCATCCATTTTAGCGGGGGCGGTATCATCACCGCCTGAAATGATTGCACCGGCATGGCCCATACGTTTACCGGGAGGGGCCGTTACCCCTGCGATAAAGCCGGCAATCGGTTTCGGATTTTTCAGGGATTTATAATATTCCGCGGCCTCAATCTCCGCTGTCCCGCCGATTTCACCAATCATGATAATGCTTTCGGTTTCATCATCCGCCATAAACAGGTCGATACAATCGATAAAGTTAGTGCCGTTGACAGGGTCACCGCCAATACCGATACAGGTTGATTGACCAAGTCCGGCGGCGGTTGTTTGTGCCACGGCTTCGTAAGTTAATGTACCGGAACGGGAGACGATACCGACCGATCCGCGTTTGTGGATATGACCTGGCATAATCCCGATTTTACATTCGTCAGGCGTGATAATTCCCGGGCAGTTCGGCCCGATCAGACGGGATTTTGAATTGGCAAGGGCGCGCTTCACCTTCACCATATCCATCACAGGAATACCTTCGGTAATACACACAATCAGCTCAAGCTCGGCATCAATCGCTTCCAAAATGGCATCCGCGGCAAATGGTGGCGGCACATAAATGACGGAGGCGTTTGCCTCTGTAGCTTCGCGGGCGTCATGAACTGTATCATAAACCGGTAAACCCAGATGTGTGGAACCGCCCTTGCCTGGTGTCACGCCGCCGACCATCTGGGTGCCGTATGCAATGGCTTGTTCTGAGTGGAATGTTCCTTGCGCACCCGTAAAGCCCTGACAGATGACTTTCGTATTTTTATTGACTAATACTGACATAGTTACTTTCCTTCTTTTTTATAAAATTTTAGGCGCGGGAGCCTTTCCACCCCGCACCAGATCCAATTGCATTTGTTTTAACAAATCGTCGTGAAACGACACACCGTTCGACAACGTCCGCGCCATTCCGCTTAAGAAACCGCACAGTTTTTTAAAATCACCAAACTCTTCCTGTGTTTTGAATGATAGTTCTTTTTCACATTTTGAAAACTCGCCTGCATTTTTTAATGCCCTTACACCACGATCAATCATTGATAGAAGCGGCGCATCCCGATGCACTTCAAAATTTGCCTTCACTGCGTTCATTCTGCTTTCGAACAATCTGATACTGCTATCACGCATGTCATTTGCATTTGGTGATGATACGGCAATCATCCCTGTACTATTACCCGTTACGTAGCCTGTTTTATCACTCCATATATATGATTGTCCGCCGGAGGATATTGAACGGATAACATTCCCGCCCTGTTTACGGGCATTCATGTCCCATGCTTTAAAAGCAGGAGCATCCAGTATTTCCTTTGGAGATGACAAACCGTCAATAGAAACAGTCAAAGAATTTGCACGTTCATCGGCAAGGCGGACGTTACGCGCCACATTCCCACGCAGCATGGAGGCAAATTGTTGCCCATTCATATCGAGGGTATCAAATTCAAAAACCACCTCGGTTTTTAAAGTCTGCTTGCCTCCAAATTGCGCTGTCACTACCGACATTTGTTTTAAACCACCACCATTAAGATTTTACTGCAACGAATTTTGCATTGTTTTGCCAATCGCCTTTTTGGTCTCGCTTTGCAAGACAGGCGCTAAATCCGCTAGATACCCGGGCATTTTAGTATAAATAGATTGCCCTATCGGACTGGAATAAAAATCCCGCATGGCAATAATTTCATCCATTGTAAAATGATAAGCCAGTAAACCCGTTGATTTTTCGCGTAAACTATTCATGTCGTACGCTGCCAAAACCCGATTTACCAATTCAGGATTTGCCTTAAAATTCGATTGAGTGAAAAATTCTTTTGCAAGCCCTTCCACCAGCATATTAACCGGAACAGACTGTTCATATGAATTGGCCGCCTCCAGACGTTGCTGCATTTGCAGGTTCACATTTTTTCCGGATACCGCATTTTGAGCATAAGCGGGAAGTCCGATGAAAGATAAAGCCATCAATGCAAGAAACGTCTGTTTCATAATTTATGCCGCCTTCATTGCCTGTTTTGTCGCATCGACGATTTTTTGGGCCGCATCTGCAAGATTATCAGCAGCGATAATCGGCAGGCCGGAATTGTTCAGCAAATCCTTGCCTTTTTCAACATTCGTCCCTTCAAGACGCACGACCAAAGGCACATTCAGGGATACTTCCTTTGCCGCGGCAATCACACCATTGGCAATAACATCGCATTTCATGATTCCGCCGAAGATATTCACAAGCACACCCTTCACATTCGGGTCGGAGAGAATGATTTTAAATGCCGCCGTTACACGCTCGGTCGTCGCCCCGCCGCCGACATCCAGAAAGTTTGCAGGCTCGCCGCCATACAGTTTGATAATATCCATAGTTGCCATGGCAAGGCCCGCACCGTTTACCATACAGCCGATATTTCCATCCAGACGAACATAGTTCAATTCCCAGTCGGCGGCCTCTTTTTCCTGAGCGTCTTCTTCGCTCTCGTCACGCATGCCAAAGATTTCTTTTTGACGGAATAATGCGTTCGGATCGAAATTCATCTTCGCATCCAGTGCCATCACTTCATTTTTGTCCGTCACGATCATCGGGTTGATCTCTACAATCGAGGCATCCAGTTCAACGAAGCACTTATATAGTGCCATGAAAAATTTGACCGCCGATTTGAATGCATCGCCTTCCAAGCCCAATGAAAAGGCAAGATTACGGGCGTGAAATCCACTCATTCCTGTCGCAGGATCAATTGATACTTTCGTAATTTTTTCGGGTGAGTGTTCAGCCACTTCCTCAATATCCATACCGCCTTCAGTGGAAACCATAAAGGTTACACGGCTTGTCACGCGGTCAAGGACGACAGAGCAATAATATTCATGCGCAATATCAACCCCGTCTGTAACATAAAGGCGTTGAACCTCTTTCCCTTCGGGGCCAGTCTGTTTTGTTACCAAAACATTGTTCATCATTGCCTCGGCTGCGGCTGTTACATCCTCTTTCGTTTTACAAAGGCGTACGCCACCTTTGCCTTCGGGATTATTCGTGAAATGCCCCGCCCCGCGTCCGCCGGCATGAATTTGCGCCTTAACGACATAAAGAGGTCCGGGCAGTTGATCGACCGCAGCCGTTGCCTCCGCAACACTCATTGCGGCAATACCTTTGGGAACTGCAACACCAAATTTCTCTAATAATCCTTTGGCCTGATACTCATGAATATTCATTTATTTACCTTTTTGTTTCAATCTTACGGGCATAACAATAGCACTCTCGCGCTGCAACGCAAGGGCATGAGAAAAACTCTTCCCCATTTTTACGATATTAGGACGGTGTAAATCGTTTGGAAAAAGATAAGCGATCGCGCATACCATGCCTTTTATATTCAAAATGGCTTTGGTCGCCCTTCGGCTCCGCGATACCTTTTGTTTTCACTAAGACCGCCTGCCTGTTGTCGTAAGCAAGAATAAAGCATTTATTAGAATGGTAGAAATCCGAAACAATTTCGCGAAAGGTTTCGTTTCGGGATATTGTGTTGCTGTGAAGGCTTTTATCGGATTCGAAACGGTTCGCCCGCCTAACCGCTTCATATGCGTCCATCAATTCCTCGAAATCTGATTGTTGGGGAGGCGGTACACGGCGCGGTCTTTTGATTTCATGCATAAGAAAGGCAACCGCGTCGTTTTTTTCTTGCGGTACGAAAAAATCGTCAAGCATCGCCTGTACTCTGGGCCAGTTTTTTTCACGATAAATCGCCGTTCCTTTCCTTTTCAATGTGGCAATCTTATCCGAATAACTCGCCTCATGCGTTTGAAACGCCTTTTTTTGAGCAGTCGTTGTTTTTTCAAGTTCGACAATTGCTTTTAATACATACCTATTCAACCCACCCTGTTGATAGAAGACAGGATTACCGTCATTAACCAGCGCGGTTTCCAAAATCGGCAATAAGGCCACTCTTGTAAATCCCAGTTTTTCCTCGCAAGCCTCGGCTTTTTCTTTGAGGATGTCATAACTTAAACCCGGCAATGATACGCTTTCCAACACATCGTGGGTAAATTCGCGCGATTCCTCACTATCCTGTGGCCAGCAAGACGGATTATTGTGGGCATTGATTATGGCCGCCAGATAGTGATCGGGCATATCAATACTGTTTTGGACATGCAAATCGGTGGGGTGAATATCTAGATACCAGCATATTCCCCATAGTTGATTGAAGGACGGTTTAATACCCTGCTCTATTGCATTATAGGTTTTTTGCGGAATATCAAGGACACCCGCCATTTCCTCCGGCATTACCCCTTTAAATTGTCGCCATAATCTAATTGAATTTTGCCCGCGGGCTATTCCTTGGCGCACATCTTCATACATAATTTTAGGAGCAGGAGCGATGCCGCTTCCATAGGTTGCCGAGATATTGTAATTGCGACTTATTTCCGATGCCATGATTTTCCCTGATTTATTTTAATGTTATGAAAACAACGGCATTTGCGCAATAAAAATATTATTTATTTAAAACTTACGTTTTCATAATGAATTAGTTTAAATTTTATGTAATTATAACTTTTCTTATAAATTTGACAGATATAATTACGGTACGATGGCAACAAAAATTATAAAACATTCAAATAAAAATCGTAAAAAAAACACGATCACTCTTAAATTGGGAATGGCGGCAAATGCTGCCATAATGGCTGCCAGTATTCATTCTATTGATGGGTTTGATGTAGCAAAAGATATTTTAACCGATCATTTTTCCCGTGCGGCCGCCCCGGATTCGCAAACAGCCTCATTAGCGCCGTTACCATTCCAACCACATTTTAAAACCGATGCTGAATTAGGCACAATGCCGCCTGCCTTAACCGCCACTATCAATGAAGATAATTTAAAACAGTCCTTCTATTTTGATGATCACGGCAATCAACGTGGGTCATTTGAGTTTGCCTATGCCCGCTTAAAAGAAACCGCACCAGAAAAGCATCAATGGGCCTATGATATTGCCGAACATGCGCGGGATGTTGGCGTTCACCCCCTACCATTAATGTTAATTATGACCAATGAAGTTGGTTTGAATGAAGATTACACAATCGGCACAAAGGACGCGCAAGGACCGTTTCAGACACAGGCCCTATGGTTTATCGAGCATGTCCAAAAATACGCCAAAGAAACACCCTTTTATCATAACCTTTCAAAAGACGATCCTAATCGCATAGCTTTAGATAGTATTTTAAACAATGAAGAATTGCTAGAAAAAGAACCAAGGAAAACAAAGGCAAAAAACATTGCAAGAATGTTTACGGAGCAAGATAAAACTACCAATCCTGTCGATTGGACGTTTTCCGAACTTCGTTTTAACAAGCAATTTATGGCGGAATTGATGGGTGTGAAATTGTCCCATGAATTTCCCGAGTATAAAATCGATAACCTGCCGCAAGATGCTGAAACCGCCTTAGACCATATTATTACTTCATTTGGAAAAACATACTCTGAACATCTGAAAGGACCGACAGGCAGCCAATATCTGTACGCACTTGCCGAAGCCGCGCCTGATTTAACGATTGCGATGCATGAGGATGTTCAGAAAGCCGCAGATCGCTTACAATCGGATAATGAGTGGGCATACCCATTCGTTGCAGCCTCTTGGCTTTCAAAAACAAACGAAAATAAAGGCCCTTTTCAAAACGGTGCGGACACTCGTTTAGGAGATGTCCCCGAATTCTTTACCTCCTACGTCGAACGCCAGACAAATATGGTGTTGGAACCTCTGCGGCCTATTATTCAAGTGACTAGCCCGATCCGCGGGCAAACGTTCGATAATTATAAAGCCGCCATTTTACGTGGAAGTAAAACTCCTGACGTTCTTGATCTTCTCAATCAGGATACAACGCTGACCGCTTCTGCCAGACCGGTTGCAAGAGCCGAGAGTGTTACAAGAATGGCACAAATATTTACCTCTGAAGCGGCGGGTACACATCATCGTTCGGTAACAAGCGTTCGACATACAGAACGTCCCGAGAGAAAACCACAAACAAATATTATACAAGCCAGTTATAAAAAATAGCTTTATTTATTGAGGACGCAGCTGTCTAAGACTTATTTTGACTTGCATGTCCGCCATGGACTGATCGTCCAGTTTTAGATAATAAGGACTTTCAATGTTTCCTTCAGCTGTAGCCAATTCAGGATCATTCATGGCCAGAATGGCCTGCCTGTTATTATAATAGTTGAATGTATCCGCATGCTCGGCACGAAACGCCTGAAATGCCTTTAATGTCTGTACGGATGTATAAAATTCTACATCATAAATTTCTTTTTGGCGATCAATATGCTGGCGAATATTAAAACGATTCCAAAACGATCTTTTTGAGCCATGTTCCATTTCCTGCACTGGCAAAATATCTTCCAGAAAAAAACTTTTGGCAAAAGATTCGCCGCTTTCAAACATAGCATCACGTAAGAGGCAACGATGATCGTTCCATTCATATCCGAAAAATTCGTAACCGCTATCATCAATTTTGTCATCAAGACGTAGAATTGCCTGTTTTGACCCCGTTAAACGACGATGCGCACCTTCTACACTGTCACATAGTCGTTGTTCGACCATATCGGCAACTTCGTCTGCACCAAATCCCCCTAATGCAGGGTTACCGTCATTATCCAATAATACTGTCAATAATTCAGTAATTGCCCGCCGATCCGGAGATGCGCCTATTTCGTTTTTATGCAGTAAATCCCGCATCCGATCCAGACTGAAATCAGGGTCTGCCTCATTAGCCAAGGCAACCTTAACATCTTGTTTTCGTTCTACTTCATATGAATATGGGGCGGTAAAGTTATAATAAACATCAATCAAATAATCGACCAGCACAGCAGGAGCGGGATTGATATTAGGCACCATATTCACCGGATGATGAGAAAAGCTCTCGCAAAAATGCACAAGAACAGGATAAGGAATTTCACTAAAATTTTCCTCGATTTTGCGACATTGTTGAACCGAAATACCTAAAATCTCCGACACTTGCGTTTGATCGCATCCAAATTCCTCATACCAGACTGTAAACGGATTTTCACCTTCATAAATATAATTAAAGGGCGTGTCATCATGATGTTTTTCAGGTGTATGTTGAAGATCGAAAAATTCATGTCTCTGAGTTCTTTTCGAACACAAAGCATTAAATTGATCCAAAGGTTTTAGAAGCTTCTTTCTTTCCATATCGTTCAAAAATATATTATTTATAGTGTAGGTATGCGTTTTAATCCTTTGATATATACAGGCCTTAAATGCTTAAAATCAGGATGAGCCGTTACAATCTGCCTGTTAAAGAAAAACCCCAAAGTTGGAACCGTTCCTTTTGCAAATTTTTCAAAATTCTCAACCTGCACATTTAATTTAGACATTCGGGACATGGCTTCAGTGTAACCGACATCGCTTTTAAATACGGATTCCATAATGTCCGCATGGCGCGTATGGGCTTTTTTCCAACTCCCGACAAAAACACCGTCATCAAAAAAGTCGTCTTTTCTTACGTGCGGCCAGTGATTCAAACCTATACTTGCCGGATTATCCCTGTAATATGCAACAAGTTTCCGAGGCGACATAACTTTACTTAAGCGAATTAAAGATGAAGAAATATTAGGCCATGTCACATTTTCGTCATCGATTTCCCTATACAGTTTACTTCCGAAACGGCTGAAACGATCATATGTTTTTTTCCTTGTCGAATTGGCGGCTTCAAATTCCTCTTTCGCTGTGTCTTGTGCATCGTACAAAGACAGCAAAAAACCATCTTTGGTGGCTTCATATCCCTCAGCCAATTTTGTATGAGGACATCTGTCTTCCAGAAGAAGCATATCGATAAATGTGGCAATTTGACCGTAAGGACCGCGTGGATCGTGAATATTCCCCCGCATTTCTTGCAATTTTTCAATAGAATGAAATGGAATGGCCTCATCCGTAAGCGCCATATGAGCTTCCTGCTTTAGGGCTTCGTCACGCGGATCAATATTATCATACGCAGTTAGCGAAGCCCGCAGAATATCCTCGGGCATTGGATTACCGTCTGCATGAATCATATGATAAGGCATCACACCGTAATGTTTTGACAATGCTAATGCCTCCTCTCCCGTTAATGGGATTGCGCCAGCCTCCAGCAATTCGTAATGTTTCAAATTGCATTGGAGCACCTGGGCCATATCGCTCTTGCGATCACCATATGCTTGGCGCCATGCCCTCAGTACAGGGGCGCCGTTAAATATGGCTTCCTGTGCACGAACGAAGAAAGAATTTTGTAAATCGGCAACAAAACGGTTATGCGAAGCTGTTTGCTCGCCCCGCTTATCTTCCAATAACGGAAAGGACGGCAGATTTTCCGGAGCGGCCATTTGCGTGAAAACACGTTTTGTCACAGACTGAACCTTTCTTGTTTAAGTAAATCCCGTTGAGCCATGACAACGTTTTTGCGAATATCGGCATAAGACGCGATAAAGGCGGTGTAATGCTCTGAATCACGCCAATCACAATAGGCAAGCAATTGATCGGAAAAAATTCGGGCCTGCGGTTTCATGATATCTAAAGTTTGATTGCATACCCCTACTTCCTGCATGGATTCCACCATTTCAGGGGATGCATTTGCCTTTTGCAATTCTGAAATATAACTGCTGTAGTGTGAAAAATTGATAGGAGTTCCTTTACGGTTACCGCTGACAAGAGAGGTAAATTCCCTTTCGCGATCTTCCAGACCACATTGTGCCATTTTGGTTTCGAAGCATAGTGCCTCATGCTTCTCGCAAAGTCCCTGAACCATATCTTCAAACAATGACTCTAGCCTGTTTACATCGGCGGGATTGTCATTTTCCAATTCATCCAAGGCGTAACTTAAGACCTGATAAATAATTTTGTTATCGCGTACATTATGATTTTGCGCAGCTTGTTCTGCGATAACCGCATACGAGCGGTTAAACATATGGCTGTCAGTCACACTTTTGAACAAACCGTTGAGTTTGGCGGATTGGAACATCCTTTGTTTTCCCTGTTTTTATTTTTACTTTATGCAAAACACAAAAGAAAACGCAAGGAATATTTCCCTGCGTCCACATAAAATATAATTTAATTAGTTAGATTATTTAAAAAGATGTTCGACAGCGGCACGCTCTTCACGCAGCTCGGTTTCCGTTTCTTTCAATTTCTCCGCGGAAAAATCGTCAATCGATAATCCCTGTACAATTTCATATGTCCCATTGGAGCATTTAACCGGATATCCGAAAATAATACCTTCCTTAATTCCGTATGATCCGTCACTTGGAACAGCCATGGAAACCCAGTTGTCACCGGATGTTCCCAACGCCCAATCGCGCATATGGTCGATCGCCGCCGATGCCGCAGATGCCGCAGACGATGCGCCACGTGCCTTGATAATTGCCGCGCCGCGTTGCTGAACAGTTGGAATGAACTCATCCTTGACCCATTTGAAATCAACAACGTCCACTGCCTTCGACCCGTTGACTTCGGCGTTCGAAATATCAGGATATTGTGTTGAGGAATGGTTACCCCAAATCGTCATGTATTTGACATCAGAACTATGCACATCCATTTTCGATGCCAGCTGGCTCAACGCGCGGTTATGATCAAGACGTACCATTGCCGAAAAACAGCTAGGATCTAGGTCAGGCGCATTCTGCTGTGCAATCAAAGCATTCGTATTGGCCGGATTTCCAACCACCAACACTTTTACGTCTTTTTTTGCATTATCGTTTAAGGCCTTGCCTTGCGGCGCAAAAATCGCACCGTTAGCCTCCAGCAGATCCTTTCTTTCCATCCCCGGCCCGCGAGGGCGTGAACCAACTAGTAATGCATAATCAACATCCTTAAATGCCACATTCGCATCATCGGTTGTCACAACACCCGCCAATAAAGGGAATGCGCAGTCATTCAATTCCATGACAACCCCTTCCAACGCACCCAAGGCAGGTGTGATTTCCAGCAAGTGCAAGATAACAGGTTGATCGTTGCCTAACATCGCGCCCGACGCAATGCGAAACAACAATGCATATCCGATCTGACCTGCGGCCCCTGTAACGGCAACGCGAACTGGTTCTTTCATAATAAAATCCTTTCAAGACAAAAATAATTGATAAAAAAGCATAACATGATTGTAACAGGTTGCAATCCCTAGGGGATCCGTCCCCTCCTCCTAATCCTTGAAAAAATCTACCTGCCATTGCATCTCGTTATCCGTCATGGGATATTTTTCCCCGTTTTTCGGATAGAGAATTTCGCGCGGCTGTATTTTTCCGATTGTTTTTTGCACTTCCATGGCTGTTCGCATGGATAAGCCGGCCTTCCATACGGCTGAGGTAACCGATTTTGCAGACCCCATTGTCAGCATTTTTTTGATCACAGGCAGGGACAGACCGCTCAAGTATGATAACGCCCTGAAGACAAAATCATATTCGCGCAAGGCGAGCGCATCCTTTATGGCATCGTCATTCAGCTCGTTTTTTTGTGCCATTATCTGAACCTTATGGTGCGGGGTGATGGTGTTACCATCCTCATCAATCAGAAAATTGACCCGTCTAGATACCGTATCCATCAATTCATTTCTGATTTCGGCATCCATGTCCGTCCGCTCGAAAATCAGCTTTTGTATCGAGCTGTCAACAAACAGAATGATTTCCCGCACCACCCGCGCCGGTAAATGGGATTGTAACGCCAAGGGCTTGTGCCATTCTGGTTTCTCAGGCGCACGTCGCAAGATGTCATCCAGCGCGGTTTCCGATAAATGGGCGCTCTGATTTTGGATCAATAATTGCCCTGCCTTTGTCTGATTGGTTTCAATAACCGCCGTTGTTACGTCGGCATTCAGGTCCTGCCGAACCGCAATTGCCTCCACCACCCAGCCGTCAGGATGGTTTTGCAAAATCTCGATCAACACCTCGTCAGGCACCGCCGAACATAATCTTAAAATTGGTTCGGACACCTGCCTTTCCAGATCCTTTGCCAGTTGCGCGGCCACCTCAGGCGGGGCATAAAGTTCGTCTTTCAACGCGGACGACAGGGCCAGACGCACTTTTAGCACTTCGTCTAGCGCTAATATTCCCAAGGCTTGCGCAGCGTAAGCATATAAATGTGCATATTGATCCTGAGACAAATCAGGAAGCAAAGATGTCAAACGTTGTATCAGCGCCAATTTGACATCGATATCGCTATCCTCCGCAAGAGAGCGGCTGATATGGACAGGCGTCGAGGGGTTTGAGGCGATCGCCCGCCTGACCGTTTCGCTTTCGTCATCTGCCAGATAATACAGAATTTCCTGATGGGTTTTGGGATTTTCGGCGACAGCTAACCTCTCTTTTGCCGATTTTGACCGCGCCATGATTTTTTCCTCTTCATATCGCGCGGGGTCGCGTGCCTGTTTACCGGCATTGAAAGGCGTTCCCGAAGGTTTTTTACCCCATATTTTTGAAAAAAAACTCATCTTTATTTATCCATTGTCACGGTTTCGGTTTTTGCCAGATAGTCTTCCCCTTGCATCTCAAGCAACCGCGAAACCGTCCTTTCAAATTCAAAGGCGTGATCGGTTCCCGAATACAGCTTTTGCGGTTCAGCCTCCGCGTTTATAATCAGGCGCATTCCTGCATCATATAGTGTATCAATCAGCAGAATAAACCTTTTCGCCTCATTGCGGCGGTCATACCCCAAGCGCGGCACATGATTCAAAAACACGGTGTGAAATGCTTCGGTAAGGGCCTTATAATCGGCTGCGCCACGTGGTTTTTCACACAATTCACCAAACCCTGTGAAGGCAAATCCGTCCACTGCCTGTTCTATCGGCAAAGTCCGCCCCTTAATGGAAAGTGTTTTTGAAGCGGAGTGTTGCGGAAAGGTTAGTTTCTCGTACAAAGTGCGCAGGCGCGTTTCCGAATGGATAAAATAAACGCCGTCCTCTCGTAAAGCCTGCTGTCTGTAATCCACATCAGAATCCAGATGTAAAATATCCATATGCTTTTTAATTATATCAATAAACGGCAGGAAGCGGGCGCGCTGCAACCCGTTTTTATACAAATCCTTGGGTGTAACATTGCTGGTGGCGATAACAGTCACACCCTCCCTAAACATGTTGCGGAATAACTCCGCCAATACCATGGCATCGGCAATGTCATACACCTGAAATTCATCGAAACACAAAACACGCACGTTTGTAGCGATCTCTTTAGCAATTTGCGGCAGGGGATCTTTACCCCTGCCTTCATCACGCAGCATTTTAATCGTATTATGAACATCCAACATGAAAATATTAAAATGGACCCTGCGCTTTTCCTCCAGAGGTAGTGCTTCATAAAATAAATCCATAATCATGGTTTTACCGCGTCCGACACCACCCCATAAGTACAGCCCTTTAATCAGATGTTTCGAGCCAAGCCCAAACCATGATTTTTTTTGAGGCTTGGATAATTCAATAAACAGATTATTGAGCCTGTCCACGGCCTGATCCTGCATCCTGTCAGGTTTAAGTGCCTTTGTTTTTGCAAAGTTCTGGAATATTTCCCTGAAGTCTGTAATCTTTGTGTCCATGAAGATAGCATCATGGAACATCAATTCGATCAAGGCAAGACAAGAAAATGTGCTGGCCTGGATGGACGAGGCAAAGCCCGACATCCTGCTTATGCAGGAATTAAAAGGCATTGAGGACAATTTTCCCAGACAACCATTCGAGGAACGTGGATACCATTTGGCAATCCATGGCCAAAAGGCCTATAACGGCGTTGCAATCGCATCGAAATTTCCTATAACAGAAATATCCAATTCAGTTCTTGACGGTGATGAACTGGCACGTTTCCTTGAAGTAGAGATTGAAGGCCTACGTATAATCAATGTATATTGCCCTAATGGAAATCCCGTTGATACCGACAAATTTTCGTACAAGCTAAGTTGGTTTGAGAGTCTGGCTGTGCGTCTACAAAGCATGATTGATCAGGATGTATCGTTTGTGATCGGCGGAGATTTCAATATTATCCCGACCGCAAACGATGTCCATAATCCCGCCGACTGGGAAGGCGATGCACTTTACCGTCAGGAAGTCCGGGAACTTTGGCGTATCATGCGTCATATGGGACTATATGATGCCTACCGTATGAAACATCCGACTGAAACCGACTGCTATACATTTTGGGATTATCAGGCGGGCGCATGGCCGCAAAACAAGGGAATCCGTATTGACCATTTTCTGCTAACCCCTGACCTTGCCGATATTTTACAAGACTGCCGAATTGACCGTGCTCCACGATCCTGGGATAAGGCATCCGACCATACGCCGATTATCATAGAAATATAAGCAAGGATTGATTATATTACCCCTATGGATAATTTTAACTTTACGGTAACAGATTCGGCCGCTTTCAGAATCGGTGAGATTATTGCAACGCAATCACTGGGGAAAGATTATTTCTTTAGATTGACTGTCGAAGGTGGCGGGTGTTCGGGCTTCCAGTATAAAATGGATATGGATAATAAATTGGCTGATGATGATATCGTTATTGAAAAAAACAACACGAAAACGGTCATTGATAGCGTATCTGCACAATTTCTTTCCGGATCGACACTTGATTATGAAAGTAGCTTAGGCGGCTCTATACTCAAGGTGCAAAACCCTAATGCAGTATCTTCGTGCGGATGCGGCATTTCATTTAGTGCCTGATATTGCTTAAAAAGCGGGACCCCCTGCAATACTACCCTGTTCAAAGTGTATCCAGACGTAAATCCTAATCACAAGGGATCCCCCTAAAGGTAAATTTTAAATAATTCACCCTTAAGATATGTTTGCCTTCATAAAACGTAAAATGTCTATAAATGCGGCAAATTCTCGCCTTTGCTTATCATTGCAAATTAATTTTTCATAAAGCAATGCTTTAATGAAAGTGAACTTACAATTAAATAATATTTATGTCAAGATATTTTTATGAAAAAAAATTATTGAATTTAAATGGGTTTTATTTTTTCAATTGTTTTAAAATGGCGAAGGGTGAATCGTCATCAATTTCAATCGATTTCGGTTTTGCTGTATAATTCTTTGTTATCGGTTTAGACGGTTTTTTGGATGATTTTTTTCCATGCGGTTTTTTATCATTCAATTTTGTATATGGTTTTTTACTACGCGGCCTGTCGGAAATTTTTCCTTTTTTCAACCAGAATGTTGCCAATGCAGGTTTTTCTGCCTGTTGCTGATGCTCGGGGGGAACAGGCAGTGGCGTAGGCTCGTCAGGGACCGGTGTTTCCGTTGGGGATGGCGGTTGAATAGGATCAGGCTCACTGGGCACAGGTGTTTCCGTCGGATTGGGCGCAGGAACGGGCGTAGGCTCACTTGGCGGCGGAATATCTTGTCCTCCTCCATCGTTATTTATGGCTTGTTGCTGTTGCATGGCAGTGTCTTCCTCTTCTTTTTTGCGCCTAAAACCCATTGATTCCAAAATCGCATATAAATCATCTTCGCCGCACCCTAGCCATTCCATGTAGCTGTGCTTGGCCTGAAATTGCCAGTCTTTGGACGAATCGTAGATATCGGTTATCACTCTATCCAACATATCAATCCGAATGGCCTTATTTCCGAATACCGGATAACCGATAGAGCGGAAATAATTGCGGTCCACATCCTTGGGGTCGACTGTAACGGACACACGCCCGTCCGCGGGACGACTCATCGGCAACTCCTTGCCTTGCCACAATCCCCATAACAAAGCGCGCATGTTAACCGCTGCGGGTTTCACCAGTTCCGGCATAAATACGAGAATAGGCCCTAACTTTACACGCTTACGGCGTAAGGCGGTTCTTTGTTCCGTTGTCAGGTTTGGAACAAGGTCTTCAATTTCGCTACGGTGGATCACACCCAGATTTTCGTGAAGTTGAAATCCGATTCCTTTGGCAGAACCTTCAAGTTTGTGTTCCCCCTCATCATCGGTAAGAGCGAACAAAGGGGCCAGCACATCCTTAATATGGGCATGCAACCATTCTTCAATTGTCGTTTTTAATTGTGTTTTTTGCGCTGCTTCCAACTGGTCGGATGCCATAATTTTCGCATCCGGCGTTAATTGGGATTGGCCTTTCTCGATAAAGGCAATTGCTTCGCCCGGCAGAGGGTTTGTTTTATTTTCTTGCCAGAAAATCTGTCCGTCTTCACCCAAAGTAAATCGACCGCTGTTTACGCCGACACTGTTCCAATTCACCATCCGGTTTAATCTCCTTTGTATTTCCGGTCTTAAAGCCCTGTTTGCCGCATTCACAATCTTTTTCGTGCGGCTGCCTTTATCCGCCAGTAATGTCTCGTGAGCGGTAAAGCGTAAACCTTTTAAATATCCTATATCGTGCCCTTCCACAACCACTGTTCCGTCATTTTTCACACCGGCGAGCAATTCTTTCTCCCCCTCCAATGCATCTGCAAACAAAGTGTTCCTGCGATCGACAAATCTTTTTATCAAGGCCTGATGCAGGGCATCGGACAAGCTGTCTTCGATTTCGCGGGTTTTCGCCTGCCATGATATCGCCTGCTCCACCCATTCCGACTTGTTTGCAAGATAAGTCCATGTGCGAATATGCGCCAGGCGCATCATCAGAGTGTCGACATCACCATCCGTATTGTCAAAGCGTATAATCTGGCTTTCCATCCATTGCGGATTAATACGCCCTTCATTGACAATATCTTCAAATATGCGCGCGGCAAAAGCATGATGCTCGTCTGATAAAACCTTACGAAAATCGGGAATTTGGCATACCTCCCATAACAGTCGCACCATTGCAGGATTGCTGGCCCGTACCATTACATCGTCACGCGTCAACATATCCTGCAATGCGGTCACATCCTCTGCAGCACGCCCTTTCGTAAACCATTCCTGATCGGGTTTTTGCTCCAGCGATTTGACAAGCATTTTCGGTGAGGAAAAATCCAGTTTTGAATTGCGCCAGCATATTTCCTCGATCGGCGCGAACGTATGGTTTTCAATTGCGGCAACTGTATCGGTGGGCAAATCGTGGACATGGCCTGTTACGCCAAACGTTCCATCTCGGGTATGCCGCCCTGCCCTGCCCGCAATCTGCGCCAGCTCGTCATCGCGCAAATAGCGAGCCTGTTTTCCATCAAATTTACGGGTGGCGGCCAATGCTACATGGCGAATATCCATATTCAACCCCATACCGATGGCATCGGTGGCAACGATATGATCAACCTCTCCAGATTGATACATTGCGACTTGCGCATTTCGGGTTCGCGGTGACAACGCCCCCATGACGATTGCCGCACCGCCTTTTTGCCTGCGGATTAAATCGGCGTGGCTGTAAACGTCCTCTGCGGAAAACGCGACAACGGCAGAACGTTTCGGCAATCGCGTTAATTTTGTAAAACCCGTATATGTCAGAGTCGACAGGCGGGGCCGTGTTTCGAAATGGACATCCTTAATCAATGCCTTGATTATATTGTGCATTGTTTCCGCGCCCATAAACAATGTTTCTTTCGTTCCACGACAATATAACAAGCGATCAGTAAAAATATGACCGCGGTCAGGATCGGCAGCCAGTTGGATTTCATCAACGGCGACAAATTCAAAGCTTTCCGAGACAGGCATGGCCTCGACAGTACAGCAATAGAACCGGGCATTATTCGGGATTATTTTTTCCTCGCCCGTGATTAAAGCTACTAATGATTTTCCATGTTTTAAAACCAGACGGTCGTAGTTTTCACGCGCCAGCAAACGCAAGGGAAAACCGATCATTCCACGGGCATAGCCCTGCATTTTTTCCATGGCATACCATGTTTTCCCCGTATTGGTAGGGCCGAGAATGGCAGTAACGGACGAGAGATGAACCATATGTCATAATTTAAAGCATGGCGGATATATGTCACGAACTTATTTCTTTAGATACCGTTTGATGTGGAGTTCAATACACCAAGGAGTTAAATATGCCCAAACTGGATTTAAACGATATCAGTGATGCCCTTAAACAAATAGATATTTGCATGATGACCACGCAAACCGTGGATGGAACACTGGAAAGCCGTCCGATGAGCAATAATAAGGACGTTGACTTTGACGGAGACTGTTATTTCTTCACACTTGAAGAATTTAGTGTTTGCGAAGACATTGAGAGCAACCCGTCCGTCAATCTGGCTTATATCGGTGAGGATCATTTTTACATCTCCCTGATCGGGGAAGCCCGCCTGTCTCAAGACGAGGATGAAATGGCAGACCACTGGGTGGAAGATCTGGAAGTATGGTTTAAAGATGGCCTCGAAACAGAGGGATTAACACTCGTTCACGTTAAATCATCCAAAATCAAATATTGGAAAGACATGGAGGAAGGCGTTTTGGATATAGATTAATCCAACGCCAAAAGTATTTTTCCCAATATTGAATCAAGCAAAGGCCATTTGTCCTGGGGTACTGATAATTGGCCGTTTGATAAATGCAGAAAATTATTATCCCGTAAAAATCTGATTTCATCCTTATTTGCCAACTCTGTCGGGAGTGCTATCCCCTCTCGCAAACGCAAGCCCATCATAATGCGTTCTTCCAGTTGGTCACGTGGGGATAGGTCTTCAAAAGGTTTTGCCCCGCATCCCGTGTCCATAACCTGTTTCATCCATATCTCAGGCCCTTTGTGCGTACGCGTAGCAATTTTACGCTCGTCAGGAAGCGTTAATCGCCCATGCGCCCCGGGCCC
>DCKW01000098.1 GCA_002320485.1 Micavibrio sp. UBA1664
TTTGATCCGTTACTCGTGTCTTTACACGATAGCTTACGACTATTTAAATATGACCAAAATGGCGACACCTATTATAATAGCGTGGAAGCATCAATTCTGGACATATTGGATGCACGGCTTCAAGATACGGAGAAGGCAATTGTTACCGACATTATTATCGGTATTGTCAAACAGGCGCGTCATGATATTCAAAAGACATTATCCGAAAAATTATCGTTTCGGGATGATTTGCCGGCGACGTTGCTTCATTATTTGGCTTATGCTGATATTCACGTTGCGCAGCCGGTTCTATTGAATTCTACTCAATTGTCCGATGTTGATATAATGTATATCATTCAATCAAAGGGTCAGGATCACTGGCGTGTTATAGCGCGCAGACCTGAAATTAATGAAAATGTCATTGCATGTTTGACCGCTAAAAAAGACGCTGAAACAAATATCGGTTTATTGGAAAATGATACAATTTCAATGTCTTCTTCATTAATTAAACAAATTGCAGCTATAGCCGGAACATCGGAAGCACTTGCTGACAAACTTGTGGCATATAAGGATTTGCCTCAACAGGTGGCTGTTTCATTATATTGGCATGTATCTACAACACTGAGACAAGACATCAAAAACCGCTTTGGTATCGAAGGCCGCGTAATAGATGAGGCACTTGAAGATACGATGCAGGATTTTACAGACAGTGTTTTGCAATGCGAATCCATGAAGCCGTCAAAAACCATGATTGATATTGCCCAAAGATATCATGCAGAAGGCCGCATTGACGAGGATATGTTAGTCGAGTGCCTGCGACGCCGCCAAGGACGGTTTTTTATCGCACTTTTCGCCTGTCGTACCAAATTGTCGCATTCTGTTGTCTGGACAATGATGCGCCAATCAGGCGGTCAGGGGCTTGCGGTAGCAAGCCGTGCGACAAATATTTCGAAAAAGAATTTTGTCTCTATTTTTCTGCTTTCGGGTACTTTGGCGCGGTCGCAACATCCGGTTAGCGGAGATGAACTTCGCATGGCCATTCGTTATTATGAAGGCCTGAGCTATAAAGTAGCGAAAGACATCTTGTGTGACTCAATTGCCGTTTAGCTTACAAGGTTATTGAACTATAACCTTGTAAACTTGCTGGGGGATAACCTGTTCGCCAGGATTGAGGCCATTATAGACACGGAAACGTTCAGCATTCAAATTGTCATTATAAGGGAAATTGGCTGACATTGATTGTACCGTATCTCCTGATTTTGCGACACGCATGCTAAGGCTTTTCGGTCTGTAGCTATTTTTTTGCGTCGTGCTTAATCGTTGGAAAGAAAATACCGATTGTTGCATCGCCTGTATTTCCGCAGTCGGCGTATTCGTCGGTATTGCCAGTGCAAATTGGTACACTGTTGTTGCATCCCATTCAAAAACTATAAATCGCACATTGCTTTGCTTACCGTTGACCACGCCTGTTTTTTCAACGGAAGCAGTATTCATCCCATTAATTTGATTGGTTCCGAAATCGCGGGCTCCGGTCATGTTTCCCTCTAAAATATTTCTGCGAAGAAAATCATCAATTGATTGACCCGCCTGTTTTTGTGCGGCAGTAAAGACTAATGCACCGTTTGCACCCTGCGCAACAAAGGCTGACGGGCTATTGTTTGTTTTATATCCGGCGGGAATATTGAATTTGAAACCAAGTTCGGGGTGAATAAACATTCCATTGTCAATGAAGCCTTGGCTGGCACTGTCACCTACCTCCAATCCGTTTACCATACGTAAATATTCAACCCGATTGGTACTTCCGTTTGATGAGGGATATCTTTGTGCTTCTGCCGTTGATTGTGCTACACGCTCCGAGGTAACGGGGTGTGTTGAGAAATAACTGTTCGCACCCGTTGTTGCAGGCTCACCGCGTTCTTTGGATTCCAGTGCGGCCGAGGCTTCAAGGGAATGCAGAAAATCCGCCATCGCCAAAGTGTCGTACCCCGCGCGTGACAAATATCTAACACCTAAATTATCGGCCTCATGCTCCTGTGATCTCGAATAAGAGCTTAAATAAAGATTTGCGCCGACGCCAAGTGCCTGAGAAGCACCGTCTACGTTAATTGCGGCGGCAATCAGGCTGGCTCCCAGTCCTGTTACGACAGATGTACTGTATCTCTCGGCTGAGTGGCGTGCAGTTACGTGTCCGATTTCATGCGCCATGACGGCGGCAAGTTCGGCTTCACTATCCGCCAGTGTCAGGATGCCGCGGGTGACATAAACATATCCGCCCGGCAAGGCAAAGGCATTGACAACGGGTGAGTCCAGTACTGTAAATGTATAATTAACGTCCTGTCTTTCGGTATAAGGAACGATTTTTTGTCCGACTTGGGTCACATAATTCTGGATTTTCGGGTTATTCATTGCGCCACCGAATTCCGCAAGCACCTTTTGATGCTCCTGCGCTCCGATGTTGGCTTCCTGCGCTGCAGGCATTAATCCCGTAAACTGGCTGCGTCCTGTGGCCTGATTGGTGGAGCAGGCGGCAAGTGCAACAACAGGAGTAAAAATTATTAACTTGAAGAATGTAGTGATATTTGTCATGTCTTATAAATGTTTAGAATTTTGTTCAGGTTCCTTCCCTATATAGCATTATTTTTGTCCATGACTATGGCATATAATGTTTTTGCGGCCTCTTTTGTTAAAGACGAGTTACGCCAGCACCTCCGCCTGACCAAACCTAAAGCGAACGTTACGCAAGTAATTGATGGGGAAACGTTTATTATTAATAATACAGAAACGATTCATTTACCGGCAATTTATATTCCTGTGGATAATCGCGGTGTAACAAATAACGCCATGGCGGCGGCGAAAGAATTTTTGGAAAAAGAATTGTCAGGTAAGGCGGTCAGTATTTATCAGGTGCGTGATCCGCGGCGGGGACAAACAAATTCATTGGGCCATGCCGAGGGATATGTTTTGCGGGAAGACGGGTGGTTCGTACAAGAGGAAATAGTTAAAAATGGACTGGCATTCGCATATCCGACACAAAGTCATTACGAGTTTGCAGATAAACTATATATAGCGGAAGAAAATGCCCGTGATGCCAAAGTCGGGTTATGGTCGGATCCTCAATGGGCGATTATGACCGATCAGCAAGCCAAACAAATTTCCACCGAGAGGTTTGTAATAATTGAAGGTGTCGTGAAGGGAGTGGCAACCAAAAACAATGTCATTTATTTGAACTTTGAACGTGATTGGCGCAAGGATTTCACAGTTGCAGTGGATAGCAGTTTAAGGCGGGATTTTTCCAAATACGGTATTAATTTGATGCAGATGATTAATAAACCTGTGCGGGTCAGGGGATGGCTGCGTGATTATAATGGCCCATATATGGAGATTTTTCACCCTTCGCAAATGGAATTGCCTGAACAACTCTCTACCCTAGAAAATTCAGACTCCAAAACTGAAAAGCCATCGGATAAAAACGGATCGTTTATAGAAGAGGATACTATCAAACAGCGGGTTTTACCTAATTCTGCGATGTTTCCCAATCCTACTTTACAGGATGTAACCCTTCCCGAGGATAATTTGGATGATGAAAATAACGATAGCCCATAAGGATTTTTCATGAAAACACTTGATGATTTAAATAATATCAAAGGTAAAACTGTCTTGCTGCGTCTTGATTTGAACGTTCCTGTTGATGAGAAGGGGCAGGTTACCGATACAACGCGGATTGACCGTGTAAAGGAAACGGTTTCGGAATTAAAAGACAAACAGGCAAAAGTTGTCATTTTATCTCATTTTGGTCGTCCCAAGGGTCAAAAGGATGATGACTATACATTAGCTTTTCTGCCATCTGTTTTGCAAAAACAATGGGGAATTGACGTTGCATTTATCGATGATTGTTGTGCCTCACCTTCGGATAAAGACTTGGATGTCGTTCTGATGGAGAATATACGTTTTTATGAGGGCGAGGAGAAAAACGATCCGGAATTTGTTGCGCGTATAGCTAACGGAGAGGGTGATATATTTGTTAACGATGCCTTCTCGGCCTCCCATCGGGCGCACGCCTCGACAGAAGGGCTCGCCCATGCACTGACTGCCTATGCCGGACGGTTATTGGAGGCTGAATTAAAAGCATTAAGCATGGCTTTGGGCAATCCGGAAAAACCTGTCGCGGCCAT
>DCKW01000069.1:0-22624 GCA_002320485.1 Micavibrio sp. UBA1664
GGATTAAGGAATTGGGACGGCAAATGAATACGGCATTATTTGAACGCAGCCGAAAAAACATTATTCCGACTGCAGCGGGGCAAAAGGCCGTATCCTATGCAAAAGAGATATTAAAAACCAGCCGATCACTTGCCAGCGAAATGCAAATATTTACCAATCCGGACGCAGGGCCATTACGTATCGGAGTGATACCGACCATTGCACCGTATTTATTACCGCAAGCCATTCCAATATTGGAAGATATATTTCCCGCAAGCCATGTGCAAATTGCCGAAGACACAACAGAAACCATTCTTCATAAAATTAAAGGTGGTCGCCTGGATCTTGGTATAATTGCCTTTCCTGTCAATACTCATGATCTGGAACAGCGTATTTTATTCAGTGAGGATTTTATCCTTGCCGCCCCAGATGCCATGTCTGTGCCTGATATGCTGACAATAGATATGCTTGATAAACTGGATATTCTTTTGCTTCGTGAAGGTCATTGCCTAAAGGATCATGTTTTGAGCGCATGCCATCTACCGCCTGAAAAACAAAACCGTTTTTTCGAGGCGGAATCCCTGCATACGCTGTTGGCGATGGTCAATCAGGGTTACGGTTGCACACTTATCCCAGAAATGGCGGTTAACGCAAATTTGACCACTTTATTTCCGCACATCAAAATACATCCGTTTTTGCATCAAAGTCCGTCACGGCAGATCGGTCTTGTCTGGCGACGTGCTGACGTGCGTCATCCAATTTTTTCTACCTTGTCCTTTCCCGAGGCGGCAGAAAGAAAGACTTGATTTAATTCCCGTATTTGCAGTATGAATCACGCTATGACATGGACAGTTGCCGCACTTTATAAATTTGTAAAAATCGCCGACCGCGAAGCCTTGCAAATTGCATTAAAAGAAAAAGCCAAAACATTGGAAGTGTATGGCTCCCTTCTGGTTGCGAATGAAGGTTTGAACGGTACGATTTGCGCGCCCAGCCGTGATGCCATGGATACCATGATCGCTTTCATAGATGAAAAAGTAGGCATTGAGCGGATGGAATTAAAATATTCTACGGCTGAATTGCGTCCGTTTCGTCGCCTCAAAATCCGTTTAAAAAAGGAAATCGTCACGTTGCGTCAAGATCATGTCGACCCGACCCAGCAGGTCGGAACATATCTTACCCCGCGCGAATGGCATGAAATGTTGAAGGCGAACCCCGATATGCCGGTCATAGACACGCGCAATGATTATGAAGTCGAAATCGGAACATTTAAAAATGCGATTGATCCGAAAACAAAAGTTTTCACTGAATTTCCCGATTTCGTCAGCAAGCATCTGTCCCCTGAGAAAAACAAAAAGGTGGCGATGTTCTGTACTGGCGGTATTCGCTGTGAAAAGGCATCTTCATATATGTTGGCTGAAGGATATGAAGAAGTCTATCACCTGAAAGGCGGAATTTTAAAATATCTTGAAGATATTCCCGAAGAGGAATCACTATGGGACGGTGAATGCTATGTATTCGATCATCGCGTGTCGTTAGGACATGGCCTGAAACAAGGAACATATGATTATTGTTTTGGATGTGGTTTTCCGATTAATGCTGAGGATAAATCTCATGAATCCTATGAGGAAGGGATTTGTTGTAAGCGGTGTGTGGATGATTTGACGCCTGAAAAGCGCAAGGCCCTGACCGACCGCCATACCCATTTGAAAACATTAAACGGGGTTGCTTAAACCGCAATATTCTGATGCTTTAAAAAAAGCCCCGCAAAAACGCAGGGCTTTTTCCACTTAAAGGAAAAGAGAAAACCTATTCAACGGCCTTCTCTTCGCGCTTATCTTTCATTTCTTTCCATTTTTCTTTCATTTTTGCCTTGGCGGATTCCAATTCTTCTGTTGTTAAAGAACCGTTACCATCGGCATCCATCTTGGCAAAGGCTTCTTCGTGTTTTGCCATAAATTCTGCTTTGGAAATAACGCCGTCACCGTTCGTGTCCACGCGTTCCATCATCTTACCCGGAGTTTTATGTCCCCCGTCATGCATTTCTGCCATAGCGGCAGTTGATGTGACAGCAAACGCGCCAAGCACTGCAACTGTATAGAATAATTTTTTCATGATTTTCCTTTCTTTAAGTTACCCTATTAAGGTAGGTTTTAAATCAGGCAAAAAAAAGACCGCGATGCGGTCTTTTTATATCATTTCTTTTTCGCCGTTTTGGCAGGTTTTGTTTCGATAGGAAGTTTTTGCCCCTCCTCGATAAACAAATGAACATCACGCTGAGGAAACGGAATTCCGATGCCCGCCTTGTCCAGTTCAATTTTAATATTGCGCATAATATCGAAACGTGCGGCCCAAAAATCGGGTGTCGGCACCCAGGGGCGCACATAAAAATTAACCGAATTATCGGCAAGTTCCGCAACCTCGACCACGGGTGCAGGATCTTTTAAAACACGCTCATCCGCTAACAAAACATCGGTTAGTAATTGCCGTGTCTGCGGCAGGTCGGCATCATAGGCCACCCCGATCAGCAAATCCATGCGGCGCGTATCGTGGGCCGAATAATTTTTAATATAATCCCGGGTAATACTGCCATTCGGGACAATAACTTCGCAATTATCCGGTGTTTTCAACTTTGTCGTAAAAATATTGATTTCCTGAACCGTTCCGGATGTTCCCCCTGCCTCGATATAATCGCCCGTTTTGAAAAACTTAAACAGAATAATTAAAAAGCCTGCGGCAAAATTGGATAACGAGCCTTGCAAAGCCAGGCCTATCGCTAAACCGGCTGCGGCGATAACGGCGGCAAGCGAAGCCGTGTTTATTCCCAGTTGCGACAATGCGGCAATAACCACAAACGCAAGACCGATAACACTTAAAATATTTCCCAGAAATCCGATAAGGGTCGGATCAATGTGACTGCGCCCCATCCCTTTTTTAACAAGATTGACCAAACGCCCTATTATCCAACGTCCGACAATAAAAATAAGGATGGCAGTAATGAATTTAACTCCGTAAACGGTTAAAAATCCCAAGATTGCATCCATGTCGATTTTATCGATATCGATTAACCCCAGTGTCGGCGCGGTCGCCTCCGCAGCCTGATCTGTTTCTGCTGACATGTTTGTTTTCCTTCATAAAATTGGTACAATATCCTTAATACATAACAAGTCAGGGAATAAAATCAACCATGCACCAGCAAACTTTACCGCAAAATCTGTGGCTTCGAATATTAATAGGTATGATTGCAGGGATTATGATCGCCCTTGTTTTTAATATGAATGACGTAAATTTTTCTCCTAATCTGATGTCATGGATTGCCTTTCCCGGCTATTTGTTTATCGATTTACTGAAAATGATCATTGTACCCCTTGTTTTATCATCGGTCATTCTGGGCGTCGCCTCCGCAGGATCATTGGAGTCTCTTGGCAAAATGGGGGCGCGGATCATTCCCTATTTCATATGTACAACAGCCATTGCTATTACAATCGGCATAAGTGTAGCTACCATTTTACAACCCGGGGCGTCCATTGAAACGCAGACAGAGGTGGCCGTTACAGCAAAACCTTTGACAGACCTGACCATTCCCGACCGCATCCGCAACATTATTCCCGTCAATATTACGGAGGCGCAATTAACCCAGAATATGTTGCAACTGGTTCTTTTGGGGCTCTTTATTGGAATTGCCCTGCTTAAAATCCGCACGCCCGCTTCAAAAACAGTGCGGCGGTTATGCGAATTTACGCAAGATGCCTGCATGATGATTGTAGGGTGGGCTATGTGGATCGCCCCAATTGCGGTGTTCAGCCTGTTATTTGTGGCCGTTACAGACATGGGAACATCCGCCCTTGCCGGGATGGGATATTATATGGTCTGCGTTATTATGGGTCTGGCATGTATGGTGGGTGTTTACGGTGTGATCGTTTCCGTTATTGCACAACGTAATCCGATCGCATTTTTCAGCGCAATCAAATCGGCGATGATCGTGGCCTTTTCCACCAGTTCATCTGCCGCCACCATGCCTGTATCCTTGAGTGTTGCCGAAGAACGTCTGAAAACAAATGAAGATGTGCATGATTTTGTCATTCCGCTGGGAGCGACCATCAATATGGATGGAACGGCACTTTATCAGGCCTGCGCCGCCATTTTCCTGTGTCAGGTTTTCGGCATCGATCTAACGGTCATGGAAACGATTACATTATTGATCACCACCATCGGCGCATCAATCGGCACGCCCGCAATGCCCGGGGTCGGCTTGATCATACTGGCGACAATTTTGAATTCCATCGGTGTTCCGCCCGAAGGCATAGGGATTATTCTTGGTGTTGACCGATTATTGGACATGATGCGAACCACCGTTAATGTTACGGGCGATTTAACCGCTACCACTGTTATGCAACGGTGGATGCACGGTAAAATCGTGAGTGACGACAGCCTAGAAAAGGTGTAAGACAAAGTATGATTTTAAATATTCCGAATATTTTAACGCTGTTGCGCATTGCTTTGATCCCTTTTATTGCGGCGTTAATATTTATTCCCTTCGCGTGGGCGGCATGGGCCGCACTGGTGCTCTATATATTGGCCTGTGTCAGCGACTGGCTAGACGGGTTTCTTGCGCGCAGGATGAATGTGACATCCGCGTTCGGCCGTTTTCTCGACCCGATTGCCGATAAATTGCTTATTGCTATTTTGCTTCTTCTATTTGCAGGAGTGAATCATTTCGGTGAGACGCGCATCAGTGGCATATGGCTTGTTCCTGCTTGTGTCATTATGTTTCGTGAAGTTCTGATCGCCGGTTTACGGGAATTTTTGGGCCCGCAAAATATCGTTATTCATGTCTCAAAACTGGCCAAATGGAAAACCACATCACAAATGATTGCGTTGGGGTTTTTGGTGGTCGGACACTATGGTAATCCTGTATTGCCTTATACTTTGCTCATCGGGAATATTTTATTGACGATTTCAGCCCTGTTGACGCTGGTTACCGGATCGGATTACATGCGCCAGGGCATGAAAGCGATTATGGATATTGATAAGCGTGAGCAATTATGATTTCAAAATTTGCCACCCCTATCCTGCATGCGTTGAACCCTGAAACGGCCCACAATATAACGATTGCGTCTCTAAAATCGGGCATCTTAACACGCAAGGCCCCAAAACCGGTTTCAGATCTGTCGTTTACATTATTCGGGCGGGTTTTCCCTAATCCCGTAGGGTTAGCCGCCGGATTTGATAAAAATGCGGAGGTGATTGATTCCATGCTCGGCTATGGTTTTGGATTTGTGGAGGCTGGAACGGTCACACCCCATCCTCAATACGGAAACCCCAAACCCCGCTTGTTTCGCGATAAAAAAAGCCGTCATATTATCAACCGTATGGGTTTCAATAATCAAGGGTTGAAAACATTTGACGACCATTACGAGCATTTCCGCGAACACGGTAAAAACAAACATGGCATCGTCGGCATCAATGTCGGGAAAAACAAAAAGCAGGAAGACGCCCTTGCTGATTATGTCAGCCTTGTCCATCATTTCGGCAAAAAGGCGGATTACCTGACCGTTAACATATCCTCCCCCAATACGCCCGGTTTGCGCGATTTGCAAAATCCGCAAGAATTACTACCATTTCTGCGACAACTGGTCATCGTGCGCAATGCGCGATGCAAAACACCGTTGCTTGTCAAATTCGCACCTGATTTATTGAAGAGTGAATGCAGGGATATTGCAAAATGTCTGATGGAAGCGGGCGTGGACGGCGTTGTCCTGACAAATACCACACTTGGACGACCTGATTTTCTGCCTGAAAGTTTTAGAAACGAACAAGGCGGCCTTAGCGGCCCCGCCCTGCATGAAAGAAGCCGCGATATTATCAGCCTGTTTTATCGTGAAACGGAAGGGCAACTGCCGATTATTGGAGTGGGAGGCATTGAAAGTGCCAAAACAGCATACGAAAAAATAAAGGCCGGCGCATCACTTGTCCAGCTTTATACCGGAATGATTTATCACGGCCCGTTAATTGTGCGTGATATTAATAAAGGCCTGTCCCGCCTTTTAAAAGTGGACGGATATTCCAATATCAGTGAAGCCATCGGTAAGGATGCATGGAACTCCTGAGTGGTCTTGAACCGATTGCCGACAATTACGACCATTTTATTCTCGATATATGGGGGGTCCTTCATAACGGCGTGCGTGCCTATGATACTGTGGTTCCATGTCTGGAGGCGTTACGAGCTTTGAACAAGCAAGTCCTGCTTTTGACAAATTCTCCTAATCGCGCTCATTACATTCCGCCGCAACTGGATACTATGGGAATTGGATCGCATTTGTACGACCATATTATATCATCCGGCGAAAGCACACATCACGCTTTACAGGACTACACAGGGCAAAATATTTACTGTTTTTACAAGGACGAACACCCGACCGCCATTGAAGGGTTGGACATGACACGCGTTCATACACCTGAAGAAGCCGACGTAGGTCTGATATCCCACCTGCCCCGATTGATGACAGCGGATGAATACAAACCGCTTTTGCAACGCTGCCTTGACCGCAACCTGCCCGTAATATGCGCCAATCCCGATAAAGTTGTCGATGTCGGCGGGACATTATACCCCTGCGCGGGGGGTGTTGCCGACTTATACGAAGAAATGGGCGGAACAGTCTCGTGGCATGGAAAGCCGCACGCGCCCGTTTACGAATGGGCGATAGAATTACTTGGCAACCCCCATAAATCGCGCGTGCTGGCCATCGGTGATTCCATTCGGACTGATATCACAGGGGCATCGAATTTCGGAATTGATGTTTTATGGAATGTCGTCGGCATTCATCTCATGGAAATATCGGATAACGGCCACATCAGTGAATACAAAATAAAACAGGCCTTAACCGGCCTGCCTCATGTACCGACGGGTATTTTAAATGGCTTAGCGTGGTGAGCGGCCTTTTACAATTGCAGTTGCATCGCTTTTGGATAGTCCCTCGGACATCAGACTTTTGACGCGTTTTTTGCGAGATCGTCTGATCGCCTGAGCTTCAGCTTCTCTTTTCAATTCACCTGCCGATTTAAAATGGGATTTGGCTTTCATGTCCCTGAAAACACCGTCACGTTGCATTTTTTTCTTTAACACGCGCAAGGCCTGATCAATATTATCGCCGCGAACTATTACGGCCGTTGTTTGTGTTTTAAAATGTTTTGAGGCACTCATTTTACATTCCTTATATATTTAGCCCTTTAACAATAAGGAAAATCTTTTTTCTGTCAACAATTTAGGCCGCTTGAATATCAAACGCAGCCGAAATCAATTGTTTTGTGTAGTCCGTTTGCGGTGCGTGAAATATGTCATAGACATTGCCCTGCTCGACAATTTGACCATCTTTCATTACTAAAACGCGGTGAGACAAGGCACGAACCACCCGCAAGTCATGCGATATAAAAATATAGGATAAACCTTCATCGGCCTGAATGTCGCGCAATAATTCCACAACTTCCGCCTGAACGGACATATCCAATGCGGATGTCGGCTCATCCATGACTATCATATCGGGGCGGAGAACCAAGGCGCGGGCGATGGATACACGCTGCCTTTGCCCGCCTGAAAACTCATGCGGAAAACGGTGACGTGTAGCAGGGTCAAGGCGGACTTTTTCCATCGCTTCAATCACGAACGCATCTTTTTCAGCCTTGGTCAAATGGGAATGATGAACGCTTAAGCCTTCTCCGATAATGTCCGATACGGTCATACGCGGCGACAGTGATCCGAAAGGGTCCTGAAACACGATCTGCATGTCCTTACGAAGGGGCTTCACCTCTTTTTCACTCATACCGGCAATATCCTGCCCCATGAATACAATACGCCCCTGAGGATTTAGCAGGCGCAAAATTGAAAATCCCAATGTCGATTTTCCCGATCCGGATTCACCGACAATACCCAAGGTTTCGCCCTTTGCCAACGTCAGGGACACACCATCAACAGCCTTTACAAACTCAGTTGATTTTCCGAAAAAATTTTTGGCAACGGGAAAATGCAATTGCAAGTTGTCAACTTTCAAAATGGTTTCCGCCGTATCTGAAATGGCCTTAACCTCACCCCGCGGTTCGGCGTTGATCAACATTTTTGTATAGGGATGCTTAGGCGATTTAAACACATCCGCCGTCCGTCCTTGTTCTACCAGTTCACCATGCTTCATAACAGCGATGCGTTGCGAAAATTTCCTGACGATTGTCAGGTCGTGAGTAATTAATAGAATAGCCATACCCAAACGGTTTTGTAAATCCTTCAGCAATTCCAGAATTTGGGCCTGCACCGTGACATCCAGCGCGGTCGTCGGCTCGTCCGCTATTAAAACATCAGGTTCGCATGCCAAGGCCATGGCAATCATAACACGTTGCCTTTGCCCACCAGATAATTCATGAGGATAGGCATCCAACCTGTCTTTCAAACGCGACAGGCCGACAAGGTCAAACAATTCATGAACGCGGTCTTTTCGGGCGCGCGTGTCCATTTGCGTATGAATTTTCAAAGATTCCGTGACTTGCCGTCCTATCGTATGCAAGGGATTAAGGCTTGTCATCGGCTCTTGAAAAATCATAGCTATTTGATTTCCGCGCACATCACGCAAGACGGATTGTTTTGCCGTAACAAGATTTTCCCCGCCACGATAAGTAATGATGCTGTCTACGCCATATCGCGCATTGCCGGGTAACAATTTCATAATAGATAAGGCCGTCACAGATTTACCCGATCCCGATTCTCCGACGAGAGCCAGAGTTTCACCTTTGCGAATATCAAGGCTGATATTCTTTACCGCCTCAAAAACCGTGCCCTTACCAGTTTGAAAGGATAAGGATAAATTTTCAATCGACAGAATGGGCGCGTTATCTTTCATCCCCCTATGGTAAGGCGGTTAACAACAGTCGGCAAGGGGCTTCTCGATGGATTACCTAAATGGCGTTTGGCGGCAAACAGGGATTGTACATCGCGTGCATTCGCACCGACAAAAACGACCTTGTGGCCATAAACCGGATCAACACCGGTTGCCACTTTTTCAAAACCGTTGCGGCAAAATGTTTCCATGCTCGCCCTGTTAGATAGTGCAATTTTTGCCAGCAGGGCCACCTTGCCCGTATTAACAGCATATCCTGACGCGGCATCTAACATACGGGCAGAAAGCCTCTGCCCTCTAGACGCCGGATCGACAAGTAAGCCTTGTATAACCAACGCGCGCTCACTTTCGTTCACGGGATAACCTTGCATGTTGGATGCAGCCTTTGACGCTGGATCAGTCAGCATCACCATTGAGGCAAGACCGAATTCATGCCTTATCCCGAAAATGGGCATATTCGCCCCAAGATGACGGGCAAAGGCGTCAAACCCGCGTTGTTTGCAAAAATGCCGGTTTTCCATCGGCAGGGCCATCAGAACATTACGTTGTAGTTGCATAATGGCCGGAATGTCACTCCGCTTAAGAGACTGGTGTGTGGAGGTGTGGGAAAGGATGGTATCCTTGGGCATTGTCTGTCGTCCTATATGAAAATTTGAGGTTAATTCGACAGATAATTGGATATGCGTACCTGCCAACGCCTAAATAGGTCGTCGGCTTCGTCGTTCTTGTGACAGAAATCTTACTTCAATATCCATAAAACGTATTAAACATTAAAACGGATTTAAAATGCAATCTAAATTTTTAATTTTGTTTCCACCAATTCGGCACAATATTCAATTGTGATAGGTAATATTTCATCATTAAAATCATAATATTGTGAATGAAGACCGTAATTATGGGGGGATTTGGGGTTATCCGTTCCCTGCCCGACCCAGATATAAGCACCCGGGCGATCCAAAATCATTGTCCCAAAATCCTCGCCGCCCATACAAGGATTAACTTTACGATCAACATGACCTTGTCCTAAAACTGATTCCATAATATCAGCGCAGAATTCCGCCTCTGCTGCGTCGTTAATTGTCGGGTCGATATGGCGAATAATGGTTATTTCAGCCTTTGCGCCATGCAGCGCGCAAAATTCAGGAACAATTTTCTTAAGTTCAGTTTGAATCATGTCGCGCACTTCCTGATCAAATGTGCGGATCGTTCCCATGATTTTAATGCTTTCAGGAATAACATTATGCGCCCCTTCACCGGCGTGTATATCGGTAAAGCTCACCACCCCTGCCTTTACGGGGTCAAGCTTGCGACTGATCACTGTTTGAAGCGTTGTAATCAACTGTGCGGCTATAACAATAGAATCAACGCACATATGAGGCATGGCGGCGTGCCCACCTTTCCCGGTGATGATAATATTGAATTCATCAACAGACGCCATAATTGGCCCAGGGCAAATACCCGCCGTTCCCGCCTTCATAAAAGGCCAGTTATGCAGGCCATAGACCGCATCACAGGGAAAGTCCTTAAAAAGCCCGTCTTCGATCATGCGCTCTGCCCCGTGGCCGCCCTCTTCTGCCGGTTGGAAAATCAAATGCACTTTGCCATCGAAATTGCGAGTTTCCGATAAATATTTTGCAACCCCTAATAAGGTTGCGGTATGACCATCATGTCCACACGCATGCATCACACCTTTGTTGGCGGATGCCCACGGCTGCCCGCTTTCCTCGGTAATCGGCAAGGCATCCATATCGGCACGCAGGCCGATTGAACGATTGTGGGAATTTTTATTTCCCTCTATTGTTGCCACAATCCCGAAACCGCCATAGCCGTCCTTATAGGATACCCCCAAATCATCCAGACAATCCTTAATGAATGCATTGGCGAATTTTTCCTGATGTTTCACACCCGGATTTTTATGCAGTTCGCGTCTCCATCCCGCAACCTGCTCTTTCATACCTGCAATCGAATTTCTTTTGGTCATTTTCAATTCCTTAGCTTTGCCTTATCATTTCATTTATGAGTGTAACGGCATCCGCATCCAAAAATAAAGTGGCAAAAAAATTATCGGAGCGATATTTGCGTAATGCGGGTGAATATTACCTGAACCGTTTTCCCGCATCATCCGCCCATTTTCTGAGCGTTATGACCCGCAAAATAGACCGTTCCTGCCGCGATCATCCTGACCAAAACCGCGACCAATGGATTGTCCATGTTCGCGATGTAATCATTCCTCATTTTCAGAATTTGGGATTTATTAATGACCCGCTGTATGCGGAAGCCGTTTTCAACAGCCTTAAAAACAGGGGATACTCAAAAGCAAAAATCAGATCCCGCATGATGCAAAAAAGTATCCCTGCCGAGTTGATCGATACCCATATTCAGAGTGGCTTCACGGATAAGGAAGCGGTCATAACATTTGCAAAAAAGAAAAAAATCGGCATATATCGTCCAACCGCTTATGCCGATTACAAGGAAAAACAAAAAGATCTGGGCAAATTGGCGCGCGCCGGCTTTTCATACGAAGTGGCCATCAGCGTTTTTGAATAATTCTATGCAAATGGCAATATTATTTGGATTTATAATCCGATAGATTGGCAACTTTTTTGTCGCTTTCTATTATCTTTTTCTTTTTTATTGCGACCCGCTTTTGGGGGATAATCAGTGTCACAGTTGTCCCGATATTTTTCTGTGAAATTAGTTCCAGTTTACCCCCATGCAAACGAATAAGGGAGTCCACAAGGGTCAACCCCAAACCCGTTCCGGAATTGCTTCGTGCCAGAGCATTGTCAACCTGACCGAATGGTGACAAAGCCTTGGCAATATCACTTTCCTCGATCCCTACACCTGTATCGGTGATAGCATAGCGAAGATCATGACCGTCATACTCGCTTGTCAGGGAGATAGTACCGCCTGCAGGGGTAAACTTAATCGCGTTTGACAATAAATTCATAAGAATTTGTTTAAAGGCCAGTTCCTCTGCAATTATATTTGGCGTGTCATCAGCAATCATATTATCTATATGCAGCTTGCTAGCCTCTATTTTTGTTGCCATCAAATCAATACAGGTTTGTGACACCTTGTACAAATCAACAACGGACTCGTTCAATTGACGTTCGCCGGCCTCAATTTTGGAAATCCCCAAAATTTCATTGATAACATTCAATAATTTTGAGCCACTGGTATGAATTTCAGAGGCATATTCGACATATGATTTCTGGTTGATTTCGCCCAGGGCTTCACCTTTAATAATTTCGGAAAATCCGATAATGGAGTTCAAAGGTGTTCTCAATTCATGACTCATATTCGCCAAAAATTCCGATTTAGCACGCGAAGCAAGATCAGAATTCAACTTTGCCTGTATAAGTTCAAGTTCGGCTTCCTTGCGCTGTGTAATATCCTCAATACTGCCTTCGTAATACAAAATATGCCCATTATCATCTCGCACGGCACGCGCATTTTCGTTGATCCAAATAGTTTTACCCTGAGCATCAATAATTTTGATTTCACGATTTTTCAGCGAATCGTTTTTTTCCAGTTCTTTTTCAAAAATGCGCCTATCATTCACGGACTTGTAAATAGACCAGAAATTGAAATTTTTCTCATTCATTTGCTCTATTGAATTATATCCTAGAATATTTGCAAATGCGGGGTTGGCACTCATAATATGTCCGCTCGTCCCGATTTGATAAATACCGCCTGCGGCATTCTCGACAATCTTCCTGTATCTTTTTTCAACTTCGCTCAGTGCTTTTTCGGCTCTCTGTTTTTCCTCGGTATCCGTAATCGTTCCAATCACGTGCTGCATATCGGACATGTCCTTGCGAACAACAGAAAATACTATGTCTACTGCGCGGTATTGATCCGTGGCGATCCTTAATTTCGAATGTAATTTAATAAATTGACGTTTTTTCAAAAATTCGAAAAATTTAAGACGCGTCGCTTCTTCATAATCCGGATGAATAAATCTGAATAAATCCATACCATAAACATCTTCCGCCGGAAGACCTGTCCGCCGCTCCCATGCTGTATTCATAAATACGATACTTCCTGTAACATCCACCTCAAACAGGATATCTTGGACGGAATTAACAACGGATTTGTATTCTTCCTCACTCTCACGCAGCGCTTTCGAAATTTCCTGAGTTTCCTCGATTTTAGATTCAAGTGATATGTTCTTATCTTCTAAAACCTCATTCATAAGACTAATTTGATAGGATTGCTTCTGATTGTTACGCACAAACAATGTCCCGATAATCGTCATCGCAACCCCAAATAATAAAATTATAAAAGGTAATTTATTACCCATCATAAGCGGAGAATAATTCGACACCTCGAGTGTGATATCAAAGGGCCTGCCTAATAATCTGATTACATTTATATTTTGCGATACATTTTTACTTGAAGCTTTAAAAGGAGTATCTGCGGTATAATCAATGACCTTCACATTTTTTTCAGGGTCAAACAGTTGAAAACGTTGAATATTTAAATAGCGATCATTTGCTAAAATTTCCTCGAACATTACCTTATCAATCATGGCAACAGATACAGATTTTTTATCATTTGTAACCCTGACAAGGTAAAATCCGCCAGCTACTGTTTCCAGAAAAAGATTGTTACTCCCCTTTTTCAACCCCATATTCAGCAATATTTGGCGCAAGTCGTTATTAGTGATGCGATCCCGGTTATAAATATGACCAAAGGCCCATTTATCGGTCAACTCATTATGCTCAACCGTAATAAAGGCTTTCAGATTTTTGTTAATAACCGCATTATTCAGCTTTGACGAAGGGTCAGGCAAATCAGAAATTACATCAAACAAACGAATTGTAGACGTTAGTTCATTGGTAACATCAGATACAAAATATTTACTAATATCGTCAAGCGCGTTGTCTTTCATACGATCCATGTAAATAATAAGCGCAACAAAAACCGTTACGGTTAAAATTAAACCGTTGAAAAATACCAGCATAAGCTGCCACCGACCGGGTTTTGAGCTGCTTTTTCTATCAACTTTATCCGGATCGACTATGGATATCAGTTCATCATCACCCATAATTAAATTCGCATCCCGTAACCGGGATTCATCCCTTCTTTTACAACAATGACAAAAATGTCTTAAAAAAACCCTAACAATTTACAATTCGTATCAAATTTTAATAAAATCTCATGCATTATACAGGTAGTTTAACAGTTACCTTTAAACCGCCAAGCTCCTCAGACCGTGAAAACAATAATTCTCCCCCATGCGCAGTGATAATATCATAAGCAATAGCCAACCCCAGACCGACACCACCTGTCTTTTGATTTCGCGACGATTCCCCACGATAGAAAGGTTTAATCAAATTATGAATATGGCTTTCATCAACGCCCGGGCCATTATCCTCAAAAACAAACAGGATATCAGTATCATCCTTACGCTTTTCAATACTACACCTTAACTGTACTTCACCTGCATACCGTTTGGCATTCCCAAGAATATTATCAAAAACACGGCGTAAAGCCTGCGGCTTTGCCCATAAAAACAATGATTCGTCAGCAACCGGACTCTGCACAATATTAATCCCCATACGGCGGGCATCTTCTCCAATCTGGGTATATAAATCAGCCACAGAAACCCGCTGCATTTCCTCTCCGCCGTCCCCCTTGGAAAAGGCGAGATATCCTTCAATCATTTGCTCCATATCCTTGATATCGCTTTGCAATGCGGCCTTATCCTCGCCGGCGTCCAACATTTCAAGTTGCAATTTCATTCGCGTCAACGGTGTTTTAAGGTCATGTGAAACAGCCGCCAACATGGTCGTACGCTGATCGACAAACTGATTAATTCTATCTTGCATATTAATAAAGGCGCGCGCCGCCTGTCTGACCTCCCGTGCGCCTGACGGCTTGATCTTCCCTACCGGAATACCGCGCCCCAATCGTTCGGCTGTTAATCCAAGCCTGTAAATCGGTCTGATCTGATTACGCATAAACAGCATCGATATTGTAAACAACAACACCGAAATACCGATCATCCATAAGATGAAAATATAGCTGGAGGAGCTGTAAAGCCGCCCTTCCGGAATTTTAAATTCAAGAATTCCGCCATTGACGTACAAATCGACAATGACAAGTTTCTGCAAAGGTACAGTCACAATATGGAATTTGAAATCACTCCTTAATCTTAACTGCGCGCTTAAATCCTTTTCTATAGTCTCAAAAGGATTGGAAAAAAAGCCGTTCAGGTAAACAAAATCATGATCATCGACGTGATTTTTATCTTCATAAAAATGCACCTCAAGTCCTACGGAATCCTTCATGATTTGTTCCATCACAAGATCGCGATCAGGGATATCGGGCGCTTGCTCAATAAATTTAGCAGCAGCGATCATTTCACCTGTTACCGCATAAGCCAACCTCTCTGTCATTTTCGACCAATGACGCTCAAAAAAAACGAATGCAACCGCTATTTGCAAAATCAACACAGGTATGAGGATAATCAGACTTGTTCGCCAGATCAGGCTTGTGGGTAAAAATTTTTTCATCATCTATGTATCGTCCGTTTTAAGCATGTACCCTTTCCCCCGCAACGTCAGAATGATTTTTGGAGCGGAAGGGTCATCCTCTATTTTTTTACGCAGACGCGTAATTTGCACATCAACGGCACGATCATTCACATCCATATCCAGTTGGGCGGCCAGCATTTCACGACGGATAGGGATATTGGCCTTTTGAGCCAAGGCATGCAACAATCCGCTCTCACCTTCGGTTAAAGAAATCAGTTGCCCGTGACCATCAAAAAACTGTTTTTTTATAACATCATAGGTTTTTCCGGAAAGATTTAACATTACCTGTTCAGGGTCAACTGCTATATGCTTTCGCGTGCGTTTTAAAATTGCCTGAATTCTTAACAATAACTCTTTGGGTTCAAACGGTTTTGCCAGATAATCATCAGCCCCCGTCTCCAAACCGGCTATGCGGTCATTTGGTTCTGTTTTGGCGGTCAAAAGGAGAATGGGAATGTCATAACTTTTATGAATAAAGGGGGCAAGACTTAAGCCGTCTTCCCCCGGCATCATAATGTCCAGAACGCATAAATCGAAATCATATTGCTTTAAAATCATACGTGCGGTTTCGGCATTATCCGCCGTCACCACGATATATCCGTTTTTGGTTAGGTATTGTGCCAATAATCGCCGGATACGATCATCGTCATCAACGGCCAGAATATGCGGCATATCGGATTTGAGAACCATTTAAAAACTATATATTGTTTATGCAACCCCTAGCATAGCATTTTAAACAGTTTCGGCAAATATTTAGGGGCGCGTTTGTCTGATTGGCACTTGCAATTTTTTCATAGCAGGTTTCAGTTCGCATTCCACCATTCCGCCAATAGCCCCTTTTAATGGATCAACCTTAAAAAGTCGCCCATTATTCTTTCTAAATTCTTTCAAACATTCACGCATTTCCGGCGACTGCTCCCGAACCTCAATCCCTTCCCCTGAAACAGGCGTATCTGCCGTAGCCGCCCCTGATAAACCAGCAACTAATGCTGCTGCGCATAAAAATGGGCTTCTCATCAATAATCCTTTGTTATAAATTAAATCAATTCAACAAACCTTACATGAAAAGATTTAACTATGTCAAAAAAAATCAGCGCCGGATTTGATACCCTCCACGGATGGATTTGGATGAACGGGCAAATGGCCGCATGGGAAAATGCGAATGTTCACGTGCTGACCCATGCCCTGCATTATGGCGGATCGGTTTTTGAAGGTATCCGTATTTACAACGGAAAAATTTTCAAATTGCGCGAGCATATGGCTCGCCTGATAAAATCGGCAGAAATTATCGGTGCCCCGATTACACAATCATTGGATGAATTATGCCAGGCGGTGGAAGATACGGTTGCAAAAAATGATTTGAAGGATGGATATATCCGCCCGCTTGCATGGCGAGGGCCGGAGGAAATGGGCATCGGCGCGATGAATTGCTCCACGCAAGTGATGATCGCGTGTTGGCCTTGGGGTAAATATTTCGGCGAGAATGAGGGGATCAGCCTGATGACCTCGAAATGGAAGAAGGCTTCGCCCGAAACTGCCGTAACGGCCAGTAAATGCGGTGCGTTGTATGTAACAAACACACTTGCCAAGCATGAAGCGATTAAAAAAGGGTATGGCGATGCATTGATGCTCGACTATCGCGGATATGTTGCCGAAATTTCCGCCGCCAATATTTTTTTCGTAAAGGACGGCAATGTCACAACACCTATTCCTGATTGTTTCCTGAACGGAATTACGCGCCTGACCGTGATTGATTTGTGTAACGAAAACGGCATCCCTATCGAGGAACGCCATTTCAATAAAGATGAATTAATGAATGCCGATGAAATCTTTATTACAGGTACTTTGGCTGAAATCACGCCGATCATAAAGATTGACGATACGCCATTTCCTGTGGGTGCCATCACCAAGACGATTAACCGTCTGTATCAAAAGGAAACGGGACAGATATAGATTTTGCTCGTGTGCCGCTCTATATAATGATCATGAAACTGTTTTTGTCTCTCTTTTCCATCGGCCTTTTGGTCGCCTGTACGCAAACCACCATTACCGATGGCGGCAGCTTTATCGATCCCGGCTGGAACGGCGTCAGCACAAATTCCATGGTGGTCGAGGTACAGGATGCACCGTTGAGCGAACAACGCGCGATTGAATCAAGTACTGTTGCAATTTTGCGCGAGGCGGGATTGCGGGCTGAGGCTTCCTATGCGTTTTTCCCGCCGACGCGAACCTTTTCACCCGCGCAAAAACAGGAACGCTTGCGTGGTAGTGGCTATGAAACTTTATTGGTTATCCGGCCCTATGACCGCGATATTATCAGCCATTATTCCCCGCCGGCGACGCGGCCGTTTGGCGGTGCAAGTTACGGCAGCGGCGGATGGGGCGGTGTCGGTTTCGGCGTTAATTTTGACCGCGGATATACCACAGAAGAGGCAATCATCCGTTATCATAGTGATTTATACGTTATTAAGGATAATCACAAAATCTGGACGGGGGATTATGCCACCCGCGGCGGTGACGGCATGTCATTCGACACGGTCGGAAAGCGGTTTGGGAAAGAATTGGTTACTAAATTGCAAAAAGATGGGATGATTTATTCCGCGCCTTAACCATGGTAACATGAATCCATTGATAATATGGCTTTCATAAGTGCATTGGATGTCATTTTTTCATTCCTTCTTGAAAGCTAAATGATGGTGCTTTAATAGATTTTTCTCTGATATCAACGGTTTTCCACCATAAGTTAAATTTGTTCCAAAAGTCTTCATCTAAATACCGATCTACGATTCCTTTTGTCACATGCTCATTCGTTATTTCAATCGTGACAGATTTGATCGAGACGCCTTCCCCAAATATATCCTCCATTTTATTATCGCTGATATAGGGGCCTGTTTCATCGCATTGCGCCTGCACTGCATCCGAGATGCCCGCATAACAGCCTTGAACCGATATGACTTTTTGAACGGTTTTCGGGTCATCCATATCGGTGAAGGTTACAAAGACAGGCCAATAACGCAATGGCACATCCGCCTTTGTACCCACAGGCAAGCTATTCAGATATTGGACACCGTCGACACTTTGATATCCGCCTTGATATGATCCCTGTAGATTGTTTTCAATTGAACGATACAAAAGAAGCTCCGGGTCAGTGGTCAATGCACCTATTAATACACCTCGATCATCTATATCAACGACGACAGCTTCGCCTTTAAAGTCCTCACCAACACTCACGCCGTTTGTGTGGGTAGGATCTTTATAAACGGTCATTATAACCTGTTGCACAGATGACCCGCTAACCTCGCCCTCGGGAGTATCCAGCGTTACAGTCAGTTTATAACGAAATTCATATGATTTTGCAGGATCGTCACACGATACTAACATAAAAATTAAACAGCAAAAAACAACAATGCTTTGCAATATATTTTTCATGTCGCGATGCCTTTGTATACATAACTTTCAGGGGTGATGAGTGATCTGAGCGGTGGTAAAATACCGATATCACATTTGATTTGTCCCATTGAATACACCCCTATTTTATTCCCGAAACAACCTGATAAGAATAATTTTATTATGAACAAAGAGCGATTTAAACATTAAAGCGGAACAGGATGACATCGCCATCACGGACGACATATTCCTTACCTTCCTGTCGCATTTTACCTTGTTCCTTCGCGCCTTGCTCACCTTTACCCGCAACATAATCTTCAAAGCCTATAACCTCGGCCTTGATAAAGCCGCGTTGAAAATCGGTATGAATGACGCCTGCCGCTTGTGGGGCTTTATCCCCTTTATGGATTGTCCACGCACGCGCTTCCTTTGGGCCTGCGGTAAAATAGGTCTGTAAATTCAACAAGTCAAAGCCGGAACGGATAATTTTATCCAATCCCGCCTCATTCAGACCTAAAGATTGTAAAAACTCCTGTTTATCATCCTCGCTGTCCATCACGGAAATTTCCGCCTCGATCGCCGCAGAAATCACCACATAATTAGCATTTTGTTCCTGTGCCATTTTTGCAACATTCCTTGAAAATTCATTGCCTTCGGCTGCATCTTCCTCATTGACGTTACATACGTATAAAACGGGTTTTGAGGTGATCATCTGCAATTTTTTCAATAACGGCTTGTCATCGTCATGTAAATTTACGGTGCGAACAGGTTGCCCTTCATCCAGCGCCGCCTTCACCTTTTTTGCAACGTCCAGCAACGCCGTCGCATCCTTGTCATTACCGCGGGCTTTTTTCTCCATATTGGTAATTTGCTTATCAATGGATTCCAGATCGGCCAGCATTAATTCGGTTTCAATTATTTCCGCATCCCGGATTGGATCGACAGACCCCTCAACATGCGTAATATCGCCGTTTTCAAAGCAACGTAAAACATGAATGATGGCATCTGTTTCACGGATATTGGCCAAAAACTGGTTCCCCAATCCCTCGCCCTTTGATGCGCCTTTGACAAGGCCTGCAATATCCACAAATTCCAGTTGCGCCGGAATAACGGATGCAGAGCCTGCAAATTGCGCAATTTGTTTCAAACGGGAATCGGGCACGCCCACACGTCCGACATTCGGTTCAATCGTACAAAACGGAAAATTCGCCGCCTGCGCATTAGCGGTTGCAGTTAGCGCATTGAATAATGTTGATTTTCCGACATTCGGCAAGCCGACAATTCCGCAATTAAAACCCATAAATTTATTCCTTTATTGACTGTGTGTTGTATTTAGCATGAAGAGCGTTTGAGACGAAGTATTTTCTTGCATAAAATAATATGTATATGCTAACAATCTCGGCATGACAAAAAATGCTTTAGAAATTTTATTCCCTGAACATTCACGACTTGCCCAAAGAGCCAAGGAAGAAAAGAAATCTTTAAATGTTATGTTTGCAATTGCTTCCAATGAGTGGGATGCCCGGAATCGTAATCGCGTTATCGGCACAGTCACAGGCAGCGAAGAATCTAGAAGACGATTAGACATTATAGAGCGCGGTTTTAAGCGTTATTATTCTGCAACTCCGCAAATACCTTCCAACCGTAAACCCGTATAAATCATTGTAATCAGTTATTTTCGGTCTGTTTCATTTTTTCGATTACAGGCTTCATATCCTGCATAACTTTGGCCGTGTAATCAGTCGGTTTTTGAATTAGGTGCGATGCATGAACGGCGCATGATTTTAAAAGCGTATCGAGCCACAGTTGCTCCTCCTCACGAAAATTACCAAGAACGTACCCGCTGACACGGGATTTATCACCGGGGTGACCGATGCCCAAACGCACACGGTAATATTCATCAGTTCCCATCATTTGAGATGTCGATTTCAGCCCGTTATGGCCGGCATTGCCCCCACCCTTTTTAACTTTTACAACACCTGCCGATAAATCCAGCTCATCATGAAAAATGAAAATATTCTCTGGCGGTATTTTATAAAAGGCGGCGATCGGCTGTATCGCTTCCCCTGATAAATTCATGAATGTCTGCGGCTTGCAAAGAAATATTTTCTGCGTCCCGATACGGCCTTCCGCATATAAACCCTTATTTTTATCCTTCCATGCGGAAAATCCGTATTTCGCCGCTATCGCATCAACCGCCATACAACCGATATTATGACGTTGGCGGGCGTATTCAGGCCCCGGATTTCCTAAACCGACAAATAGATACATAAATCGCTTACTTTTTTTCCTTGAGTTGGGCCAACGCGGCAAAAGGATTATCCTTTGTATCCTCCGGATTGACCTCGATATAATCTCCCGACCCTGCTTCTTCATCTTTCGTACGCGGAAACTCATCTAGTGCCAAACCCAAAAATTGCGCCGCGACCTCACCCAGATCGATAGCACCATTCATAACGCGCTCCGGGTCTTCTTCTTCGCTTTTGATTTCATATTCGTCTGCTGTTTCCTCGCGTTCCTTTTGCTTTCTTGCTTTTTCAAACGATGCCACGCGATCATAATCGGCATACCATGCGGTAATGTCCTGCTCGATTGGCGTTTCTACCGGATCACCGCTAACAATGGATTGTTGGGTAACGGCGGCCCTTAAAGTGCCTTTCACCGAAAATTTTGTCCCGCCATCCATGGGTTTAACTGTGAAATCTGCATTCATATACTCTATGGAAAGCAGCTCGAAACGGTTTGCCAATGCAATCATCTCGTCAGTTGATGCCTCGATCTCGATTGGTTTACCACTTTTATCAATATGCTCGATTTTAAGCGGTCTGGAAAATTCAATGGCCATGGTCAAATATCCCCTTAATATAGATTTCAAAATCGGATGGGAGTTCTCCCTCCTCACCAAAAACATTGCGACGTGTGATATCGACATGATCGGCATCGGCGGCGGCATGAAGTTGCATAAGTCCGTTAAAATCCTGCATATACCGTTTCATTTTTTTCGGAACGGCCAGATCTCCTACACCGATTTCACGAAAGGAAAGCTCGATATCCCTGAAAATCATATCAAACAGTTTTTGTGCGCGTGGGCCCTGCTTACGATCGGCATACACACCAAAATAAGGTGCGGCATGGAGGGCGATCATTTGAAAGCGTCCTTGCGGTGTATCAGGCACATTATATTTTGTATAAAGGGTTTCGTTGCGTGAGGCTGATAATATCGCCTCATAATCCCTTACAACCTCATTGTTTTTTGCCTTAAAGATGGAAAACATCTATTTCGCCCTTTTCTTTCCTATCTTGTATATATATTCTAATAAACAATATGAAGAGACTATTTGCAACAACCTTGATTTTACTTAGTTTGGTCGCGTGCACCCCGACCGAGGCCACACGCGGAAATTATCTTTTTCAGGAAGATGTTGACGCGATCCGCCCTAACAGTTCGACGCAGTATGATGTCGTCAATCTGTTAGGAACGCCAACATCAAAGGCCGTGTTTGATGATAACACATGGTATTATGTGGGCTTAAAAACGCAGAGAAAGAGCTTTTTTGACGAAAAAGTTGTTGATCGTCAGACCATTAAAATCACTTTCGATGATACAAATACGGTAACGGCCGTGGAAAAAGTTGAAGGCGAGGCTTTGAACGTTCCGTTGGAAAACCGCGTCACACCGACATCAGGGAATGAAGTCACGATTCTTCAGCAGTTATTAGGAAATGTCGGAAAATTTAATCCGCAACAATCCGACCCTGGTAATCCTGCACGTTAGGTATAGGTCATGCAACCGGAGTAATTACGCCGGACGTTTTTGCATGACCTGAACCA
>DCKW01000069.1:23013-27632 GCA_002320485.1 Micavibrio sp. UBA1664
AGATAGGCAATAGGAATGATGCCATTTGCGGGGGCCTGATGCGCAAACGCGCCGTACAAATCACTTAAATACGCATCCGTCAGACGTGGCTGGAATTTTGTGACCTTGTCGGCCTTTTCCTGTGAATCAACCTCAACAGCGACAACCAGACTGACGACCTGTGTTACACCATATTCATTGATCACAGGCAAAATCAAAGGGTTTAATTCAACAAACATTACGGACGGCTCCCCTTCGGCAGGTGCCTCTTTCGCATGAACCTGATTATTCAATGGTGTGAAAAACATTATTCCGATTGCGAATAATGACAGAAGAAAAAATCTCATAATGGAAACCCTATATCCTTTGATTATTATTTTTGCCCTAAGTAACCCTATAAAATTCAGTATCAGGGATTTGGGTTAAAAATTCTTAAGGAATAGATCGAATTCGAAATGATTTATGATGCGATGCGTTATATTTATTAGGAACGAAGGTTTTTTGCCTGACGATCAAGGACAGCATTCACCAGATCGGCTTCCTTCTGATCGAAAAAACCATGCGTGACATTCACGTAATCGTTAATAATGACGGGAGCGTCAATATCGGTATGCGACATTAATTCGAACATGCCGCAAAATAAAATGGATTGCAGCAGCGGCTCAGGTTTTTTGGTATTTAATGCACCTATAATCATATCGTTTAAAACATTCCGATTAGCGGACACACCATCCAATATTTTTGACAGCAATTCTAAATCGGCAGGGACATAGTTATCCCCTTCCATTTCCCGACCCATGCGACGCTCCACATAATCCTGATAGACTTCGCGCTCATCTAAGCCGGATAATGCCATTTGATATATGCATTGAACCGCGGCAAGGCGGGAAGCAATAAGACGCGCCTTGCGTGAAGGGCGGCGTGGTTTGGATTTCGGTTCGGTCATAACGGAGACTTGTTTATACCATTCCAAACCGAATTCCAAGAGTTTTTACATGCAAAACGCTTTGCGCGCATGTGCCTTTTCCCGCAAAGAATGAGACCGATAGTCAGCAGTCGCTTTTTGCTCGGCAATGACGTGCCGTAAAATATCCTTAAGATTGCCGCCACTATCATCCGGCTCAGTCAAATACCCTGCACCCAATCCATGCGATAACGAGATGGTAATATTGGTTTTGCTATCCTCAAACAAAACAGCGCGCGATAAATCAATGCCATCACGCTCTGCAACAGCTGCTAAAACGGAATTTTCCATCCTGTCCTTGCGTAACCAGCCTTGTGACGTCTCGAATGTATCCATTCCAATAGTGCGATTATCAATCAAATCTTTGGCAAATCGCATACGCCCAAGCATTGTTTTTAAAGCATCTTCCGTGGTATGCGATACAATATAAACAGAAATATGGGATGCCATTTCCTCAATAAGATCAGGAATTGCAGGATTCATAACACCATAGGTATCGTTACGTGCCACACGGTCAAATTCACGGTGCATATCTCTGTAGGCGGCTTCGCCATGATCAGGGATAAATGTTGCAAATGCATCCCTGCTTTTTGCAAAGGATATTGTCGATCTTTCGCTTGCCTGTTGTCGGGACAGGCCCGTTACACGATGAACAACATCACCTGCAACATCTGCCATACGGGGGAAGCATGTTTGCGTATGGGTGTAAAGGCATCCGTCACAATCAATAAATGCCGTATTCGGTAGTTTTAGCACAGTGCTGTTTGAAATCTGATTCATGGTTTTACGCTCCTTTCTGTTTGCATCACCACAAATCAGGGCATAAAACCAATCACCCGTAACCGATGACCGGTTTCAGGTTCTTGACTTATTCTCTTTCATCCGGACTATCACCGTCGGCTTTGGATTTCCACCAAATCTGCTTGACCTTTTTGCCTAGACAAAAAGCGCTCGCGGGCTTTTTCATAAAATACAAAATTTACCGCCGGTAGGGATTTTCACCCTGCCCTGAGAATATTTCAAGCATAAGGCCTATATATGATAAATCAAGAAAGAAGTGGATTTATTTGTAATCCATCAAACGGGCGGCATAACGTGCCATAAGATCAATTTCCAGATTCAGCCTGTCACCCACCTTTTTTTGCCCCAGTGTTGTGACTTGCCATGTATGTGCGATAATATTGATGCCAAAACAATTGCCCTCCACCTCATTCACCGTGAGGGAAATACCATCCAGTGCAACCGATCCTTTAGACGCAATGAATTTTGCAAGATCATGCGGGGCTTCTATGACCAATCGATGAGAGTCACCCTCATTCTTAATTGATATGATTGTCGCAACACCATCCACATGACCCGATACAATATGCCCGCCCAATTCATCGCCCATCTTCAAAGACGGTTCCAGATTGATTTTTACACCCTTATCCCAATCGCCGAGTGTTGTTTTTGACAAAGTTTCGGCGGAGACATCGACAGCATACGTATCGTCGTGTTTTTCAACGACTGTCAGACAACAGCCGGAATGACATATCGATGCGCCCATAGGCACGTTATCCAAATCCAAAGTCGTTTTGATAAAAAATCTCGGATCCCCACGCGATGTATCAACTTTTACAACGTCACCGATTGTCTGAATAATCCCCGTGAACATAAAAAATCAGGAAACTTTCTGTATTTTTTGTAAATCACCGACAAATTCGTTAAAATCCTCGACTTCGCGGAAATCTTTATAAACGGAAGCATACCTGATATAGGCAACCTGATCCGTTTCGGCAAAGGCCTGCATAACCAGTTCCCCGATCATTTTAGTGGGAATTTCGGTATCGCCGACGGCTTCCAGTTGTCTTACAATGCCGCTCACCATCTGATCCAGTTGCGCACTGTCGATCGGACGTTTACGAAGGGGGGTTTTCATCGATTGGTATAGTTTTTCGCGATCAAAAACTTCCTTTGATCCGTCATTTTTTATCACAATCAATTCGCGCAACTGAATGCGTTCAAACGTTGTAAATCGCCCCCCACAAGACGAGCAACACCGTCGGCGCCGAATGGTACTACCATCCTCGGCCTGACGCGAATCCTTCACTTGTGTGTCTTCTACTCCGCAAAATGGGCATCTCATGAGGTATTTTGTAACAGGTTGCCTGAAAAATAGAAAGAGATATCGTCACGGCATATCGCGATGAAGTCCGTGACGATGATACTATTATTGATAGATAGGAAACTTAGCGCATAATTCCTTGACCTCGGCGCGAACCTGCGCCTCAATATCGGAATTTCTATCGGGTCCGTTTTCAACCAGACCGTCCAGAACACGTAAAATCAGGCGACCGATTTGTTTCCATTCAGCCTCCATAAATCCGCGGGTCGTTCCCGCAGGCGTTCCCAAACGAATACCCGATGTCGTAAACGGACCTTCCGGATCGTCTGGCACGGTATTTTTATTACAGGTAATGCCGGCATGCTCCAACGCAAGATCAGCCGCCTTTCCTGTCAAACCTTTCGGACGTAAATCAACAAGAAGCATATGTGAATCCGTACCATCGGACACAAGATCAAGACCGCCCTCTTTTAAAACCGCTCCTAATGTCCGCGCATTGGCAATGACATTTTTCTGATAAGTTTTAAATTCAGGTTGTAACGCTTCCCCAAAGGCCACAGCCTTGGCCGCGATCACATGTTCCAACGGCCCGCCTTGCAAACCAGGAAATACGGCCGAATTCAGTTTTTTACCAAGATCCTCATCATTTGACAGGATCATACCACCGCGCGGGCCGCGCAATGTTTTATGTGTTGTTGTTGTCACCACATGCGCATGAGGGAGCGGATCCGGATATTCGCCTGCCGCAATCAACCCTGCATAATGCGCCATATCCACAAACAGGTAAGCCCCGACCTTATCCGCAATTTCTCGGAATTTTTTCCAGTCGATAACACGTGGGTAGGCCGATGCACCCGCAATAATCAATTTTGGTTTATGTTCCATCGCCAGACGCTCAACCTCGGCATAATCGATCAAACCTTTTTCGTTAACGCCATATCCAACGGCATTAAACCATTTCCCTGACTGGTTAACGGGGCATCCGTGGGTCAAATGTCCGCCTGCATCCAGGCTCATCCCCAGATAAGTGTCACCTGGTTGTAATAATGTAAAAAATACGGCCTGATTTGCATTGGCGCCCGAATGTGGCTGCACATTCACATACGCGCAATTAAACAGTTTTTTTGCACGGTCAATTGCCATTTGCTCCGTCTGGTCAACAAATTCACATCCCTGATAATAACGTTTTTTCGGGTAACCTTCGGCATATTTGTTGGTCAAAACCGACCCCTGAATATCCAGAACCGCCTGAGAAACAATATTTTCGGATGCGATCAATTCAATCTGGTTTTGTTGTCTCTCGCCCTCTTTCTGAACGGCGTTAAAAACCTCTGAATCGGTTTCCGATGCAGGAGAGGTCCAGAAATTTGTATTATCATTGGTCATAGTCATTTTTTCCGCTGTATTGGTCATAGTAAAAATCCTTTATAATTAATTCGTTAGATATAGTTATTTTTCAAAGCTAACGATATGAGGGAGGGTCTAAAATCATTGACAACCTCCCAGTTTATTGACACGGCGTTCGTGACGACCGCCTTCAAAGTCCGTTGTTAGAAATGTTTCCACACATTG
>DCKW01000080.1:0-231 GCA_002320485.1 Micavibrio sp. UBA1664
AATTAGGTTTTAAAAAGAGAGTAAAACAATGGCACAGACTGCAAATGCATCAAGAACAAAGGACGGCGAAGCCCGCGCTTTTGCAAAATATATCAGAACAAGCCCTCAAAAGCTTAATCTGGTTGCGCAAATGATCCGTGGAAAAAAGGCTGAACAAGCGGTAACGGAACTCGAATTTTCCAACCGCCGCGTTTCCAACGAGGTCAAAAAATGCCTTGAAAGTGCGATTGC
>DCKW01000080.1:564-1069 GCA_002320485.1 Micavibrio sp. UBA1664
AATGCCGAGAACAATCACAATCTCGATATCGACCGTTTGATCGTTTCCGAGGCTTATGTCGGAAAATCAATCGTGATGAAACGTTTCCGTGCCCGTGCAAAAGGCCGCGGTGCAAGAATTTTAAAACCATTCAGCAACCTCACAATCGTTGTTAAAGAACAAGCAGAGTAAGAAGGAAATATTATGGGTCAGAAAATCAATCCAATCGGTCTTCGTCTTCAGGTCAACAGAACATGGGATTCACGCTGGTTCGCGGATCGCAATTATGCCGACCTTTTGATCAAGGATCTGGAAGTTAAAAAATACATCCATGAGACATTGAAACCTGCGGGAATTTCCCAGGTGAAGATCGAGCGTGCGGCAAAAAATGTAACGATCACAATTTATGCCGGCCGCCCGGGAATGATTATCGGTAAAAAAGGGGCCGATATTGAAAAATTACGCTCTACATTGTCAAAGAAAATCGGTGCTGCCGTTTCTTTGAACATCGTTGAAATCCGCAAGC
>DCKW01000080.1:1374-8920 GCA_002320485.1 Micavibrio sp. UBA1664
ATCGTTGAAATCCGCAAGCCGGAAGTCGATGCACAATTGGTTGCCGAAGGTGTTTGCCAGCAACTTGAGCGTCGTATTTCCTTCCGTCGTGCAATGAAACGTGCCGTTCAAAACTCATTACGTATGGGCGCACTTGGTATTCGTATTAACGTATCCGGTCGTTTGGGCGGTGCAGACATTGCGCGTACAGAATGGTACCGTGAGGGGCGTGTTCCTTTGCATACATTGCGTGCCGATATCGACTACGGTTTTGCCGAGGCATTAACTACATACGGTATTATCGGTGTAAAAGTCTGGTTGTACAAAGGTGACATTATGGCGCATGACCCTATGGGCCGCGATAAAGCTTTGGCCAATGAACAAGGCTGGAACAGATAATATTAAACAAATAGACATTCAAAAGAGCCTCAGGGCTCTTTTTTATTGAACTATATCAGTGATTAACCCGTATGATGGGTATGGGTGACAATGAACAAATAGTGGACATGACATCGGGTTTTGATCTGGCATGGCAAAAAATCGGCGTATGGAGTGCCGATTTTTATTTACTGCTTCCCAATATTGTTGCCGGCATCATTATTCTCTTCATTTTCGCGTTAATCGCCTATGGCGTCAAACGCGTGATGGAAACCTATTTTAATCGCAAGAACAGAATCGATTTGGGAAATCTGGTCGCGTCTATCGCTTTCTGGATCATGATAATTGTCGGTTTGATGGTGGCCCTCACCATTATTATGCCATCCTTGAAGCCTGTTGATCTGATATCCGGTCTCGGCCTTGGCTCGCTTGCCATCGGCTTCGCGTTCAAGGATATTTTGCAGAACTGGCTGGCGGGTTTGCTGATCCTGCTACGATTACCATTTAGGCGTGGTGACCAGATTCAAATAGGGGAATCAGAAGGAACGGTCGTCAGTATCGAACCGCGTGCGACAGTCCTTAAAACCTATGACGGAAAAGTGATCGTTGTTCCCAATACCGAGGTTTATACGAATCATGTCGTTGTCTCCACGGCTTTTGATATACGTCGCGTCGAACTGGATATTACGGTCGGGTATGATTACGACACCAACGACATTATTGAAATTATCATACAGGCTATTTCGCCGCTTGATGAAGTGATGGACAGTCCCGCCCCGCAAGTATTGTGTTGGTCATTGGGCGCAACATCCATGGAAATGAAAATCAGATGGTGGGTTGATTCAGCGCGTGCCGAAGAGGTTATTTCCCGTGCCAGAATTGTGCAGGCGGTGAAAGAAGCGTTTGAATTGAATAATATTGATCCTACTGATCCTCAATTGATTTTTTATCAGAAAAATCAAAAGGATGAAACCGAAACGAATGAGAAGGTTTCCGATGAGAAACGGCTGAAATCTGCTCCTGCGCCGAAGAAAATCCATATGGGTGCGGATGATCCTGAAACCGAGGATGCGAAACTGGATGATAAAAGCCAGACAATTTTACCCGATCGTTAAAAAATCTTTAAAAAAGTGGTTGCAATCACGGCCTCTTTAGGGCTATATTGCGCCAGATTTAACAAAAAAGTATCGAATAGGTGCTTTAAACATACGGAAACTCTGGATTTATTAAATTCAAAAGTCTGTGTGAAAGTTTATTTTTTTATATGGAGAAGGCATATCATGCTACAACCCAAAAGAACGAAATTCAGAAAGGCCCATAAAGGCCGTATTCACGGAAACGCCAAAGGCGGCACAGATTTGAACTTTGGTTCAATCGGCTTGAAGGCATTGTCTCCTGACCGTATTACCGCCCGCCAGATTGAGGCGGCGCGTCGTGCGATTACACGTCACATTCGTCGTCAGGGTAAATTGTGGATCCGTATTTTCCCCGACACGCCTGTGTCAAAGAAACCTCTTGAGGTTCGTCAGGGTAAGGGTAAAGGGTCTGTTGAATACTGGGCCGCAAAGGTAAAGCCTGGCCGCATCATGTTTGAAATGGACGGTGTTCCACATGATCTGGCTTCCGAAGCTTTGGAGCGTGCGCAAATGAAATTACCGATCAAGTCCAAAATTGTGACGAGAATCGGTGAGTAAGGATTAGGATTATGAAGTACGAAGATTTGACATCAAAATCAAAAGACGAGCTGATTAAATCATTGCTTGATCTGAAAAAAGAACAAATGGAGCTACGCTTCAAACATGCCGGCGGACAATTGGACAAGGTTGACGGTTTACGTAAGGTGCGTCGCAATATCGCCCGCGTACAAACGGCGATGACTGCTCCTGCAACGGAGGCGAAGGCGGGAAAACCTGCCGCTAAAAAAGCGGCTCCTGCTAAAACAAAGACAACAACAACCAAAGCCAAGAAAACGGCTTAAGGTTTAAGGAGAGAGTAAAGATATGCCACGTCGTATATTAGAAGGTAGAGTTGTTAGTGATAAGCAAGATAAAACGGTTACTGTTCTTGTCGAGCGCCGTTACATGCACCCGATTTACAAAAAATACTTGAAGAAATCCGAGAAATTCGCGGCTCATGACGAGAATAACAGCGTGAAGGAAGGTGAAACCATTCAGATTATCGAATGTGCGCCTATTTCAAAACGTAAACGTTGGACGGTTTATACAGGTGCGGAAACAACAGCCCCTAAGGCAGACGCAAAAAAGACGGTAGCGAAAAAAGCGGCTCCCGCCAAAGATGATAAAAAACCTGCTGCCAAGGCGGCAGATAAAAAAGCTCCTGCGAAAAAAGCGGCGGCCAAAAAAGACGAGACAAAATAAGTAGAAGGTAAGAGGGCTTAGCCATGATTCAAATGCAATCCGTTTGTGAAGTTGCCGACAACTCAGGTGCCAAGAAAGTAATGTGCATCAAGGTTCCGGGCGGCTCAGGAAAAAATGATGCCAATATCGGTGAACAAATTGTTGTCTCCGTGCGTGAAGCCTTGCCTCGCGGTCGTGTCAAAAAAGGTCAGGTTATGAAGGCCGTGATCGTTCGTACGAAAAAAGGAATTCAACGCCGTGACGGTTCTGTGATCCGTTTTGATACAAATGCGGTCGTTCTTGTTAATGCGAACCGTGAGCCGGTCGGAACACGTATTTTTGGCCCTGTGACACGCGAACTAAGAAACGAAGGCTACATGAAAATTATTTCTCTGGCTGAAGAGGTACTATAACAATGGCAAGTGCAAAGATGAAAATTAAAAAAGGTGATCAGGTTGTTGTGACAACCGGCGCAAACAAGGGCGCAAAAGGCGAGGTTTTGAAGGTTGACTTGAAAAATTCGCGCGTTGTGATCCAGGGCGTCAATGTTCGTAAAAAGCATAAGAAACCGTCTCAGCAATCAGCCGGCGGTATCGAAAATATCGAATCTCCGATCCATGTGTCCAATGTGGCTTTGGCTGATCCAAAATCTGGTGAGGCATCACGTGTTGGTTACAAAACTTTGAAAGACGGTAAAAAAGTTCGTATTGCCAAAAAATCCGGCGAAACGATTGAATAGAGGTTATTAACATGAGTGCAGCAGAAAAATATACGCCACGCCTTCAGTCCGAATATCAAAAAAATATTCGTAAAGCGATGCAGGACAAATTCGAATACAAGAATGTCATGGAAATTCCGAAAATGACAAAAATTGTTTTGAATATCGGGGCAGGTGAATCCACAACAGATTCACGTAAAGCGCAAAGCGCAGCCGACGACCTGACAACAATTACAGGTCAGAAGGCCGTTGTAACGCGTGCGAAAAAATCAATCGCGACGTTCAAGGTCCGTGAAAATATGCCTTTGGGTGCAAAGGTAACCTTGCGTGGTAAAAACATGTATGAATTCATGGATCGTCTGGTCAATATTGCATTGCCCCGCGTTCGTGACTTCCGCGGTTTGAAGAAAAACAGTTGTGACGGTCGTGGTAACTACGCATTGGGTTTGAAAGAACACATCGTGTTCCCTGAAATCAATTACGACAAGGTTGATTCAATGCGCGGTATGGACATCGTTATTTGTACAACCGCAAAAACTGATGACGAGGCCCGCGCCCTGTTAAAAGAATTCAAATTGCCTATTAAGGACTAAAGGAAGAGAGTAAAAATGGCAAAAGTATCAATGATACAGCGTGATGTAAAACGCGAAAAAATGGCTAAGAAATATGCTGCGAAGCGTAAAGAATTGCTGGCTGTTGCGCGTGATAAAAGCGCCAACCCCGAAGATATTTTTAAAGCGAATTTGGAATTGGCCAAACTGCCGAAAAACGCCATGCCGAACCGCCAGCGTAACCGTTGCGCCCTAACAGGCCGTCCACGCGGTTACCACCGTAAATTCAACCTTTGCCGCGTTAAGTTGCGTGAACTGGCCTCTAAAGGTCAGCTTCCCGGCGTAACAAAGGCAAGCTGGTAAGAGAAAGAGGAGAGATAATACAATGTCACTAAGTCATCCCCTCAGCGATATGATTACACGCATCCGTAACGGACAAGCCCGTCACAAGGCCTCTGTATACACCGCTGCGTCAAAGCTGAACAAGAATGTTTTGGATGTTTTGACTAACGAAGGCTATATCCGCGGTTATGCCGAGGAAAAGGACGAAAAAAATCATCCTGTCTTGCGTGTTGATTTGAAATATAGCGAAGGTCTGCCTGTTATTCGTGAATTGAAAACAGTGTCAAAGCCGGGTCGCCGTATTTACTCATCCGTTAAAACAATGCCTCGCGTTCACAACGGTCTGGGTACATCCATCGTGACCACACCAAAGGGTGTGATGACTGATGCGAAGGCTCGTTCTGAAAATGTTGGCGGCGAAGTCCTGTGTCAGGTCTTCTAATAAAGGTTTAAGAGGTAAGTATAATGTCACGTATTGCAAAAAACGCACTCACAATTCCTCAAGGTGTTGAAGTCAACATCAACGGGAACGAGGTCACGGCAAAAGGCTCAAAAGGCACGTTAAGTCTTCGCCTTGTTGATGAGGTGAAAGCCACGGTCAAGGACGGAACAGTTCTGGTCGAAAAAACAAAAGGCACAAAATTTGCCAATGCCATGTGGGCAACGACATGGCGCCTGATTAACAATTTATGTCAGGGTGTTTCCAACGGTTTTGAAAAGAAACTGGAAATCAGCGGGGTTGGTTACCGTGCTAATATGCAGGGAACGACATTGGTGATGAACCTCGGTTTTTCACATGATGTCCGTTACAACACGCCGGAAGGCATCCAGATTGCCGTAAATAATAACACTGAGATTGTCGTATCCGGTATTGATAAACAAAAAGTTGGGCAGGTTGCCGCTGAAATCCGTGGCTATAAACCGCCTGAACCATATAAAGGTAAAGGTATTAAATACGCCGGCGAGCGTATTATCCGCAAAGAGGGTAAGAAGAAATAATGGCACAAATTAAACTGACATCGACGCAACGTCGTAAATACCGTGTTCGTAACCGCATTCGTGCAACTGCCTTGGCGCAAGGGAAACCCCGCTTGAGCATTCACCGTACGGGAACACATATGTATGCTCAAATTATTGACGATCTTCAGGGTAAAACTCTGGCTTCTGCTTCCACTATGGATGCGGACGTTAAAAAAGGCCTGAAATCGACATCGAATAAAGATGCCGCCACAGCCGTCGGTAAAGCGGTTGCCGCAAAGGCATCTAAGGCCGGTGTTAAGGCTGTTATTTTTGACCGTGGTCAATTTTTGTACCACGGGCGTGTAAAGGCTTTGGCCGATGGTGCGCGTGAAGGCGGACTGGAATTTTAAGAAAAAGGACTGGATAAGATATGGCTAGACAAGATCAAGCACAACAAAGAGATCAAGACCAGGAAGGCCCGGAGCTTCAGGAGCGTCTGGTCGCCGTTAACCGCGTTGCGAAAGTGGTTAAAGGCGGACGTCGTTTCGGTTTTGCCGCACTGATGATTGTCGGTGACGGTAAAGGCCGCGTCGGTTTCGGTACAGGTAAAGCCAAGGAAGTGCCTGAGGCAATTCGTAAAGCGACGGAAGACGCCAAGCGTAACATGATCCGTGTTCCATTGCGTGAAGGTCGCACAATCCACCACGATATTACCGGCCGTTACGGTGCGGGTCGTGTGGTTTTGAGAGCCGCGCCTTCAGGAACGGGTATTATTGGCGGGGGTCCGATGCGTGCGATTTTCGAAGCGTTGGGCGTTCAGGACATCGTGTCAAAATCTAACGGTACTGCAAACCCGCACAACATGGTTCGTGCTACGTTGGAAGCATTGAAAAATATTCAAAACCCACGTCAAATTGCCGCACGTCGCGGTAAAAAAGTCGGTGACGTGATTGCCAACCGCGAAGTTATGCCTGGTGCGGTTGCCGGAATTGAGGAGTAGGATTTATGGCTGAAGAAAAAAAGACACCTGCCAAAAAGGCGGAAACTGCGAAAAAGGCTCCTGCAAAGACTGCTGCTCCTAAAAAGGAGACGAAGGCTGTTGCAAAACCTGCGGCTGAGAAAAAAGCATCCGCTCCTAAAGCCAAAAAGGCATCAGGAAAAACAATCACTGTTCGTCAAATCGGTTCGCCGGTTGGCCGTCCGGTTGTACAACGTCAGACATTGATCGGTTTGGGATTAAACAAAATGCATAAAACACGTACGTTGGAAGATACACCTTCCGTGCGGGGCATGGTTCGTTCAATTCCTCACCTGGTTGTAATTGTAGAAGATGCCGCTTAAAGCATCTCAATACGGAGATTAAAATGAAATTAAATGAAATTGCACCAAAAGAAGGATCCATTAAAGAGCGCCGTCGTGTCGGTCGCGGTATCGGTTCCGGTATGGGGAAAACATCTTCCAAGGGTCAAAAAGGTCAAAAGGCTCGCTCCGGCGTGGCAATTAAAGGATTTGAAGGCGGTCAAATGCCTTTGTATCAGCGCCTGCCTAAGCGTGGTTTTAACGCCCGTGTGAAAAATGATTACGCTGAAATCAACCTGGGTAAATTGCAACAATTTATCGATGCCAAGAAACTGGATGTAAAGGGCACTGTAGACGAGGCTGCCTTGGTTAAGGCGGGACTGGTTCGCCGCGCGAAAAACGGTATCCGTTTGCTCGGCACAGGCGAATTGAAATCCAAAATTACACTTAATATTTCCGGCGCGACAAAGGCAGCCACGGAAGCGGTCGAAAAGGCCGGCGGCAAGGTCGAGATTATTGATAAATCAGTGGCCCCCGTTCAACGTAAAAAGCCGAAATCAGATGGTTCAATGTAATTAGACATTATAGAGTTATAAGAATAAAATCCCGCAACCTCCTTAGCGGGATTTTTTTATTGACTTATCACAATTAAAATTTATGGTAAGTTTTAAGAGGAGATATTATGAAATTAACGCAAGAGTTTAAAGACGTTTGTAAAGTTGTATTTGTAACGGCGGCAGGATTGGCAAGTGTGGGTTTTACTGCTACTGCTGCATATGTGGCCCCCCAAGAGGCAGGGTTTCTTATTATTGCTGGTGGTGGCTTAGGGCTATCAATGGGGTTTTATACAGCCAACAATGGCCATGATGCATGGCGCCGCTTTTCAAAAAATAATTATAGGGTTCGTAAAAAAGAGGGTGACGGGGTTATATATCAATCTGTACGTCGTCAGAGTATTTTGG
>DCKW01000102.1 GCA_002320485.1 Micavibrio sp. UBA1664
TGCATGGGTTCGACCATCTTCATGACACGCATATCGGCGGGTTGTGTAAATGGCAGAAGCGGACGCGTCGCGTTTGTCAAATTCTTATTATCCGCTGTTAGTTTAAGAAATACACTGTCCGTTTCCAGAGGCGGCATACCGCTGATGATCTGCCTTACTGTGCGGTCTCCACTCACATGATATGTCATGGTGGCAGGTAACAAAGATTGGCGGATTAAAGGAATTTTGGCAGGCGGTGTTAAAAATGGAGAGGGCGGAAATTGCGGTGGGCTGCCTTCGGGCAGGCGTAAGGCAGGGTTTAAGACTGCATTGGCTTGCGGCATTGAAGGGGCGGTTAATTCTCGCGCGATTGCAGGAAATGATTGCAAGGGCGCGGGGAGCGGCGTGACGCGGATGGCTTGTCCTTCTTTAATGACGGCGGCGGGCGCTCCCTCGCCTTTTTGCGCAGTGGTAATATTCGCCTGTTGTGCGGTTGATTGTAAATTTTTCATGTCCTGATTGGGGGTCGGACGTGCGGGAGCTGTTGTGACCGTATCTACTGTTGGATTCGTTCTTGTCTGTATATCCTGCTGGCCCGAATTTAAATAGGCGGTAAGGCGTGGCTGAATAAAGGCTTCCTTAGGTGATTGCCCTGACGGTATTTGAATGTCAATCTTGATTCCTGCAGGCAATGCATTTTGTAATTTCAGCGTTATGTCCCCTTGCGGAGTTTTGACCTGAGTTGTGCCATCGGCATTTTGAATTCCGATTTCGCCCTTAATCTGCGCGGTTTGTTTCAGTTGATTAAGAGACTGGGGAAGGGAAATAATCTGTGTTTGCTGAACCGGCCATGCGGAACCTTGGGACGCGCTGCCCCAACCCGATAAAAAAGAATACGGATTAATTCCACTCATATAAACAGGATATCACATTAGTTTTGAAAACGTGATAAATCTTGCGCCACAAGCTAGGCTGTGGCTGCTTTTTTGATGAGGGCGTCGACATACATTGCAATTTTCTCAACATCCAATGCGGCTTCCGTATTAGGAGAGCGAGTCAAAATAGGTGTTTGCGAGCGGATGGAGTCTTTCACGCGCGGGTCCTGTCTCACAATCCCTGCCAAAGCGGGATTGAGGCGCAGGAAGTTTTCGCAGGCCTTTAACAATGTTTTATATGTTTTTTCACCTTCAATCGGATTTGGCGCCTGATTTGCAACAATACTGACGCGTTTTGACATGCCTGCCGCCGCACCCAATTTTATAAAGGCATAGGCATCGGTCAGGGATGTGGGTTCGTCTGTTGTGACAAGAAGGGTGCGGATGGCGGATGCGGACATCATCCGTACTGTGCGGTCCACACCGGCCCCAAGGTCGATAATCACGACATCATAACGTTTGGCAAGATCGAGAAGCTGGTCACGTAACAAGGCAAGACGCTGGCTTGGTAAGGCGGAAAGCGATGCCTGTCCTGAGCGTCCGGCGATAATGTCGAACCCGCCTTCGTCATAGTGCTGTACAACCTTATCAAGGCTAAGACGACCGCGGATCACATCATTCAAATCACGTTTAGGCATCAGACCCAGTTGGACGTCAACGTTGGCAAGCCCAAGGTCACCATCGAATAATAAAACCTTTTTCCCCTGTCTGGCGAGAGCGTGGGTCAGCGTGACGGAAAACCATGTCTTGCCTACACCGCCTTTGCCGCTTGCTACCGCGATGACATTTTTCCCCTGAGGAAAGGCTGTCGAAGGGGTGGCTGATGATGGGGTGTTTGCTGCTTTCAAATTATCGGTCATTTCGCGCGTCCTGCGGTTTGTCGTGGTTGATTGGTTTGTGTCGTTTCCGACGGTTTCGTATATGATCTTAACACTTTATCGGCATTCATTAAAAACCGGGCGAGGGTGGTTGCATTTAAACTGTCCAGTCCGTCCGTGACACGCGGGCTGAAACTCATATTACAAAAACTCATACCGCCTTTTTGTGCCGCGGTCAAAAGACCGCCCAGACGGCGTGCCACATCCAGCCTGGTTGATAGCATTCGCTGTACTCCTAGAAGAGCGAACGATCTTGCGATTTCGGCCGATTCCTCGGCATCAACACCCGCCGTCATTGCCAGAACGGGTTCGATTGTCCCTGCATCGGCAAGGCGGGCAATGCGCGCCATATCGTCAGGATCGTGCGGATTGGTTCCCGCCGTATCAATTAATATCAGGTCATTGTCCTGAATTTGATTAAGTATGGCGTTCAATTCCTCTCGTGTCTTTGCCTTTTGTAACGGGATTTTCAAAATCTTGGTAAAGGCCTGCAATTGTTCCACACCACCGGCACGAACCGTGTCTGTTGTAACAACTGCAACGGACAAACCGTCCATGACACCCTGGGTCGCCAGTTTTGCCACCATTAATGTTTTTCCCGCGCCGGGAGGGCCGACAAGCATAATCGCCTTGCGGTTTTTTCGCGGCAACGGTGTAAAGCCGTATAAATGGTCAAGGGCCGCCGCCAATGCTGTTTCCGCATCACCAAGGCCGCTCATGGCGGCAGTGGCCAGTATGTTATCCATGACATCATTTGGTACGACATGGCGCAACATAATGTCGGTTAAATCTTCTGCCAATTGGCCTTCCAGATCATTTTCCTCGTCATATTGCAAATAATCTGCGCGTACACGATCATTCGAAAAGGCCTGTGTCTTTGCGGATCTTCTGGAATGTGACGAAGTTTCACCAGCATAAGGATCGGGCAAATCGTCCATTTGCTCGATAGCTGCGGTTACGCGGACGGATTTTCCACCATTTTCATCGCGTGTCGCAATAATAATGGCATCTTCACCCATCGCATCCCTGACTTGTCGCATCGCTTCCGTCATGTTTTTTGCATAAAAGGTTTTAAGGCGCATAATTTAGAATAACATAGAATCACTGATAAATTATGATTATTCGCGAATCAGCTGTCCAGTCCAAATGTTTAATAAAAAGTTAACACTATGGCACAGGTACGCCGATGAACGGATAATCAGGCTGTTCTTGCGTTGAAAAATGCGGTTTGCAAACGGGATGCTTCCATTTCACGTGCAATACGTTGAGCGTTCATGTTTGCAATGGCTATACCCAACATGAAATAAAAGAAGAAGCCACCTTCGGATTTTTCTTCCTTGCGTCGTTTTTCCTCCGCCCGTTGTTGACGACGCAGGTTAAAGCTGTCGTTCATACGCTGTTGCATAGTCAGATTATGTAATTCTTTTTTTGCATCCGTATCACCATCAGCGTTGATTTTTTCTATGATGGAGTTTTTACGCACTTCATAAAGACGTGTTTGGTAGGCGCTTTCCGCTGTTTCAAATCGCCAAAGGGCGATGTCAATATTTTGCCCCGTCTTTTTGGCATGAGCCAATTGCAAAGCGGCGCGGCGCATATCGTTGTGAAATGTTGCCAGCGACGGATCCAGCAGTGCAAAAGAAGTGCTCAATGACCCCGGTATGACATCACGAACATGGCTGACCTTGTCGATAATATCGTCAATGCGGTCAGATGATATAAAGGATCCTTTTCCGTTTTTATCTGCGATGTGAGCCGATGTGATGTCTATGATATTTTCCATTTTTTCCCTCTCCCCATGCTCATAATGGGGAAAAATAATGAAAAAAACGTTAATATCCTATCCTATTTTTAGTTTCGGGGTATCGGGTGTGTCATCCCTTATGATGATTTTTGCAGTCATGTGATTGATAATACCATTTTGAAACAGCGTTTCGGCAATGCCCGTGTTGGAATGAAGCGAAAACGGCAAAGGAGGATCATTATATTTTTTCAAATAATCCTGCCAATTATCAGGATGCTTTAGAATTTGCCCGATGTGATGAAGAAGAGTGGTTGCAGTATGATTATCAATGCTTTCCTCGCGTCCGTATTGATCTTGCCGCAAATCACGTGCCGTGGCCTCGATTTTGTCAATCAGGTCCCCGTCCTTCAGCAATCTGTGCAGGATCAGGGACATATCTCTATTACTCCATGCCTATGGCTGATTTATAAAGGTCGAGAATTTCGTCGGCCTCCCGACGTTTCTCAGTGTCGACCTTGCGCAAGGAGATAATCTTACGGATTGTTTTGGTGTCAAATCCCGTTCCTTTTGCCTCGGCATAAACATCCTTGATATCACTGGCAATCGCTGCTTTTTCTTCTTCCAGACGCTCGATACGCTCAATAAAACTTTTCAGTCTTGCGCCGGCAACGCCGCCGACATCTTGAGGCTGGTCATCCTGTGAAGGGGCAGATTGAAATTGTGTGACATTGCCGTTTTCCATGGGCTTTTATACCTTGTGTTTGTTAAAGGGAGTATGGGGTACTATAAAACGATCAGCAAATCGTGCAAGGGGAGAGATGATTTTTGATGCATTTTTTCCGACAAACAGGACGTTATCAATGCGTCGCTGTAAAAATTCCAGCGTTTTATAATGATTATCGGACTGGTCTTGCAACCAATAAGTCATTGTCGTCCCTAATACCCCGCTCAGCAGGCCGCGTTTGGTATAACGGTTATAATCGTCCGAAACATCACCCGCCCACATCCAAATGACATCGGCAGTACGCCACGTCATAGAGGCGGCCAGACGCGCATTTTGAGGCATCAGTAATTTTTTAAAGCAAAGATTAACAGCCTCTTTATGCGGATTGAGGATGGCAATGCGTGTTTCAACGGCAATTCTGATGCGATCACGAATACGCATGTCGGCAATATCTGTACCGGACACGGCGGCAAGCATTTTGTCATCGGCCCAGACGGCAAAATAATCCATGAGGTCGCGCTCGCCACGCGGAAAAATGGCATCAACCATGATGCGTTCATATCCTGCCTTTTCTGCCGCATCCTCAAATACGGTTTTCGACCAGCCGTCAAAGGGCACATCCTTTAAACCGGCCTCGAAAATTATGTTCTTTGCATTTTGTATATCCATATCATCAGATATAGCCGCTCTCGCACTTAAAGTCGAGGGTGATGCGATCAAATGATCCTTCCCTTGCTTTTCACGGTGTGTCATATAATTTCAAGGCAATAAGACAGAGATGGCGAAGATATGAGTGAAAATGAAAACAATCCCAAATTTTTAAAGCGGGCAGGGCGATACGCCAATTTGTCCGGCTCTGCGGCAGGGTTGGCTGCCAAACTGGCAGGAGAGAAATTCCTTGGCATTAAGATCGATCGGGATATGCACTCCGAACAATTAAAGGGTATTCTTGGTAATTTGAAGGGGCCGATCATGAAGGTCGGACAAATTCTTGCCACCATACCTGAAGCCCTGCCACCCGAATACGCGAAAGCGTTTCAGGAATTGCAGTCAAATGCCCCACCGATGGGATGGCCGTTTGTTCGTCGCCGTATGAAGGCGGAGCTGGGCCATGACTGGCAGGATAAATTCAGAGATTTTCCGCATGAAGCCACTGCCGCCGCCTCTTTAGGGCAGGTGCACAAGGCGATTACTGCTGATGGAAACATTGTTGCCTGCAAATTACAATATCCCGATATGGCCAGTGCCATTGATGCTGATTTGAACCAGTTAAAACTTCTGTTCAAATTATATAAACAATATGATAGCTCTATTCTGACCGATGATATCCACGCCGAATTGGCCGACCGCTTGCGGGAGGAACTGGATTACAAACGCGAGGCGCGCGTACAAAAACTTTTTAGCTATCTTTTGGCCGATGAGGAAAATGTCCATGTTCCGGATGTGATTGATGATTTATCAACGGCGCGATTGCTGACCACGCGGTGGATGGATGGCGATAAAATTCTTAATCATAAGGATGATCCGATTGCCGACCGCAACCGTATCGCGATGAATTTATTCCACGCATGGTATATCCCGTTTTACAAAACAGGGGTTATACACGGGGATCCGCATTTGGGCAACTATACCTTGCGTGATGATTTGTCGATTAACCTACTTGATTTCGGGTGTATTCGCATATTCAGACCCGAATTTGTCGGGGCTGTCATTGATTTATACAAAGCGCTGAAAACAGATGATCAGGCACTTGCCGTTCATGCCTATGAAACATGGGGGTTTGGTAATTTGTCGAAAGACATGATCGAGATTCTTAATATCTGGGCATCGTTTTTATATGGGCCGTTGCTTGACGATTCTATTCGAACGATAGGTAATACCGATAATGGTGTCTATGGCCGTGAGAAGGCGCAGGAGGTTCACGCAAAGCTGAGAGAGTTACGCAGCGGCGTTCCCGTTCCGCGCGAGTTTGTGTTTATGGACAGGGCGGCGCTGGGGCTTGGGTCCGTATTTATTCATTTAAAGGCCGAGATCAACTGGCATAACCTTTTTAACGATCTGATTGCCGATTTCGATGTGGACGACCTAAGAAAAAGGCAGGAAACAATCCTGCCTCAATATGGTTTAGAACCGGCGCGTATAGGATAGGGAGCCGAAATAGCTCTCGTCATCCTGACCGTCGAATTCTTTGGAACGGCGCGTCATGGTGTAGGACACACGGTTGTCGCCCAAAATTACGTCCAATCCTGCACTAGTGTCATATACAAATGGTTTTTTGTCTACGCTCGGGGAATTTTCCCATGTATTACCATCAAGAAAGATGTTGCGGGCCACGGCATAACCGGTGACACCGCCGAATAAACCCCAACTCCAGCCGCCTGTCGCTTTCGGAAAATATCCCGTTCCCGGAACAGATGGACGCACTCGCGCGGGGAGGTCGGCATAACGCTCGGCATATGGCGCGATGCGAAAGCCCAATCCGGCTTGGGCAAGGGTATAAACGTTACCTAATGACGTTCCAACGGATGGCGCCAGTGACATATAAAGTTTTTCAGCGATATCAGTCGACCAAAGGTCGGGGTACTCGCGGCTCCACGACAAAATCAAACCCGGTTCGTTATCAAGCTGGCTGTCCCATCCTTGTGGATCGTCAGCGCCAGTTGTAATGTGATTATGTACAAAATTCTGTGTCTGTTTTCCCAATGCCGCAGGTCCGACCACCCCAAGGGCAAGTTCAACCTGATCCTCATGGTTGTCTGTAATTGTTGTCATTCCGATAGATCCATACAACCATCCCGCATAAGGGCGATCGTCAGGATCGGGCGTTGTGGTTGTGATATCGGCAGGTGTATAAAGATTTTGTCCCAGCGAGTATGTTACCGCTGTGGTATCGTTAATACGGAAACCCGGATAAATTTCACCTAAGTTTCGCGCCCACCCCGGCAGGTTTAAAGCGGCATCATGATAGGAAATACGGGCACCGTTGGTGTAATTCTGATCTTGCCCCTCACTGCCGAAGAAATCATTTTCCAGATTGAATGTCCAGTATTGCCCGTCACGACGTTCTGCCGGTTCGGATAAAATTCTGTCTTCTAGAGAGGGCGTTCCAATATCGGTTGAATACGTATCCTGATTTTGCGCCAACGCAGAATCACTTATGGTGGACAACAACGCCACTAATCCCAAGGTTAAATATGACATCTTCTTTTGCAAAATCGTCTCAGACAACAGGTCACCTCTTCATGGTTGAGCCGGGGGGCTTTTATTTTAATGTTTCTACTGCACCATCCAATCCATATCAGATAAATGATGACGAGGATAGAGCAGTTATTCTTGAACGCGCAATTATGGAATTTCGTTCCTTTGTCAATTTATTGATTGAAAACGGAATTCACGTGACGATCGCGAAAGGGATAGAGGAATGTCCCGACCATATTTTTCCGAACTGGTTTTCAACACATGAAGGGCGGAAAATGATGGTTTATCCAATGCTGACCGAAAACAGGGCGGCGGAAAAAACGGAGACTATGCTTCGGACTTTGTCCCGTCATTACGATATAATTCATGACTGGTCAGATTATGAACAGGAACAAAAATGTTTGGAGGGATTGTCTTCACTTATTCTGGATAGACCAAATCGCAAGGCTTATGGCACATTTTCAGCCCGAACCGACCGTGAGCTTGCCAAAAAATGGTGTGAGACGATGGGATTTGAACCGCACTTATTTGAAACGGCCAGCCACACTGGCGACCCGATTTATCATAGCGATGTCATGATGCACATAGGAACGGAATTTGTCGGTATATGCGCAGAATCGATTTTACCGCAATATCGGGGAGAAGTTATGGATTCCCTTTCCGCACACCGCGATATTATCGAACTGGATATGCAACAGGTGCGTGCGTTTGCCGGTAATGCGCTGGAGGTGCAGGGGGACGGCGGGAAACCGATGGTCGTTATGTCGCATTCGGGTTTTGAATCTTTATCGGCCCGGCAAAAGGATCATTATCTTAAATATATTGATCGGTTTATTACGCCTGCCTTGCCGACAGTTCAGCATTATGGCGGCGGGGCGGCAAGATGCATGTTGCAGGAACTCTTTTAAATGATTAAACGTATATTACGTGAAACGAATTTCAAAAAATCAGGAGAGAGATATGAAAACATTATATTTAACAATTGCGGCCCTTTCTTTAACGGCTGTGACATCCGTCCACGCTCAAATGGCCCAACCGGTTGCCACTGAACAAAATTACGATGTAAAAAATACAACCAACCTGCAAAGCAATGCCGGTTTTATCGGACTTGAGGTAGGGCGTAACCCGATCAGCAGTGACAATACTACTGCCGGAGTGGTCGCGCAAAACCAAATAACAGCGGCGCAATTAAATGCAATGCAACCCGCAGCGGGCGATGTAAATACAAATGCTAATATGAACACAAATATGGCGGCGGATGCGGCTTTACCAACTACAGCGAATGCGCAAACCCGCACAACAATTATGGCTCCTCAGCCTCCTGCTCAGGTTGCCGCTCCTACGGTTGCAAGTCCTTCGATGCCTGCAGCCCCTGCAGTATCGCAGGCCAATAACAATCCTCAAATGCCCGCACAAAATAATGCATCGGTATCGGGTACATCTCCAATGCCTACTGCGCCTGTGACATCACAAGGACAGGCTAATTTTGAATTGAATGCCAAGGCTCCAGCCGCTGCAATCTCAACAAAGGAAATTGTTGAGGTAGACACAATTCAGCCAGCAGGAGGAGAAGGGCAAACAGTTGTTAAAACCCATAAAATTATTGGAAATACCGATACAGGCGTTAATCCTGATAAAATTCTGCAAGCAATTGAAAATCAGGAAAAGATAAATTAATTCACCGATTTGATTGTTACAATGATCGGCATTATCTAATCTATAGTGCCGGTCATTTTTTTTTGTGACAATTCTAACTCAAAAACATGAACAACAACTTTAAACTGAACCTGTTTTAACGTCACCGCCGATCAAACCGTCACGTCGCAAAAGAGCAAACGGATCGGCATCACGTCCGCGGAAATTGCGATACAACTCTAAAGGCGGGCGGGACCCGCCACGAGCCAGAATTTCGTTACGGAATTTTTGCCCTGTTACCTCGTCATACAGGCTTGTTTCCTGAAAAGCCTCGAACGCATCAGCATCCAGAACCTGAGCCCATAGATAGGAGTAATAACCTGCAGAATAACCGCCAGCGAAAATATGTCCAAACGATGTGGATGTGCACCCACCCTCATAGGGGAACAGAACATACGGCTCTACAGCCTCGCGCTCAAAATTCAAAACATCGTCTAATCCGTCCGCACTGTCTAATGTATGCCAGGCAAGATCAAGGCGGCAAAGCGATAGCTGTCGCAGATAAAACCATCCCTTCATATAATTGCGTGACGCTTTCAATTTGTTGATAAGATCGGCAGGGATCGGCTCCCCCGTTTGATAATGACGCGCAAATAAATTCAATGTTTCTTCCTCACCCAGCCAGTTTTCCATGATTTGGGAGGGTAGTTCGACAAAATCCCAGTGCACGCTGGTTCCACTGATGGCACCGTGATTGACATCGGTTAACAACGAATGCAAGGCGTGTCCGAATTCATGGAAAAATGTTTCCACCTCGTCGAATGTCAAGAGGGACGGGCTTTCCTTGGTGGGTTTTGTAAAATTCATTACAATACTGATCAACGGCAACTCAACTTCGCCATCGGCGGCGGTATCGCGATCGCGGATTGACCCTTGCCACGCACCCTGACGTTTGCCCGGGCGTGGGTGGAAATCGGCATAAAGCAGGCCGCGTAATGTGCCGTCATTATCCTCAACTTTATAAGTTGTAACATCGGGGTGATAAACGGGGATATCTTCAATGGGCGTTACCTTGACACCAAACAGTTTTTGCGCATGGGTGAAAACCCCGTCAATCACGCGATCCAGCGGGAAGTAGGGACGCAATTCCTCTTCATCAAAATCGTAACTATCCTGCTTAAGTTTTTCCGACCAATAGGCCATATCCCACGGTTTCACGGTGTCCGATAACCCTTTTTCACGCGCAAAATTTTCAATATCTTTCAGATCACGTTCGGCGGCAGGGCGTGATGTTTGTTCCAGTTTATCCAGAAAGGCATCGACATTATTCATGGTTTCAGCCATGCGCCGTTCTAAAACATAATCGGCATGCGTTGCATACCCTAATAGCTGCGCTCTTTGAATGCGCAGGGACACAATGTTTTTAATAATGTCCTGATTATCATGCTCTCCACCAAAAGCTCGTGACGAAAACGCACGCCACATTTTTTCGCGCAAATCACGGTTATCGGCATAAGTCATAAAAGGAATATAGCTTGGATATTCCAGTGTGAAACACCACGCATTTTTATGACCTTTGCTTTCTGCTGTTTCCTTGGCGGCGGTTATTGCAGTATCGGGTAAACCTGATAGGTGTGTCTTATCACTCACAACCATTTCAAACGCATTTGCAGAAAGGCGGGCATTATCTGAAAATTTCGGGGAGAGTTTTGATAACTCGGCATCAATCGTACGAAGTTGTTCTTTTTCTTCGTCTCCTAATTTCGCACCGTTACGGACAAAGCCGATCCAGCTTTTTTCCAAAACCATCATTTCATCATTGGAAAGGTTCAATTCATCTTTACGCTTCCATAACGTATCGATCCGCTCGAAGATAACGGGGTCTAATCCGACATCATTGGAAAATGCGGCGGTCATTGGGCCGATTTCCTGTGCCATCGCCTGAATTGCATCGTTGCTTTCAGCCCCAAGCAAGGTGTAAAACACAGATAATACCGCTTCCAATTCGTGGTCACAGTGATGCATGGCCATGATTGTATTTTCAAATGTAGGGGCTTCCGGTGTGCTTTTAACCATTTCGAAGCGGGCGCGGGCGATGTTGATCGCCTCCATTACATGCGCGACAAAATTCCCTTCCTCTATTTTCGGAAAGTTCGGTGCATTCAGGAACAATTCCGGATCGGCATAGGGTGTGAAATCAATTTCAGACATGGTATCACTTTCTTTTTTTATTCTATTTAGTAAGAAGATAGTGATTTGCGGCTGAAATGCAAAGGGTGGTTAGGCGACTAAAGCATTGTTCTTTCGCAAATGCATAAGAAAATAAGCGGGGTCACTTGCCTTGCGTGCTTGTGTTGCAACATCGTTAATAGAGGTTGAGCTGACAAATCTGAAATTATGGTAGGCTGCACTGCTTATAATGGCGTTCATACTCCAGAAATAATCGCCTTTCAACTCATATACGGATTTTCCAGTTTCATCAAAAATTCGTCCTGTATAAGGTTGACCGTCCTTTAATATGGATGAATCCTCAACGTCATATTCGCAACAAGCGTGTGGTTGATGTAAATATTCAGGATGAGCGCCCGTAATGATGAGGTTTCCTCCGGATTTTAGCGTCCCTGCCACATCGCCGAACATTTTTCTAAGGGAAAAAACATCAGGAGCGCATTGATGTACAAAATTCATCATGGCAAGTTGATAGTCGTCTTTTTTAAGGTCGGCAGCTGATTGTACCAATCTAACCTGATCTGCGACTCTTTGTGCATCCGGTGAAAACTCTTCTCTCCATGATGTTAGGGTTTCGCGTGCGGTTTTAAGCATTTCAGAGGATGTGTCTACGCCGTCGACTGTTACGCCCCACCTCAAAAACGGTATGCTGAGCGTAAAAGGCCCACAACCGTAATCGACAATTTTGTCATCTTTCGGATTAAAATGACCGTGTGCGGCTATGCTTGTAAACGCCTGTGCAATTGCGGGATGTATAATCTCGCGTTTTTCATGCCCTGCTGCTTTGGCAAATTTATCCGCAAACTGATCATAGTCATGTAAACCTGCAGGTTGTGCTGGCTGTTTAGGTCTGGCATCCGGCATTTGGATTAGGCGCTCCTTTGAACGCTTACGTTAAAACTATCCGCATTATCCCATATAAAATTAAATGCCCTCGTAAAGGTTTCGGCAAACAGCGGGCTATTAATAATGAATATTTTTGTAGGGGTGGACCAGTTAATCAAGGCTATTTTGTCACCATAAATGTAAAAAGGATGGGGGGCAAAATATTCTTTCGGAAGATGTTTATAAAATTCTTGCGGCGCAACCATATTATTGTCGCCCTCACGAATGATAAGACGTTCGGTGATATTAGCTGCCTTGAGTTTGTTAAGATAATTATTAATTTTTTGAAATTCTTCGGGCGATACGTCTGTTTTCTCCTCAACACCAAAGCCCAGCACTTCGCCTCCGGATCTGGCAAGTGTGCCATATATATCATCTAATAATCTGTCAAGCGCATCGTGACCTTCAATACTATATATATTTTCGTTTTTCTTACGCATTCCCTCAGTGCCGATAAATTCGATTCCGGCATTTTCAAATGCCTGACGTATGACCTTTAAGGTATTTTCGCGCGCCTGAGTATTGCCTGCCTCGATATTACCGATGGAGGTTGTTGAAATTCCTGTGCGCTTTGACAGTTCTGACTGGCTCCAGTTCAATAAACCGCGGGCTCCTCGCATCTGTGCTGTAGTAATTGTCACGATTATTCTTCCTATTTTCTTTATTTTTTTCTTGTTTCCGAAAAGTTATGTAATCTTATTGCATACAACTTTACAAAAAGGCAATCAAAAAATACATATTTAGTATGTTTTGCGGTTGACTTTTAAAAAGGGGACTATTATTTATTCGGTATTGTTTGGTTTCTATATAATAATAGTTATATTTTTCCAAACATGATTTCAATCCCACTATAAGATTGATATTCTCCTTCCCCTTTTAGCCCCTGTTTGGATATAGTCCGACAGGGGTTATTTTTAAAGGTCTACACTATAATATAATACATGGTTTTGCGTTCTACAAAATACAATGATGTTTATTTTTCCGCCGATAACGGTCTGGCGGAAACACAGTATGTGTTTTTAGATGGCAATAATGTGTCTTCCGCTTGGCAAAAGCAGACACAATTTATTATTGCCGAAACGGGGTTCGGAACTGGGCTTAATTTTCTGGCGACATGGAAGCTGTTTGAAGAAACGGCACCGGCAGGGCATAGACTGCATTTTATTTCCTTTGAAAAATATCCATTATCTAAAGGGGAAATACGAGAAGCCCTTTCGGTATGGAATGATGAGCTAGGGCATTATATTAATCGCTATTTGCAATTATACCCTTTACGGGTTCCAGGCCCACATACGATCCATTTAACATCCCAAGTAACTTTAACAATATGGATTGGGGATGTAGAAGATATTTTGCCACAATGGCAGAATTTTAAGGTGGATGCATGGTTTCTGGATGGTTTCACACCGGCTAAAAATCCGGAAATGTGGACAGATTTTTTGTTTAATCACATGGCGCGTTTGTCACATTCGCAAACAACTCTGGCAAGTTTTACTGCGGCAGGCCATGTAAGGCGCGGTTTAGCCGCCGCAGGTTTCGAAGTGACCAAGGCCAAAGGGTTCGGGCGTAAGCGCGATATGATTATGGGTCGTTTTACAGGTGAGGTAAAAAAACCATTAAAACAGCCGCAGCCATCCGTAGCGATTGTGGGGAGCGGATTGGCAGGATGTGCCTTGGCATATATCGCGCAAGTATACGGCATAAAAGCAACCATTTATGAGGCGAAAAATACTCTGGCCGCGGCGGCCTCGGGCGGCAAGACAGGGATGATTAACCCGAAGTTGACGGCAAAGCCGACACCACAATCCGATTATTATACATCGGCTTATGCCAATGCATTAAGGGTGATGCAGCAATTACAAGAAATGTATGATATTGATTTTCAACAATGTGGCAGCCTGCATCTTTGTACCGATGAGGATAAAGACCGTCGGTTTAAGGGATATTGTGACAATCTTGGTTGGCATAACGATCATATAAAACGGGAAGAACATCATTTATTTTATCCTGATGCAGCCTGTGTTTCACCGGTTAAATTGTGCCATGCGATGGCGGAACATGCGGACATACGAATGAATGCGCGTATTGAAAATATTGGGCTGCTGAAAGAGGATTATATTATTTTGGCAAACGGTTATGCCGTTAATGATTTTCTCGATACGACATTGCCCGTGCATTCGGTCAGGGGGCAAGTCAGCTGGATCAAGCCACAGGGCGGGTTGAAACGCAATATATGTTTTGGCGGATATATGACGCCGCAAAATGAAGAGGGATTCCACGTTCTCGGGGCAAGTTTCCAACCGTGGGAAACAAATATAGATGTAACGAAAGAGGATCATATCGATAACCTTGATCGTTACAACACTGCAACAAACAATGCTCTATCTTATAATGATGTGGTCGGCGGTTGGGCGGCGTTGCGCTCATCATCAAAAGACAGATTTCCTATAGTTGGTCATCTCAATCAGAATATTTATTGTTCTGTGGCGCATGGATCGCACGGTATTATCTCAAGTTTGATGGCGGCAGAAATTATAATGGCGCAAATAATGGGCGGACCCGCTCCTGCGAGTGAATCTGTCCTAAGGGCTTTATCGCCTGAACGGTTCTTATAGCTTGTTCTTGAGTACGTGCGATGGTAAGAAACAATCATAATGGATGATGATAACTGTACAATTATTGTGGGGGCGGGTGAGGCTGGGCAAAGAATGGATAAATTCTGCGCAGGTGCTTTTCCCGAATTATCGCGAGAACGTGTCAAGCAACTGATTGCCAATGGTGGTATTGCGGTGGCAGGGCAGGGGCACCTAAAACCATCTGCCAAAACAGAGGAAGGATGGTGTGTTACCTGCGTCATGCCCGAGGCCGACGATGCAGACCCTCAACCGGAAAATATTCCTCTCGATATTGTATATGAAGATGATGATGTGATTGTTATTAACAAGGCCGCGGGAATGGTTGTCCATCCTGCCGCCGGCAACTGGACGGGAACACTTGTCAATGCGCTGCTGTATCACTGTGGCGATACATTGTCGGGTATTGGCGGCGTAAAACGTCCGGGCATTGTGCACCGCCTTGATAAGGATACAAGCGGTGTGATGATGGTTGCGAAAAACGATCGTGCCCACTCCCATCTATCGGCGCAACTGGCTGACCGCACATTATCGCGGGTGTATCTGGCGTTGGTCTGGAACGTTCCTGTGCCATTGGTCGGCGCAATAGATATTCCGATAGGTCGCGATCATAAAAACCGATTGAAACAGGCAGTAAAGCATGGTGACACGACGAGTGCCAGAACGGCTGTCACGCATTACCGCACGCTGGATTCCTATGATGATGCCATGGCGTTGGTTGAATGTCGTCTGGAGACCGGGCGAACCCACCAGATTCGCGTCCATATGCAGGCAAAGGGCTATCCGCTTATCGGTGATCCTCTTTATGGCGGACAAAAAACATTGCAAGTTTCGAGGGTATCACGACTGGGTGAAGGGTTTGACAAACAGGCAATTCTCGATTTTCCGAGGCAAGCTCTTCATGCATATGAAATTTCATTTATTCACCCGAGCACCGATGAGGAAATGCATTTTTCAGCGTCTATGCCAGAGGATTTGGCAAATCTCTTAAAGGGATAGTGCCTTGTTAATTATAGAGTGTTAAAATTTCATAAAAAAGGTTGCATTTAGATAAAATTTTATGTAAACTTTAGTTATAGGGTTTGAGTTTTGATATTTCATCTAGGGGGACGATCCTATACCCACTCTGAGTTATCTTGCCGCGGCCTGCATGATCAGGTCGCGGTTTTTTTATTTCGAATGTGTAATATCTTGCCAATGAGTTTTAATATTCCGCAACTGCCATGCATCCGTTAAATCATATAGAGGGTAAGAATTATCCAATGTTTGTCCGTGATCGCGTGCAAATGGCTCAATTGTGACGGTTTGACGACTGTTATCGGGAATATTTTTAATGCGGCCCAACGGCATGGTTAGGCGTCCGCCAAAAATCCAGTTTTCGGAATCCCTCTTTGTAACAGTTGCATCATCTTGGGCGGAATGGGTGGCATAGGCCTTTAATTGCCACCCTGCAGCGGGTTTGTATGTTGAATGAATTTGATAGCCAATATCGCCGTCGAGAAAGCGCCCTGCGCTTAAACCGAAATTCATCGGCAGGACGGGGGTATCATACCACAAATTCAAAAGGGCGCTGGTTTTTTGAATGGAATCTTCTACCGCCAGAAATGATCCCGCATAGGGAACCCGTTTCATAACACTCCACACTTCGCCGCCTAATGAAAAGGCACTGTCGTGCGGACGGTAGAGAAACTCGCCGCCAAGCCCCATAAACATTTCTTCCAGATATCCGGCGTGACCTGCAATGTAGAAATCTTCGACAAGGGTGGCAAATCCGCTGAGCATAATGCGGTTTAGGCCGAACCTGTTTTGAAGGTAGCCCAACTCGTCCTGACGGACAGGGTCGGTTCTGTTCAAAAGGCGAAATCCATTATCTTTTTTAAAATTATCATAAAGAAGATAACGGGCTGATACTGTTGCCAAAAAACTCCCCGCAAAATGAATGCGATTATTAACGATCACTTCGCTTTTAATAATGGGGGCGTGATCGCTGTCACTTAAATCCGCTTTATGATTTAATTCCAAATCCCAAACAGCCTTTAACGTTTCGCGGCATCGTCCGTTTCTGGGGGCGGCAAAACTGGCGTTATGATATATCTCATTGGCGGAGGCGGTATCTGTCAGTAACGCGCGTTCTATATCCTTGCGCATGACATGCAAAT
>DCKW01000119.1 GCA_002320485.1 Micavibrio sp. UBA1664
TTTGCATGATCTTTTCGGCTTCCGCCAATTGCGACCGCGAATTTACCCCGCGCACTTCGTCCTCGTGCGCTATAACATAGGTGCAACGGACATCATCCGCCTTAGCAATGGCCACAAGGTCGGTCAGATAATATTCACCTTGTGCGTTATCCGCGGATAATTGATCCAGCCAGGTAAATAAACGTTGATCGCGAATACAATAAATACCGGCATTACAAAGGCGGATGTCATGTTGATCGCGGGTGCAATCCTTATCCTCGACAATCGCCTCGACAGAATCTGTCTTACTGTCGACAATCAGGCGACCATATCCTTGCGGATTATCAGGTTTAAATCCTAGAATCGCCATGCCCGTCGGTTGCGCCGCATGAAATAACTGCATCAGGGTTGGTTCAGTTATCAACGGACAATCGCCATATAAAATAAAAATCGCCCCATCAAAGGATTCAAAATGATGACGTGCGGCCTTCACAGCATCCCCCGTTCCAAGCTGCTGGGCCTGTACAGCCGTTTTACATGGACTGACCGCTTTTTCAACGGGGGTCATATCGGGGGCGGTTACAACGCACACAGAATCGATCCCTGCCTCTTTGCATGTATCGACGACATGGGTAACAAGCGGCTTTCCCGCCAAAGGGTGTAAAACCTTGGGAAGCGAGGATTTCATACGGGTTCCCTTGCCTGCGGCAAGGATGATTGCGGCCTTGTTATGATTCATATTTGTAATTCTAAAGAGGAAAAATGGCAAAGCCAATAGGGAAGCGGCTCACGCACTGTTACAGCCAGTTTCATACCTGCCATGTTTTACTGCACATTCTCCAGATGTAATAACATGGTGCCGTAACTGGTGCGGATCATCATACGCACCGGAATTGCGGGTGCATTGTCCTTCACTTTACCGAACCACATGCGCGGCAATTGGCCTTTGGTTTTCGCCTGCTCCTGAATATTCATCCAGCCGCGTGGTTTTTCACGCCATTTTCCGGCAACAGGCACAATCTCGATTTCACAAATTTCCGCGCTACCATTGTAACGGTTATAATTATTTGCCTTTAATGTTTCCTCGCCTTTAGAGCGGAAAACAATATCGAAACGGCGCTTGCCGTCCATAACCTTTTGTGTTGTGGCGCAAGTCTGTCCGCGCATGGCATTCATTAAAGCCGTCAGCATATCAACGGGATTATCGGCGTACACCTCTTCGGGCGGCATTTTGTCTTCCAAAGGCTCCCCCGTTTTTTCCTCGGTAAAGGCGATTAATTTACCGTTTTTGTCAAATTTGAACGTGTTGGTTTTTGTTTCGTCACGCCATGTGTTGGCAAATTCGTGGCTTTGCGGAATAAGCCTGCCCTCGGCAATTCGCCCTGTTGTTTCAATCACGCCATTCCATGGTGCGAGGGTCGCCAACATACCTGCCGTATCCAGATCGGCATTGATGCCATATCCGGTTTCAGACAAATCGTAAACGGCATCGACAACGGCAACCCGAAACCCGCTGGCATACAGGCCGTAAGTAACCTTTAGAGGTTGCGCCGTTTGTGCGGACGCTGTGGCCGGTAAAAGGAATAAAAATAAAATGTAGAATATCTTCATATGATTAATAATAACTTCCGATTAAGGCAACGGGGTGACCGCCCAAACCTTCCTTAAATTTACGAATTCCCTCTGTCTCCTCGTTATAGCCACCCAGATCAAATTCAATAATATCATTGTCTTTCAATATTTTTATGGCTTCCCACAATAACAAATTATTGGCACCCATCGCCCGTCCGTAAGGCGTGGTCCATCCAACCTGATAGGTTGCGCCGTTACCATGTATAAACACCAATATCGAGGCAATAGTTTCATTATCTTCTAGGGCGTTCAGGATAAAGCATTCATTATGCATGGCTGCATATTTGCAAAGGGATGACAAAAATTTTGGCGATGCCCCCGCATAGCCACGTTGCATTCGATCCTTGATATAATGATCTAACAACGCTCCTAAAGACGCCAAATCTGTATCTTTTTGAATGGAAATGTTCTTTTTTTCGGACTTATTGAGAATGTTCCGCCATTTTTGCTTTAAATTAACCCGAATTTTTGTCAAATCTGGTGATAAATCGACCAAAAATGTATTATACGCTGATGAATTTTTAGATTTTTGCCAGTGATTAAATAAAATCAGGTTTTTTTTATCATAAATTTCAGGCATAAAGCGTCTTTTTCGACCCCATCGCGCCGGATATTTCCAATTCAATGAGGCTGCAAAAGCATTTATATGCGAAGGCTTGCCATATCCTTCAAACCATAGCGGACCACGGTCAATAGACATGCCATGTATCATCCCTTTAAAAAGGCTGACCTCTTGCATTTGGACAAGGCCGGCCTCGATTCCGTCAATCAGAATAATGCCATGGCGTACAGATTGTTGCTTGGCTTCGCGCATGGCCTGCGCGTAGTAGTAAGATTGCAGCAATGTTGTGCGGGAGCATTTTAAAAGTGAGGCCGCCCATTCATTGCGATCAACAGTCTTCCAGCGAATGACACAATTCATTTATTCGACTGTTGAAATATGCAGGATATTTGTTGATCCAACGGTTCCGAAAGGAACCCCAGCCGTAATGACCAGACGGTCGCCGGCATTGGCATAATTGCTGGCCTTTGCAATTTCGCACGCACTGCTGACCATGGCACCGAAATTTTTCACATCACTCGTGACAATCGGACGAACGCCATAGGATAAGGACAGCCGTCGTGCGATTGTCGTATTTTCGGTCAGGCATAAAATCGGCACGGTCGGACGGTGGCGCGCAGTGCGTAAAGCGGTCGAACCCGAGGTGGTATAATTGACGATCGCCTTTGCATCGACATCAATGGCAACTTGAAAGGCTGCCGCGGTAATGGAATCACCTGTATTCATATTTTCGGTGGCGGGGTGATCGGCATCCATAATACGGCGGTATAAACCGTCCTTTTCCACAGATTGGGCGATACGATCCATCATTTTAACCGCTTCGACAGGATAGGCGCCTGCCGCCGTTTCAGCCGACAACATTACACAATCGGTTCCGTCATAAATGGCGGTGGCAACGTCCGAGGCCTCGGCCCGTGTGGGTTGCGGCGATTCAATCATGCTCTCCAGCATCTGTGTGGCCACAATCACAGGCTTTCCAAGCGTACGACAGGCACGGACAATTCGTTTTTGTGCGGCAGGCACATTTTCAGGGGGGATCTCGACGCCCAAGTCTCCGCGCGCCACCATAATGGCATCGGTCAGGGCCAGTATTTCATCGAGAAATTCCAAAGCGGATGGTTTTTCCAGTTTGACAATATGTTTGGCGCGGCCTGCAATCAAACGCTGACATTCTGCCACATCTTCAGGGCGCTGGACGAAGCTGTGGGCAATCCAGTCCGCCCCCAGATCAAGCGCGGTTTCAAGATCGCGCAAATCTTTTTCCGTCAGGGCGGGGATGGGCAGAGTAACGTTCGGGACATTCACCCCTTTATTATTGGACAGAGCAACGCCAGCCGCGACAGTGACAACCAGAAAATCATCACCTTTTTCCTTGATAATCACTCGCACCTTTCCGTCATCCATCAACAGGCGGTCGCCGACATTGACGGTTGAAATAATCTCGGGATGCGGCAGTTGAACACGCGTTTCATCCCCCAGCTCATCGGACAGATCGAAACGTAATTCCATGCCTTCGGACAGGGCGATTTTTTTGTCCCTGAATTTTCCGACACGAAGTTTCGGCCCTTGTAAATCGGCGACAATCCCGATGGGGCGGCCTGTTTCCTGCTCAATTTCGCGGATCATATCAAACCGGCGTTTATGATCTTCTGGTGTTCCGTGCGAGAAATTCATTCTGACATTATCAACACCGGCCAAAACCAGTTTCATCAAAACATCTTTTGTATCGGAAGAGGGACCGAGGGTTGCAAGTATTTTTGTGTGGCGATTGCGTTTTATGGTCATGACAATCATTTTAATGATTTATAGGATAAGGTCACTAGGAATATTATAATCCGCATGGTAAATATCTCCTCATGAATTTATTGTTTCGGTTAATAACCCTTTGCATTTCGTATATATTCGAGCGACGGAAAATCGCACCACTCGATATATCGGAACTGCATTTTAGGGTGTGGCCGACTGATCTTGATGCCAATATCCATATGAATAACGGTCGTTATTTGTCGATTATGGATTTGGGACGCCTGGACCTTATTGTTCGTATGGGCATCATGAAAACGGTTTTGAAGGAAAAATGGATGCCTGTTTTAAGCGCGGCGACCATTCGCTATCGCTTACCCCTTCATCCGTTTCAAAAATTTTCCCTGCAATCCCGTGTCATCTGGTGGGATGAAAAATGGTTTTATATGGAACAACGTTTTATTGTCAGCGGTGGAAAGACAGACGGCGCAGTGGCGGCCATTGCCTTTGTGAAAGGAAGCTTTTATCGTAAGCGTCAGCGGCGCACGGTGCCGACATCCGAATTAATGTCATTAATGGGGTTAACCGATGCAGACACGCCCGCGCAACCTTCATATATTGCCAGTTGGCAAACCGCCGAGAATGACATGCGCGATTTAACGAAGGAAGCCTTATGACACCTGCCGCACGCTATCAGTCCACAATCGAACTGTGGGATAAAATTATGAACGGCCGCATCCCGATGGATAATATTTGCGGCGATTATTTTCGCATTCGCCGTTTTATAGGGTCAAAGGATCGCTCGGATATTGCCGAACGGGTTTATAACATGATGCGGGCCTATGCCCGCTTGGGGTGGTGGTGTGATAAAACAGGCCTGCCTGATACGGCGCGATCCCGTGTATTGCTAACAGCGATACTAATTGATCACAAATCAGCCGATCAAATCTCTACCCTGTTTAACGGCAATAAATATCATCCGGATAATTTGTCGGATCTGGAAACAAAAACAGTTGAGAATATTGAAGGCGCAAATTTGGACGCTGAAGATATGCCGATTGCCATTCAAACCGAATGTCCCGACCATGCTTTAGATAAATTACAGGATATTTTCGGTGACGAGTTTGAAACGGAAATGCGGGCGATGCTTGAATCGGCAACTCTGGATGTTCGTGTCAATACGATCAAGGCGGACCGCAACACGGTGCAAACTATGTTACAAAAACAAGACATACACAGCGATCATACACCCTACAGCCCTGTCGGCTTACGCCTAAAATCCAAGGCGTATTTGTCACGTACAAAGCCTTTCTTGAAAGGGATGATCGAAATTCAGGACGAAGGATCGCAACTTCTGGCCCTTATTTGCGGGGCACGCCCGGGAATGCAGGTTCTTGATTACTGTGCCGGCGGGGGTGGTAAAACCCTTGCGCTGGCCGCAGATATGCAGGGAAAAGGCCGCATCGTTGCCATGGATATTGAGGAGCGGCGTCTTGCCAAGGCCAAACCGCGCCTGACGAAAGCGGGCGTGCATAATGTCGAATTACGACCGATCATGGAGGACAAACACCGCAAATGGTTCAAACGGCAAAAGGAAACTTTCGATGTTGTTTTAGTCGATGCGCCCTGTACCTCATCAGGGACGTGGCGACGCAATCCCGATTTACGGTGGAACCAATACGGCCCCTCTGCAGAGGAGATCGAAGCAATGCAGGCCGATATTCTGGAGCGTGTGTGGCCGACCGTTAAAAAAGGCGGGCGCCTGGTGTATGCCACATGTTCCCTATTCCGTTCCGAAAACGAAGATCAGGTTGAAACTTTCTTAAAAAATCATCCTGATTTCAAGGTGATTTCTGTCTCCCAAGCTTGGAAAGATGCAGGATTGGAAACCGATTCTCCTGTTACCGGTGATTATCTACGTCTTTCTCCCGCCCGTCATCAAACAGATGGCTTTTTCGCCGCTATTCTGGAAAGGGCGGAATAACATGCTATTAAGGCTATACGCTTGCATAATGGCATTGATGACTCTAACAGCGTGTGTTGACGGCACATTACCGTTTAACTTCCCTTTTGATGCCAAGCCGGTGATGAACAGGTTGAATAGTGATTTAAAAACTAGCGAAGTATACGTTGGCGATCCCGTATTCATTCGCATTTTCAAAGAGGAACATATATTGGAACTCTGGATGAAAAGTCAGGGTGCAAACCGTTATAAACTTGTAAAATCATATCCTATATGCCGTTGGTCGGGGCAACTGGGCCCGAAATATATTGAAGGTGACCGTCAGGCACCGGAAGGTTTTTATTCCACTAACCTTCTCAGTTTAAACCCGAATAGCCGTTATCATTTGTCATTTAATGTGAATTATCCGAATGAATATGATCGCCAGTATGGGCGGACCGGATCGTTTATTATGGTGCATGGGGATTGTGTGAGCGAGGGATGCTATGCAATGACAGATCGCGGGATAGAGGAAATTTATATTCTTGTCGAAAGTGCTTTAGGTGCCGGACAACAGGAAATCCCCGTCCATATTTTTCCGTTTCGAATGACGCCCGCCCGCATGATGTCGGTTGCAAATTCACCGAATTACCCGTTTTGGAAAAATCTGCGGGAAGGTTATAATTACTTTGAATCGCGTGGCTATCCGCCGCGGTGGAACGTTAATTACGGAGAGTATGATTTTTACTAGATTTTTTCTCCGTCTTGCGATAAAACAGCACAATCATCAGCAATAGGGGTATAGCTCAGCTGGTAGAGCACAGGTCTCCAAAACCTCGGGTCATTTTTTGATATACATTCAATAAAATCCTATTTAATTGTTGCAATTCAATAAGTTAATGAAGGCCTACGGCTTGTATTCATCTAGTAAATTTTAAAGGTTTTTGACTTAAGGTAACGCAGGGGTAACGCTAATGAATTAAATTATAGATTTATTCTTCGTCAAGCTGTGCAAAGAAATCGTTTTGCACACCATTAATAGCCTTTACTTTTTTATATCTTTTACCACTAGGTGTTTCTTGAGAAGAACCACTTTTAATAGTTTCTAATACTGTTTGTACATTGTATTTTTTAACAATTTCCTCTCCGACTTCGTTGAGTTCTTTATGTATTTCCAAAACGCATTTAATGCTATTGCCGCTAGTAAAGCTTATCTCCTTGTTGAGAACTGATGTTTTATAAACAATATCACTTATAACAAAACCTATGGGTTCATCGAGATAAATGCCCTTCCATTTTGAACCACCTTCACGCAATACAGGGGCAACAATCTCTATCACTGCGTTTTCGTCAATCTCTACTGGAAGCTTATTAGACCTCTGAATAAAATTAATAAAAGACGGCCTTTTTATAATCATTTCAGATTTATCTTTTTCGTTATTTTTATTGAATTTTGAGAAGCCAACCTTTTTAACTTCTTGGTTATTGTTTAATGTTTTATAAAAATTAGACCTTCTTGTAATAACTTTGGGATTCTCATTGGCAAGTTTTATCGGGTAGATTACATCACTTTCATTCAAATTGTTTTTTTGGATTTCATATCTTAGTTGCTGATTTTGTAGTTTTAAATTTTCTTTTTGTAATTCTGTAAGGTCTGAATCTGGGATAGCCATATAAGTAAACACTGCTGTAAGAATTAATAATAACAATGTAATTTGGTTACTATTCTCACCTACAATCTCCCAAACTTCTTTAAGTCCACCCTCTTTTAAAGCTTCAGCTTTTAAAGTTACATCGATGCCAAGCATTTCGGCAATTTCATATGCTACCGCAAGAAACTCTGCCTCACAGCGATTTTGAACGATAGCATCCAGTGAATGACTGTTTAATTCTAAGAAATAATGAACTTCAAACCTATCTAGCATAGGTTTTAATATAGTCAGACGAAATGCACTGCAACTAAGATTCCAGCTGTAAATATCAAAACTATTTTAAACTAAATTTTCTGGTAAGGACTGAGGTGTAAGGTCAGAAAACAAAACATGCAATTCATCTCTTGATTTTACCATCATACTAGAAATTAGGGACAGACACATTGATATGTATGTTTCTTCTACTGGACTTGCGATGCCACGCCCCCTATCGGCATCGCCAACACGATAGAAAGACATTGGTAGTGCATGTACATGATTAGAAAAAAACTGCCATAGTGAACGAAAAGTGGCTGTATCCATGCCAGCTTTTTCACAAATAACTTCAAGTGATAAATAGTGGGCGTCTCTTCCTTTTAAAAATTTAGTTTGTTGTTTAGATGGTAAAGTATTAAAGAATGAATTCTGTTGTAACCTATCTTTCAATTCTGCTATTTGCTTTTCAAAACCTTCTATATCTCTATGTCCAGGATGCGATTCTTCAAAGGACCTTTTACGACTACAACAATCATGTAAATTGAAAAGATTCCACCGACACATCCATTCACTTTGATTGCATTCATCGACGCAAAGATAAAAAATGTAGCGCGCACTTCAACAATAGAACGAGTAAGGTTTGCGATAGATGCATAATCCCAATTTTCTATGATTTTTTGTGTCCATGGAGAATTAGGCGTCAATATTAGTACACTACTCGCCCTTGTGCACAACACAGTAAAAAGTACAGAGGCATAATAATGTTTAGTACTTGGCGATGGAATTCCGCCATACTGTTTCGATACATGCATACATTCCCTGACGACATTGTCCAACATATCAGAAGCTTTATTATAGTTTCTTGAGGTCGTAATAGACGGTCCAGCATATCGAAGAAGTTTCTTTAAAGAAAAATTTTTTCGTTTAAGAAAGTTTATCATATACGTTAATTTTCTGTGCGGGCGTTATCCGTTAGGCACTATTATTTAGAAGCTCAAATATGAGTTTCTAAAATGGCAGGGGTTAATTGACACGATTGGAACTAACCATTATGTCATTATTGCACAAATGCGCCCCATACTGGAAAGCCTTTATATCGACTTGCTCTGTAAAAATTAACATGCGTTAACCATTTCTTTATATTTTTCATATTATATTCCCTTCCTAGGGGAAGACTACTATGAATGAACAAGTACAAAAAATTGCCGATGCGTGGGACGAGATTTCCAAAGAGGCAAAAGACAATGTCGCCACGACAAGAGACGAATTTCAAAAACGGGCCGTATTGGTTGGTGGGTTGACGGTCATCGCTGGCGGATTTGTAACTGCCTTTGACGGCGGACCGGCAGCACAGATGATGACAGGTGGATTTCCGTTACTGTTTTTGCTTGCCGCATCAAAAGAAACATATTTGAAAACACACTTTTACAATGCCATGTCTTCATGGGCATTGGACAAACGCGATCAGGTTATTGAATCGAATCAGACAGCAAGAGTGACAAAGCCACGGTTTGACACCGAAGAAATTGCCTTTAACAAGGAATACAAACAGCCGGGCTTTTTAAAAACATGGACGAACTTTCGCAGTCTTGCGGTTGTCAGTGCCATCACTGCATCATTGGCAGCATATGGTACAGGCGATGTGACTGTGACTTTATTTGATAGAAACCGTAAAGAAGGGGCAGATAATGAGCACGCTACGGGGTCGGAGTTTGCACCGATGACTTCACCGCGTCCGCTTCCCCGTCCATCATGGAAGTAATACCAGCGCGGTTATACAATCGTTCAACATCAGGCCATATTTTCGGAGCAGCATAGGCCGACACGGCAGCAGCAATAACAGCCGCAATCACTAAATCACCGTTTCTGAAAAAAACGGGTTGGCCTTCCTCATGGAAAGGATTGGCAGGTCGGTGAAAATATTCGCTCAAGCGTGACATGATTTTTTATTACATAACTGACATAAAAAGTCAATTTTGTTGCTTGTACGCCCGTAAAGCCAACCATGCAAACAAACAACCTGTTAGACCATCTACCACCATCCAAATTTCTTTGGTCATGTGAATGACGGCAACAGGGTTAAACAGGATTGCTACAAAGCCGAAAATCCAAGGCCAAAAACTCTTGTCCTCCTCTTTCACCCCCTGATAAGCCATATAACCAGCGCATCCACATACGATGACGCGCATGAAAGTGTAATAACTATACGGCAAAGGTGCGATGCCGATAAAAAGCAACACCGTAGTGATCGCTAACAATTTCCACGAAACTGCTTCAAACATTATCCTGCCGCCTTAATATTAGTGCGAATTGATTCCCGATTATCATCGGCTTCGTGTTGGTCTATAAATCCTTCATCAAATAATATATCGACTGTTTTATTGAAGACATACAAATATCCCCGCCCGCGATCAGACAAAACACCTCGATACGTATGATGGTTTCCTAACGAAACTTCCTCATTGGACACATTCCATAACGCTGTAAGCGCAATTTCAACGGGATCACGTCCTTCATTTATACCTGCAACAATATCAGCCTTATCTGTCTTGATAATTGTTTTTGCTTTCTTAAAAACATCGGTCACTGCTGCCGACCGAAAAATATCATCACTATGATATGCAGACTCTAAATTTTTTAAGGCTCGAATTGTCGCGGACACCTCTTGCCCATCGCTTATATCATTTTTAATTTCATCTTCAACTGGCTGCATATCAATCACATCATCAGATTTAAAAGAGGTGTTTTGCACCTTGCGGGGTGACCCCATACGCATGGATTCCGTTATCGAAACAAGAACACTGGGAATTAAAAATAATAAGCCAGGCAATGTCACCAATAAGGCAATAAACCAATGCCACTCCAACACATCCACTACCCCAAAATACGTCCCAATGGTGATGGGGAGGGTAAAACGAAATACAAACGTGCCAATCAATG
>DCKW01000125.1:0-13365 GCA_002320485.1 Micavibrio sp. UBA1664
ATTTGAATTTTGTTGCGGCCGATTATAAACGTCATGGGTCTTCCCCTGTTTATATTGTATTGCCATACGATCCAGACGCAAAAAACGGAAAATTGACCGCTTTTAACAAATCAAACGTGATAAAGGGGCAGATGGCAAAGCTTGGTGTTCAAGATGCAGTTATAAAGACTTTACCCATCAGCGGCTCCGCCGACGAAGTTGTTATTGGTTATGATCAAATAACAGCCCAAGGGCCGCAAAATTGTGGAAAAATGCCAGGATATCAATCCCCGGCCGGCGCACCAGGTCAGTATGGCTTGGGATGTACTGTGAAAGATATGATGGCAAAACAGGTTGCTTATACCGAAGATTTGAAAGGACAAACCGACATGTCTGTATTTGAAGCCGGACGCGCCGCCGCGTCTGTTAATCGCGATGCACGCTCGGGTGAAATCAGCGACTTTGTACCCAGTTATATCCTAAGTAAAATTGGTAATTAAAAAAGAAGAATAAATGGTCGAGGAAACAAAAAAACAATCGAATCCGCACCAAGGCAATGAAACCGTCGAAAAGGTTGACAGTCTGTTACCGCCTGCCAAAATCCATCTTTTCAGCGAGGATTTGGACACATTAAATCTGTTTGACGCTCTCAGTGAGGATTGGCGTTTCGGACGCGTGCATTTGGCCATTCGCGGAAATAATCTGGATGATTCCATTGAATATTACAGTCGGCGCAAATCCCCTACCCTGATTATTATCCAGACCGAGACAACAAGTCCAGAATTTCAAAAACGTCTTGAAGATTTGGCCGGTGTCTGTGATGAAGGAACGGCCGCTATTGTTGTTGGCCCTGTTAACGATGTGCAACTATACCGTCACCTCACCAATATAGGTATTAGTGATTATCTTGTTCATCCTTTGAACAAGGAAGATTTGGTAGAGGCCATTGCCACTTCGTTGCAGGATATTATTGGCGCTGTAGACAGTCACCTTCTTGCCCTCATTGGTGTAAAGGGCGGCGTTGGAACAACGTGCGTGGCCTCGATGATGGGTGATATATTATCCAAGGATTTTCGCCAAAAAACATTGATTATGGATGCCGCCGGTGCCAATTCTACATTATGGAATAATTTCAGCTTTACACCGTCAGGTAGCTTGATTGAGGCGGCTCTGGCTGTTGCCGATCAGGATATGGAAACATTCGAACGTTTGATCGTTAAAAAATCAGATCACTTGCATATTTTGAATTCGGGAACCGAAAATATTCTCGACAAGCCTGTAGCCGTAGAAGCCTATGAAATGCTTCTTGATTATTGCCTGTCAATTTACCCGAATGTTATTGTCGATACATCAGGCGCACCGGTTGCGATTAAAAAAGTTGTTCTGGCGCGTGCCAACAGTGTGGGGATTGTTACGACACCTCGCGTTCCCGATTTATCACTCACCAAAATGATGATGAAAGGAATTGCCACAATTCCTGGCGGACACAATAAAAAGCCGATGATTTTATTAAATAAATCAGGATGCGCAAAATCCCATGAAATTGGTGCAAGCGATATTAAAGAGGCTTTGGGAATTGATGATCTGATTGAATTGCCGTGGGATGCAAACATGTTTGCAGGGGCTGAAAACTCTGGCGAAGCCTTGTCCGTGCAAAAAAGTTTTGCCCCATATAAAAACAAGCTTTCAGACGTTGTTGGAACAATGTTCGGTATTAGTACTTTCAGCCATGAAGGTGAGACGCAGTCCTCAACTGGTTTGGCCGGATTTTTTGATAAATTGAAAGGCGGGAAATAATGTTTGGAAAACGTAAAGACGGAGCCCCAAAATCCAGCCCTAAAAAAGTAGAACCTGTTATCGAAGAATTCGAGGATATTAACTTCGACGAAGGTGACAATATTCCTGCCGATGAAATCGGTATTAATGACGATTTGCCGGTGGGCACATTTAAAACATCCAGAACTGCGGACAAACCCCCTAGCCGTCTTGCCGATTTGAATGAGCGGTTTGAGCTGGGCGACGTCAATGCCATGAACGAGGATACCTATTCTTCTGACCGGGTGACCAATCCACGTATAGAACAGGCACGTCGCCGTATTTGGAAAGATTTGAGGGAAAGCCTTGATATTAAAAACCTTGCAGCGATGGATTTGGAAAACGCGCGCGAGGAAATCAATTCCGCAGTACGTGAAATTGCCAAATTCCGCTCTCTGGACATCAGTGACAGCGAACAAATGCAAATCGCCAAAGAATGCGCCGACGACATGCTTGGGTTCGGGCCGCTCGAACCATTGTTGGAACGTGATGATATTGCAGATATTATGATCAATGGTCCCGATACAACCTTTATCGAGGTCAACGGACGAATTGAAAAAGCCGATATACGCTTCCGCGACAATGCCCATCTTGTCACAATCGCCCAACGTATTGTGGGTGCGATCGGACGTCGCGTTGACGAGGCCTCACCTATTTGTGATGCGCGTCTTCCTGACGGTTCCCGTGTGAACGCAATTATACCGCCATTGGCTGTGGACGGGGCGTCCATGACCATTCGTAAATTTAAAAAGGATAAATTGACCCTCGATAATCTTGTTGAGTTTGGGTCAATTACTCCCGAATGTGCCAAACTGATTATGGCGATTGGCCGCGCCCGGTTGAATGTGCTGATTTCCGGCGGTACCGGTTCCGGTAAAACGACAATGCTGAACTGTTTGACCCGCTACATTGACAAGGGTGAGCGTATCATTACATGCGAAGATGCGTGTGAATTACAACTACAGCAACCGCATGTCGTGCGTCTGGAAACACGCCCTCCCAACCTTGAAGGTATTGGCGAAGTTACCATGCGTGATCTGGTTAAAAACTGTCTTCGTATGCGTCCGGAACGGATTATTGTGGGGGAGGTCCGTGGCCCCGAAGCCTTTGACTTGTTGCAGGCCATGAACACAGGACACGACGGTTCAATGGGAACGGTTCACGCCAACAATCCGAGAGAAGCCGTATCACGTATGGAAAACATGATCGCGATGGCAGGCCTGAATTTGGGAGCCAAGGCCGTTCGCGAGCAGATCGCCTCCGCCGTGCAGGTTATCATTCAGGTTCAACGTTTACGTGACGGTTCGCGTAAGTTAACCCATGTATCCGAAGTGACAGGGATGGAGGGTGAAGTTGTGACCATTCAGGATTTATATGTGCTGAAATTCGACGGTGAGGATGAACATGGCAAGTTGATCACAAGACAGGAACCGACAGGAATTCGCCCCCGCTTCTTTGATCAGTGCCGCCAATTCAACGTACATGATCTTGTTCTTGAAGCCATGGGCGAGGCATTTGCGGAATGAGTTCAAGCACCTTAATCGTTTTGGCTGTTGCCGCCCTTGCTTATATTGTCTTTGTGGTTTTGGCCATGAAAATGACAGACAAAAAGAAAAATGCGTCACGACGTAATATGATTAGTGATCGCGGTGTATCATATGCCAATATGTCAAGCGGACAAGATAAAAAAAACGAAGCCCAGTTAAGATCGAAGCTTAACGAAAAATCAAAAAACAATATTGCAAAAAAGCTTAAAAATGCCAATGCGGCTGTTAACAAAGATGGACTAAATCCAAAATCCATACGCTATATGCTTATTCAGGCCGGGCTGGAAACCCCGCTTTATAAATACTGGATATATTCCTTATTTTGTGGTGCTGTTTTTTTTGGAATGGCGACCCTTTTCGGATTAAGCCAGATAGTTGTATATCTGTTAACTTTTACAGGATTTTTAGGCGTACCGCGTTTTATATTGAAAATGAAAGTGAAACGCCGTCAGAAGAAATTTTTATCGGAAATGCCCGATTGTCTGGAAGGCATGGTCCGCTTGTTAAAATCAGGGATGCCTATTTCTGAGGCCATCGCTATGGTTTCGCGCGAATATACAGGTCCGATCGGCGAAGAAATCACGCGCGTGTATGAGGCGCAACGGGTCGGTGATACTTTACCCGAGGCGGTTCAAGGCATGGCTTTCCGCGTGCCGTTACCCGAGGTCAAAATGTTTTCCACGGCTATTACAATTCAGGTGCAGACGGGTTCATCCCTATCTGAAGTGTTGCAAAATCTGGCAAATGTTATACGCCAACGTTTCCGTTTAAGACGAAAAGTACAATCCTTGTCTGCCGAAGCAAAAATTTCTGCCATGATTATCGGTGCTTTGCCGGTTACTGTGATGGGCGGGATGGCCGTCATCAGTCCTGAGTATATCAGCGTGTTATGGAATACGGATCAAGGCAGGATGTTGCTTTATGGATGCCTGGCATGGATGGGGATAGGATGTCTTGTAATGCGTGAAATGATTAATTTCAAGATCTAGGTAAAAGTAATTATGGTCGATCAAAACGTTATTATTATTGTCAGTGCCCTGCTTGCAGGTTTAACATTTATTGCGGTTGTATTTCCTTTATTAAAAAAAGCGGAAAAAAAAGACCGCTATAAAAGCCTGATTAAGGATAGACGAAAAACTCTTTATCAGGATGCCCTTGAAGATACCAAACGTAAAGGTCAGGCCTATCAGGTCAATACCCGCGAAAATATGGCCACATTTTACAAGGTGGAACAAATGATCGGTGATACGGGTGCCGGTATCCGTAAAAAATTATCCAATGCCGGTTTTCGCTCGCCTCGGGCTCCTTTGACCTATATGTCACTTAAAATTGCGATACCGATTATTTTTGCGCTTTTGGCATTTCTTTACACGCAAGGTATGGACGATATAACCTTTACCACACAATTGCTGTGTGTGGGGGTTGCCTTGCTTGCCGGATTTTACGCCCCTGAAGTTTACTTGAAAAACGTCATTCAAAAAAGACAGCAGGAGATTAATATCAGCTTTCCTGATGCGCTTGATATGATATTAGTTTGCGTTCAAGGGGGTATCAGTGTTGAACAGGCCATTGCAAGAATTAGTGATGAAATTGCCCTGCAATCGCAAATCCTTGCCGAAGAACTGGCGTTATTAAGCGCCGAAATGGGGTTGTTGAGCGATCGTAAACAGGCATTTTCTGATTTTGCCGACCGTGTTGGCGGCGGTTCTGCAAAGGCTTTCGGAACCGCAATGATCCAATCCGAAAAATACGGAACAAGTGTGTCTCAGGCCATTCGTGTAATGGCAGATGAGTTAAGGGATGCGCGAATGGCTGCGGCCGAGCAAAAAGCAGCCGCTCTCCCCCCCAAACTGACCGTTCCAATGATTTTGTTCTTCCTGCCGCCACTATTCGTGGCCATCCTAGGCCCTGCCTTTATTAAAGTACAGGATACAAAATAAGATTTTCCGGATTAAAAAAAACCCGCCCTTTTACAGGCGGGGAGTTGTTTTTTTAACAGGGAGTTAAAAATCTATTCCTCTTGCCGTTTCCGTTTCGCCGCAGATGACGAACCTCCCAATCCCGGGCCTTTCGGTCCACGTCCGCGCGCAACAGGATTAATAGCTGCATTAAATTCTACATCTTGGGATGCATAAGGCTTTGTCGCCACGGCTTCCAGTTTTTGTTTTGTGACGTGGACGGCCTGCATGGCAAGATCCATAAATCTGTTGGCATGACCGAGGGCAAGCACTTTGATCGCTTCCATCGCCTCTAACCCATCTGCCAGCTTTCCCAATAAAGCGCCTGTTAATTTACCGCTTTTTTTATTGGCGGATTGTCCCGTACTTTGGGCAAATGATTTCATTGTTGTGGCTGTCATAATCAAATCTCCTTAACTTTTCAACTTTATCAGGCATGGCCTTTTACATCGCTCAAATCAAGCTCCAGAAAATTCCGGCTTTGCAACCAGACGGCGTAGTTTTTCAATTCTTCTTTGGGTGGCATTTTACCTGTCAAACCGGGTCTGACCTCCACGCGGATTTTATCGGGATTTGAGCGCCAGTCATATACAACTGTGTAAGACCCGCCCTCTTTATTACCTGTGATATAACGGTATTTGATCATACCGGGGGCCATCGGCTCTTCCATGCCTGTTTTTTTAAGGAAATCTTCTGCTGTTACGGCTGTCATATTGCACCTCAAAATAAGGGTTTTATGTTTTATAGGCCTACTTTATGCAAAAAACATTAACAGCCCGTTAATAATAAATATAAATCGAAATGATTTTTTTAAATGAAGTTTTAACCCGCATCGCTTATAATGGTTTCATGATGAAAACCTTATTTGTATCTGCAGCGATATTGTGTTTGCTCAGCCCTTTCGGAGCCGCCCTTGCACAGCAAGAGGGATCGGCAGGCCCTGACCCTATTTTTATCAAACCTTATACGCAAGGATCCAATACTTATAATAAGACTTTACCGACTGTTGTAACGCCGTCCACTAACTCCCGGTCCGCAACCACCCCGCGGAACACTACAAATAGAACATCGTCTAGGCAAGGCAGCCAAAGGGCCGCTACAAAACTTACACCTGTCAAAGATCCTTATGCCGGCACGCTTTACACGCGTATTCGGGAAGAGCAATCCTATTACGACACACAATCCCAAAGTTACATGGGCCAATATGAATATATGAAGGCCTTATCCGATCGTGGTGATACGGCAAAATTAAATTCCATTCGCAGTTATTTACAACAAAACGGCGTTTTTGACCCTGCCAAATATAAAATAGCCATGGCGGGTGGCGACCCCAACGCTCAAGGCCGTACCAGTAACACTCCGACAGGGGGAACCCCCAATACCACAGCGGACGGACGCAAGCGGGTTATTGTTCCTAAAGAAACCAGCGACAGCAACATCCCGCAAAAATTACATCAGGGATATGACGAGCAACCTGCGCCTCCGAAAAACGCACCGATTTTCTTACGATAAATAGCATGATATGATCAGAGCATGGCAATGCTCTTTTTTTATGCCTCTATTCTTATTTACAGTATTGCATCAAGCCCCACGCCAGATTATGCAGGGGCGGCTGAATTTGCGGTTGCAGTCTGTATATTGACTGCAGTCGGTTTAATACGGTCATGGAATGCCGTTGCGAGAAGCGACCTTCCGTCCTTTTTATCCCTGCACCGCTTTTTCCTGTTATACATGACGACGTTACCATTGATAACCGCCCTGCTTGCCGCAAATCCCACGCCCGATATCCTGAGGGATATCATTCCTTTGACTTTTATGGCCCTGCCTCTCTGTCTGTATGGCAAAAAATTGCCGCATCTGAACAGTATTGTGATGATCGGCGGTGCGGGTTTTGCCTTACGGTACATCGCGCCTTTTGTATGGGGAGATTACAATAACGACTCTCTTTTGTATCTCGCCAACTCTCCTCTTGTTCCCTTTGCCTGTATTACGGGTTTTCATTATTTCACATCGTCGGGTCACAACTCTCTGGCAATAAGACTGTGCGGCTTGGCTATATGTGCGGTATGTTTTATGGCGATGGCGGCCATGTTGCAACGCGCCCCCGTTGCGCTGTGCCTTGCAGGATGCCTGCTGCTGACAGTTTTACGATTTCCCTCACGGCCTATCATGATTTCTGCATTGATCTTAATCATCGCAATAATAACACTGCAGTTTTTACCGTTATTCATTGATATCGCCCTAAGCCTGTCAGAGAAAACCATATCTGTCGGATGGAACAACCGTTTTGAAGAATGGCAGGCCGTCTTACATTATTCCACCTTCTGGGGGCATGGATGGGGTGCATCATGGCAATCCCCGGCCGTCGCCGATATATGGGTGCGATATACTCATAATATGGTCACCTATTACTGGTTGAAGGCCGGTATTATCGGTGCGATGATGGCCTTTGCATTTATCTATGTATGGGGGCGCCAAATTATACTATACCTGTGGCAAAATCCCGCATTGGGAATTGCAGTTGCCGTTCCGTTTATTATTCATGTTACGCTCTATACAGGCTTTAAAACACTTGATTTTGCCGTCATTTTGACGTTACTTACTGTAAGAGATGCCAGCCAGTCAAAAATCCATTCTGATTATCAATCGTGTGTTTCCGCCGACCATGGGGGCAACAGGACGCATTGCATGCGATCTGGCCCTCTATCTTCGGAAAAAAGGATATAAAATCACCGTTTTGACCACGGCGACCACGGCAAAAACCGACAGTGCAAAAAATCTGGATGTTATTCGTATAGAGGCGGACCAGAAACCTCAAACAATCGGCGATTATTATAAAATCCTGAGAGCTCTTAGAAAAAACGCGTTAAAATTACCGCCACACGATATCGTCATCTCCTTGACCGATCCCCCGTTACAAGCCTTTATCGGTCATGATGTTGCAAAACACATGAATGCCAAACATATTCATTGGTGCATGGACCTATACCCAGACCTTTTACCGGTTATGGGAAAGCAGGTTCCATCAATCGCCTATCGCTGGGCGGAGCGAAAAATGCAAAAAACATTGAAAAAAGCCGACGCTATTGTACCGATTAGCAAATGTATGGCGCGTTATATGGCTCATAAATCAATACCCCGACACAAAATGTATGTCATCGAAAACTGGCCTGACAAATATTTGCTGGAAAGCGAGGAAGTTGACGTTGAATCCCTGTTCGATAACGATAAATTCCGCATTTTATATGCCGGAACGATCGGGTTGTCTCACGAATTTATCACGGTTTTAAAAGCCGCCAAATATTTGCAAAGCGCCCAGCCCGATATCGAATTTGTTTTTACCGCCCACGGTAAAGGCAAGGCCGTCTTTGAAGCGCACGTCAAGCAATTGGGCCTGACCAATATACGCATGATTCAGCCGCAATCCTCCAAACGTCTGAATAACCTTATGGCGACGGGTGACCTGCATCTGATTACCATGAAACCTGATGCGGCCGGAATGATTTTTCCGTCCAAATTTTATTCGGCATGCGCCGCCCATCGCCCAGTCATCTTTGTCGGACCGGAAGAATGCGATCTGCATGCAAAAATCGTTAAACATAAATGCGGAGCTTCTGTTCGTAACGGTGACGCACAATCTCTTGTGAAAACAATTATTCAATATATGACGATATCCGAGGACTGGTTCAATGCCGGAAAAAACATTTCGCAACTCACTGAAAAAGAACAACCTTTGGAAGAATGGGAAGACTTGATTGCTTCTCTATAATACGTCAAAATAGAATTCTATGACTGAATGGGATCTCGCATTAAATGCTTTTAAGGCGCACGGCAAATGGATTATATCGGGCGCATGTATCGGTATAATTTCCGCCTTGTTAATATTCCTGTATCAAAAACCGGTATGGCAGGCGGAAATGGTTGTGGGTCCGACAGACCGTACTGGGATGCCCTCTCTCTCATCCATTTTATCGCAAGGGGCCGCCGATGCGCCCGCCCTGCAATATTTTGTTAAAAGGATTGATGCGTCCCAATCCAGCGATTTTACACGGTTTGAGACCCTGCTCGACAGTCCGCAAATTACACGCCATCTGATCCGCGAGGATCAGGATATTGTGCCGTTTAAATCGGTTGAAAGCTTGCAAATATGGCTTAATGATAACTTGCAAATACGACCCTATGGATTAACCCCTTATCGTAAAGTCACACTGCGCCACACCGACGGGGCGCAAGCAGCCGCCATATTGGGGCGGATTTACAGCCATTCCGATCAAATCGTCAGACAAGATGCCCGCATTAAAACAGATCGGCGTATCGTTTATTTAAAAAACCAGCTTGATGTCGTTCGCAATCCCGACCACCGCAATGCCGTTATTTCTCTGTTAAAAGAGCAGGAACAAACGGCCATGATGGTGGCTATCGACAACGCTTTTGCCGGAGAATTAATCGTTCCACCGACAGTTTTGGCTGAACCGATCGCCCCGAAAGCCGTTATACTATTTCCTGCTTTAACTATTGCAGGGGCAATAATAGGGTTTATGCTAGGCGGTTTGATAAAGGCTTTACGACAATGATAAATATATCAGTCATCATGGTGACAAAAAACGAAGAGGTAAATATTGCCCGTTCTCTACCCGTTGCCGTAAAATATTTTGACGAGGTTTTTGTGGTGGATTCTCACAGCACCGACAGGACCGTGGAAATAGCGGAAAAACTTGGCGCAACGGTACGGCAATTTGACTGGAACGGAAAATATCCTAAAAAACGACAATGGTGTCTGGAAAATATAAAAACCAAACATGATTGGGTTTTTATGCTGGATGCCGATGAAATTGTTACGGATGCGTTTATTAATGAGTTGAAACGTATGAGCTGGAAGGCCGACGGCTATTTTGTAAAATCGGATATTGTCTGGAAAGGCAAGCGTTTGAAATATGGTATGGGTAATAACAAATTATGCCTGTTCCGCAGGTCCGTATTCCATTATCCCATAGTTGATGATCTGGATATCGGCAATCTGGGCGAGATCGAAGGACATTACCAACCCGTTCCGACAATGCCTAACATGCGTATCGGTCAAATTTACAATCCTCTTATCCATTATAATAAAAAAAATAACTGGGTTGAACGTCATGACAAATATGCCGAATGGGAAATCGGAATGAACGAACGGAATGTCTGGCCGCTAGACCCTATTTTTCATCGTGAACTGGTAAAGGACGCTTTACGTACCGCACGCCTGCGCCCATATGTCTTTTTTATTTACGGCTATATTTTAAAAGGTGGCTTCCTGCATGGAAAAGTGGGGCTGGATTATGCTCTTAAACGCTTTTCCTACAATCGTCGCATTTCCCGTGCAGCTCGACAGACCAGTGACTGACATCAAATTTCCGGGCAGACGCTTTTTCCGACAATGAATCTGGCAAGTTACATATATGCGCCTCGCTGACATGTCCGCATTCGTCACAAATCATAAATTGTGATCCTTCATGACTGTGCCCTGCCTGACATACAATATAGGCATTCAGGCTTTCAATACGATGTATAAACCCCTGATCCTGCCAAAACTCAATCGCACGGTAGGCTGTAGGCGGTTTTGGTTTATCCAGATACTGTGCCAGCTTATCCAAAACATCGTAGGCTGTTAGAGGGGCGGCGGCATGTTCCAGAATTTTAAGAACATGAAGACGTGGCTCCGTCAACCGGTGGCCGTTTTTTTCGCAATAGCGTTCTGCCTGTTTAGTGAGTGTGCTCATGATATTGTACTATATCATGACTTTTCCCGTCGTGGAAATGTGCATCCATTCCGCGATGGAAAATCATGTACACAAAAGCATTGCCAACAAAAAGAATTGTTGCCGCAAACAAGAACATTCGCGTTCTGTCTTTTTTCGGCTCACATGGGCCGTGGGCGCAGGAGGTTTCGCTATGGCAATCAAGTTTTTTACTATAAATATATAATCCCCATCCAATGAATAAGATAAACCCTGACATTGCGATAACAGGAAGTTCATAAGAATGAATCACAGTATGAATATGATCAATAAAGCCGGGCATACCCGCAATAATACCAAAGCCCGCTAAAACGCTTAAAATACTGAATAAGGTCGGCAAACCGCAACAGAAAATATGTATGGATTCGCTTGCAATCAAGGTTGAATAAATTGTCTTTTGAAACTTTTGCGTTGCCATTCCCAATATTTTCCATCTAATTAATATGGGATGTTATAACGTATCAATTCGAAATGTGTCAATTATTTATCGCATTATAAAGTGACGCATCCACATGAACAAGCGAGGGGAAAGCCTCTTAACCACTGCCGCCATATACTGCCTGAACGCCGGGCAAGTGGACGCAATCCCCATTTCTTTTCTGATATACGTTTCTTCTTCCCTTGCAAGACCTGCCTGCCTTTCGGAAAGGCCGCCGCTTTCAAAGATACAAACAGGAAATCCGCAATATACACTATTTTTAACTTGTTTCAGAAATTGAAGGGTGAATTTATAATCTGCAGCAATAATGTAGCTTTCATCATATTCAAGCTGTACCAAACACTTTCTGTTGTAAATCATTGCCTGATGTGAGGTTATCATTCCGCCATTGATTGCACTTACTTTTTTAGCCTTTTTAACACGCTTGTTTACTATCGCATCGCCATAAATAAAATCGGCTTTTACAGGTGATAAACGCGTCAGAACATCCTGATCTGCAAAAATATCCCCTGCATTCATAAAAATCAGATAATCGCCTTGCGCTTTTGCTATTCCTTTATTCATGGCATCATATCGCCCGCGATCGGGCATTGCATCGCCATCGATCACGATCCATTCAAAATCGGAAAAATTTTGCGATTCAACGGATTGTTTTGTTTTTTGAAAGCCGTCTGAATTATTTTTTGTAATGGTAATGACGGAAAATCTCATCCCCCTAAACACCCGCTTTTAATCATGGACGATATCATCGATAAACACACCTGTAATGGCCATATTCGACAGGATTTGTGTGATATCTTTAAAGCTATCCATAAAATTAAACGGTTTTGGATCGCGCGGAATTACAATTGTGGATCCGGGAATAATCATTGCCATACGGTTGCCGTCCCACATCGATGTATCGAGCGGTTGCGCGCTACCATCCGGATAAACGATAAAGGCCCTCCCCTTATCGGCATAATAGGTTGTGCCGCCTGCCTGCCGGATATAATCATGCGGTTTCTTTGCCTGATCAAATAACAAACTTGCAGGATTCATCACCTCGCCAGATACTCGAACATTCAAAGACCGTTTTGGAATATGCAGATGATCCCCGTCTTCCAGTAACATATTAACCTTCGGCCTGACGGATAAAACAGCCGGGTCCGCCTCAACCGTCACTCGGCCTATCGCCTGTACCGAACGTAAATCATCTGCCAATTGACGCGCCATGGAAATTTGTGCCGGCGTTAATGTTGCTCCTTTATCCTGAGCATTCAAATTAACGGACACCGTCCGCTCCAGTTCCTGCGCCGCCGATCTGAATTTTTGCTCCTCTCGTTTACGTTCCGCCTTGCGGCTGAAAACGGCGGCGGGCGGATACGCATCGGGAGTCATGCCCCCCGCGCGATCAATTAAAGACAAAAGTGTATCACCGCGCATAAGATCATAACTCCCGGGATGTCTTACCTCACCGGTAATACGCACTGATTTTTCTACCGCCTGATCATATCTTTCGTTAATTCTGACCTGATCCCCGGGTTCAAGCATAACATCTGAAAACTGCATATCCTGCGCATCTATTTTACGGCGTTGATGCCCGCGTTCCGTATCGTTATAACGCGACGTTATTTCAATATTATCAGGGCTTGCCTTGGATGTTAAACCGCCTGCGACTGCTATCAGGGTTTGTAAATCTGTGGTAATGCCGACCGGCCATAAACCCGCTTCATAAACTGCACCGGACACATGCACGGCATGATCCAAAACAAATTGAGAAACTGATTTAGGAAATTCATCTTCTTCCTTGTTTTCAATTATATTTCTTATGTTTTTATTTGAGAATAAATATACCGTATCGCCCGGCTCCAATT
>DCKW01000125.1:13767-26117 GCA_002320485.1 Micavibrio sp. UBA1664
TAACACGTGATATTACACCGATTAAAGGATATGTATTGTCGCCGAAAATCAGCCCATCACCGATGAGAGTTTGCAAACTCCCTGTATTTGCCAGATCATAAAGGCCGTTGCCGCGGCTATACCCCTTTAATTCTATTCCGTTCGTCAAACGGTCGGATGAACGTACAACCTTTATAATGGCCCCGTCATTGATCGGCATGGTCGCATTTTGCGCCAGATTAATAATATCGCCATCACCCTGTATCATTGTAAACCGATGATCACCGGCCCCCAGCGGTCCACCTGCCATCGCCAAAGCCTGATTTAAACCTACGGGTTGGAAATGACCTTGGCCAGCCTGTAATTCAAAAATTCCCGGCTGCTTTACATCTCCCGTCACGGCAACCGTCGCCCCCAACGGCGGAACTATAATGCGGTCGCCGTCCCGCAAAACAGTATCCTGAGGAAAACCTCCGAACGTGATATAATTATATAAATCAACATACTGGGAAGATCCGTTACGGATTATTTTTATATTGCGAAGACTTCCGCTTTTCCGCACACCACCCGACATATTTAAAGCATCAAGAACCGAATGATAGGCATTCAGATTGCGGCGGCCGGGTTTATTCACATGCCCTGCGACCAAAACCCCGATCTGGCGGATTGCAGAAACGGTCACCTCAACATCGCCATAATAATTATTTTGGTTGAGGAGAGTTCTAACATTTTTTTTGACCTCTGAAAGCTGAAGCCCCATCACCGTTAACGGCGGCATACCCTCTATCATCAGTCGCCCATCAGATCCAACCGTATAAACACCGCGATCATTTCTTTCGCCGGAGAATAATATTGCCAGTTCATCCCCTGACTGCACCATGTAGTTATCCTGCACAGCCCCTGCCGGTGACGTGTTGGTATCGTTATCATCGGATGAATCATTCGTTGTATAAAAGAGATCGTAACCGAATTGCGTAAGACCTGTTTCATCGGTTCTGTCGCGGTAAAAATTTTCGATCGCGGAAGGGCTTGTATCATCATCTTTTTTATAAGAAGGTCGCGTGATATCAAGTCTTACAACCTCGCTGTCCTCATTTTCCAAAAAAGGGGAGGACTTTGAATATGCAGAGCTTTGATAATCTACACTTTTATACAATTGAGTTGGGTCGCGCTCATCTTGTTGGCGATGAACTGTATAGCCGCGATAGCCCATATAAGACGCCATATCATCGACATTCTGCGCCTGTAAAGGGGCAGAATATGCAACCAATATCGGTAATGTCATTATAACCGCCCTTGAAACGGACGAACGAATACTCATATTTAAATGGTATTACAATTATCGTTAAAGTTGAATACCCATGCATGTAAATTTTTTAAGAACAGGTGTCGGGGTGGAAAGCGTTTCCCATCTTCACGAAATCCAGTCAACCTATCGTCAATTAAAACAGAGTGGACAAACCTGTGCCTTTTTGACGACACGACGCACACCAACCCGCGCCAATGATATGGTTAACGGCGGCAGCGTATACTGGATTATTAAACGCCAGATTTGTGCGCGTCAAGAAATCATCGATGTGCAAACATTAGAGGATGACGAGGGAAAAGCCTATTGTCGGATTGTGATGTCACCTGCAATCATGCTAACATCTCCACTATCACATCGGCATATTCAGGGCTGGCGTTATTTGACACCGGAAAAGGCTCCGCAGGACCTTCGCCCTTTTGACCCGACCGACAAAAATAATAACGTGGAGATAGATCCGAAAATGGCAGAAGAGCTTGCCGAACTAGGTCTTTTATAGGGAGAGTATGAATGGGATTGATTGAAACATTTACTTTTAAAGGCAAAAATGTCGGCCCGCATATTCTGTTAACGGGGAGAGTGCACGGCAATGAACCTGCGGGCGAATATGCCCTAAAGCGCCTCAAAGGCCGCCTTGAAACGGGTGACATCACCCTCAAATGCGGTCAGGTGACAATTATGCCCTGCTGTAATCCCGATGCCGCAAAAGAAAACAAACGGTTTATTGACATGAACCTGAATCGCATCATGTCGGCAGATCATATCAAAACCCATCAGAATGCTAATGAGGCGAACCTTGCCGCCGAAATCATATCTCGAATAGATGAATGCGATATGTCCGTTGATTTTCATACATTCACGGAACATATGCCGCCGGTCGTTATATGTATTGACGATCAAAACGAGACTTGCCGCGCGCTTGCTAAATCATGCGGCATCAAACGCATTGAATGCGATTCCCCGTTTCTGTCCGCACCCGGCACACAAATGCTGTTGCATTATGCCCGTCATCATAACAAACCCGCCATCTTAATTGAAAGCGGGCAACATGAGGATCAGGATGCGGTTGAAACGGCGTGGCATGCCCTTTTAAATATACTAATTACTCAAGGGGTGATTGACGGGGTGCCGCATTGTGAGGACACACACGAATTCTTGATCATGCGCAGCGCACTTTACAGGCGCGAAGGGGAAGAATTGGCTTTTGATCTTATGGGGCAGGATCGTATCAACCACGGCGACCCGCTTTTCAAAATAGCAGACGGAACATTGATACGCGCTGATATCGGCGGATTACTGTTCATGCGAAATGCCAATACACCGATAGGTGAGGAATACGCCTATCTTTGTGATGTATTAGATGATTGGCCTTAACCCCTATTAAAGTTTCCGCGAAGGAAATTGCACTACTTGCGCACGGTTAGCCGACATTCCGTCTTCAATAACTTGCGGTAGAATGCGGCTTAATATTTCCAAAGAATCTTCTCGTTTTTGCGGTGATGAGTCTGATTGCTCACGCGCAGCCTTGCGCATCACATCCGCGATTGTCAGCCGCGTATTTTTATTTTTCATTTTTGCTCTCCCTGGTTTTTATTACGACAAGTTATAAAAAATATAGAGAGCAAATGCAATTTTTTTTAACGGGATAGTTTGGCTTCGCCCTCTTCACAAATCGGCCATTTCATCCTATTGTAAAAAACGATTATTTATCAATTGAAAAGAGGAAACAAAACCGTGACCGTAACGATTGCCGTTTTAAAGGAAACACATTCAAACGAACCCCGCGTTGCCGCCATACCGGAAACGGTTAAAAAACTGACCGCTATGGGAATTCAGGTCACGATCACCAAAGGCGCTGGAGATCAGTCAGCCTATCCTGATGATATTTACAAAGAAGCGGGCGCAACCCTGAGCGCATCCAATGATGCCGCGATAGCGAAAGCCGATACCATTTTTTGCATCCGCGCTCCTGAGGCCTCGCTTCTGTCCAAGATGAAAAAAGGCGCAATCGTTATCGGCGGCCTGTCACCTTATAGATTTGCGGATCAATCAATTTATGAAAAAACAGGTATAACTGCTATCGCAATGGAATTAATGCCGCGCATTTCACGCGCGCAAAATATGGATATCCTGTCATCGCAATCAAACCTTGCAGGATACAAGGCGGTGTGTGAGGCGGCAGGCGCATTCCAGCGTGCCTTCCCGATGATGATGACGGCGGCAGGAACAGTTGCCCCTGCCAAGGTATTTGTGATGGGCGTTGGCGTGGCAGGATTACAAGCCATCGCAACGGCACGTCGTCTAGGCGCGGCGGTATCGGCAACCGATGTCCGCCTTGCCACAAAAGAACAAGTTGAGTCCTTGGGCGCGAAATTTGTATTCGTTGATGACGAGGAAGCCAAACAAGCGGAAACATCAGGCGGATATGCCAAGGAGATGTCCGACGCTTATAAGAAAAAACAGGCCGCCTTGATAACGGAAACGATCGCAAAACAGGATGTCGTCATTACCACGGCACTTATCCCCGGTCGCCCTGCCCCGACATTGGTGACCGAAGATATGGTTAAATCCATGAAACCGGGATCGATCATTGTCGATCTGGCGGCACCTATGGGCGGAAACTGCCCGTTGACCGAACCCGACAAGGTTGTTCACAAATACGGGGTGACGATTATCGGGCAAACCAATATGGCGGGGCATGTGGCGACTGATGCCTCTGCCCTGTTTGCACGCAATTTGTTAAATTTCATTACGCTGATTTACGATAACGACAAAGGCACGATCGACCTAGCAAAAGACGAGCAGATTACGGCTCCTATCACTCTTATCCGCGACGGTAAGGCCGTACATGAATTGTTAAATGCAAAACCTGCGGCAAAAACAGCGAAGCCACCTGCCAAGAAAACTGCGAGCACTAAAAAAACAACGGTCAAAAAAGTAACAACAGCTAAAAAGCTAGTATTGAAAGAGGCCCCATCCAAAAAAACCGGAGCAAAGGCGAAGACATCACCAACAAAAAAATCCGCTGTAACGGCAAAAAAATCAGCCGTTAAAAAGGCACCTGCCAAAAAATCTGCAACATCTAAAAAGACGACAGCCAAAGGAAAATAATAGTTATGAGCAATCAAACAACAATTGTTATCAGCCCTGAAAACGAACCGCAAAACACGGAAATTCTGATTAATGTCATTCGCGATCAATCGGCAAAGCTCAATGAAATGGCTAATGATCTGACCCATGCTCTGGCCGCATCCGGTGGCGGTCATGGCGATTTTCTGGTCATGGGATTGACCATTTTCGTTCTGGCCTGTTTTGTCGGCTATTATGTGGTGTGGAAGGTCACACCCGCCCTCCACTCGCCATTAATGGGGATCACAAATGCCATTTCATCGGTGATTATTGTCGGGGCGATATTGGCGGCCGGCCCTGCTGATGGAGGGTTTGCAAAACTTCTCGGATTTTTGGCCATTACTTTGGCCTCAGTCAATATTTTCGGCGGGTTTATCATTACGCGCCGTATGCTTTCAATGTTTAAGAAAAAAGGTGCATAAGGGTTTATTATAATGGATACAATGACTTCACTCTCATATCTCATTTCCGCAATATGCTTTATTATGGCCTTACGCGGATTATCGTCCCCCGAAAGTGCCCGTAACGGTGTTCTGTTCGGTATGTTCGGGATGGCACTGGCCATTGTCACCACCCTTTTTCACGATACGGTCGAGGGATGGATTTTGCCTTTGTTCGGTATCGCGCTTGGCGGGTCCATCGGTGCTGTCATCGCCAAGAAAATCGATATGCGCGACCTGCCGCAATTAATGGCAGGATTTCACTCTCTTGTCGGCTTGGCGGCGGTCTTTGTGGCCTTGTCTGCCTATTTCAACCCTGTTGCCTATGGTATAGGGACAGTCGGTGATATCAAATTAAACTCGCTCATCGAAATGGCGTTGGGCGCGGCGATCGGGGCGGTGACTTTTACAGGTTCGATTATCGCCTTCGGAAAATTGCAGGGGTTGATTTCCGGTAAGCCGGTCCAATTTTTCGGACAACATAAACTGAATGCCGCCCTCGGAATTGCAATGATCGTTTTTATCATGATTTTCTGCGGGACGCAGGACATGTTTACACTCATGCTGATTGTCGGGATTGCACTGGCACTGGGTATTTTATTGATTATACCGATTGGCGGTGCGGATATGCCTGTGATTGTCTCCATGCTGAATTCCTATTCAGGTTGGGCCGCCGCAGGTATCGGTTTTACACTTGAAAATACGCTGTTAATCATTACGGGCGCGCTTGTCGGTGCCTCTGGCGCAATCCTGTCCTACATCATGTGCAAGGGCATGAACCGGTCATTCCTGAACGTTATTCTTGGCGGATTTGGCGGGGATGATGATGCCAATTCCATTACTGCGGCAGCGGGCGACCGCCCTGTTAAAATCGGATCAGCGGAGGACGCAGGATTTATCATGCAAAATGCCTCCAGCGTTGTGATCGTTCCCGGTTACGGTATGGCAGTGGCACAGGCGCAACATGCGGTGCGCGAAATGGCCGACATTCTGAAGGCCGAAGGGGTAAAAGTGCGCTACGCCATTCACCCTGTTGCGGGTCGTATGCCCGGTCATATGAACGTGTTATTGGCCGAGGCAAACGTCCCTTATGATGAGGTTTTAGAGCTGGAAGACATTAACCGCGACTTTTCCCAAACGGATGTGGCCTTTGTTATTGGCGCGAACGACATTACCAACCCCGCCGCCAAGACTGACCCGGCTTCCCCGATATACGGCATGCCGGTGCTTGATGTCGAAAAGGCAAAGACAGTATTGTTTGTCAAACGCTCCCTTGGAACAGGCTATGCCGGTGTGGACAATCCACTGTTCTTTAATGAAAATACGATGATGTTGCTGGGTGATGCGAAGACCATGTCCGAAAACATAATCAAGGCAATGGAATAGCAGGCCTCGCATGTCCGAGCGGACGGTTGCCTCGCTTCTCACCCCTCCCGATCAGTGGCAATGGGGTGAGATTTTCAATACTGATAATCAAAAAATTCGCTACGGATGGAACACTCCTGCCAATGCGCGCGGCCTGATTATAATAGCCGAAGGCCGCACCGAGGTTATAGAAGAATACTTTGAAACCATCCGCGACTTTAATGACAAAGGGTTTGCATGTGCCATCATGGATTGGCAGGGTCAGGGACTATCTTATCGATATTATGGTGATAACAGCCGCCAGCATTCAGAAGGGTTCGATCGCGATATGGCCGATTTTGCCCTTTTTCTCTCTATTTTAAGAACCCATAGCGACATCGCCGCCTTGCCGCGTATTTTATTTGCCCATTCCATGGGTGCCAATATCACTTTACGTTACATGGCGGAATATGCAGACCATCCCTTTGTTTGCGCGACTTTATCCGCGCCTATGCTGGGATTGAACCCAAAACGGATAATTAAATATACTGCCTCCCCTATCCTGCGTTTGGCAAAAACACTGAAATGGCTGAAGCGTTATGCGTTTGGTCAAGTACGCTGGAATGAGACTTTCGCCAATATTACAAAATACAAGGTTTCAAGCGACCCTATCCGCCGCGAAGTGCAGGCACATCTGTTTAAAACAAAACACGATCTGCAATGCGGTGGCGTTACCTTCGGATGGCTGGATGCCGCTTTAAGCTCTATCGCTAAACTGCATCGTGCCGATTATTGCAAGCGTATTACTTTACCCGTATTTATGGCTGCCGCAGGTAAGGATATCGTAGTGGATAACGACGGCAGTTGTAAAACGGCGAGCCTTTTGCCCGACTGCAAATTTAAATGTTTTCCGAAAGCAGAACATCAGATTCACCGTGAGCGCGACGATATTCGTGACGCATTTTTCGATGATTTTCACACATTTACTGACAAATACTTGTAATCAAATCTTTGACAGGCGGCAAAAGCTTGATAAGATTTGAATAATATTGAAATTTCAGCAAAGGAATCACTGATGAGCCTCGAATATAAACGCCTAAGCGACCGTATCCTGTTTGCCCTTGAATTGGCTGTGGAACAAAACGACCTGTCCATTTCTCAGGATCTGGTAACAGCCATGGAAAAATCAATGACCCGCACCGCCGGCGGTAAAGGTTTTACGGAGCGTCGCGAACTCGCCCCCGAATATGATACAGTGCTTGACCAATATGAGGCCTTACGTGCAAAAGAAGGCAAGTAATTTGACCTGTTACTAGCCTAAGCTAGCGCTTTGATTGCATCCTCCGATCAGTTTAATTTTGTTGAGAGGAGAGGGCTCTGATAAACTGGAATTTTTTATAAAAGCATATGTCGCGGGGACGGCAACCTGTTTTCGCTCCATCCAGTCAGCCACAGCCATATACACACGTTTGGCTGCATCACTATGTTTTTCAAACATTTCGATTTGCGTATTATCCTGCGATGTGAATCCATCTTCCCCAACGTAGGATGTATTTGAACAAATGCAAGCTTTGCCATTTTTATAAACAATCCATAAAGAACCGGTTTTTTCCGATTGAATAGAAATACACTTTCCAAGATCGTGATTATATGTATGCTCACCATCGGTTAAGGGCGTTCTTCCGCTTAGCGAAGTAAATAATCTTGTCAAAATTTCCATGGCTTACTATGCCTAAAATATAAGTTTATGTCAATCTATATGTTTAATAAATCATTTTCAGAAAGCACGGTAATATTTAACTCCTGTGCTTTTTTAAGTTTTGATCCTGCGTCTTCCCCTGCAATCACATAATCGGTTTTGGCCGAAACTGAACCGGATACTTTCGCGCCCAATGCCTCCAACTTGGCCTTGGCCTCGGCGCGGGACATGTTCAATAGCGTTCCCGTTAGTACAACTGTCTTCCCCGTAAAAACGCTTTGCGTGGTTTGAATAGGCTTATAATCCTCAATGACTAGTTGCTCTTTCAGGTCGTTTAAAACATCCCTGTTATGCCCTTCTGCAAAAAAAGCGATAATATCCTTGGCTACCGCAGGGCCTATATCTTCAATCGCCATTAATTCATCCCTGTCCAAGGGTTGCATCAAATTATTTAAGGTTAAATAATGGGATGCCAACCGTTTGGCGGTGGCCTGCCCGACCTGTCGAATGCCGAGCGCATAAATAAATCTCTCCAACGGCACAACCCGTTTTTTTTCAATTGCTTCAAACAGGTTTTGTGCGGATAATTCACCCCATCCTTCCTTATTTTTCAACCGTGTAAGGGATTTTTTATCCCGTTCCTGCAATGTAAAAATATCGGCAGGCGATTTGATCAAGCCATCATCCCAGAATTGACGGATGACTTTGTCACCCATACCGTCAATGTCGAAAGCGGCCTTGGACACAAAATGCTTTAAACGCTCAACCACTTGCGCATCGCAAATAAGACCGCCCTGACAGCGGCGCACGGCTTCATCTTCCTCGCGTATGGCGTCCGATCCGCATATTGGACAGGTGGTTGGAAAATCAAATGGCTTACTGTCTTTTGCATGTTCAACCGATTCCGATATTTTCGGGATCACATCCCCTGCGCGCTCAATCCTCACTTTATCTCCGACACGGATGCCCTTGCGAGTGATTTCATCTTCGTTATGTAACGTGGCACGGCTAACCACTACCCCACCGACAGTAATCGGTTCAAGCTCCGCCACAGGGGTCAATGCGCCCGTGCGTCCGACCTGAATGGTTATGGCGTTCAGGGTTGTAATCGCCTGTTCGGCAGGAAATTTATGGGCAATGGCCCAGCGAGGCGCACGGGAAACAAACCCCAAACGCTCCTGTAAGGCCAGATCGTTGACCTTATACACAATGCCGTCAATATCATAATCCAGATCGGCGCGAATCGTCATGATATGGGCGTAATAATCAAGGAGTTTCTGGATATCGCTTTCCAGTGCGACAGGTGACGGCACGTCAAATCCCCATTTCTGCAATGTCTCACGAATGCCCATTTGCGTATCTGCAATGGGTGCGGAAACTTTCCCAAGCGCATAACCAAAAAATTTCAAATTACGCTTAGCGGTGACAGAGGAATCAAGTTGCCGTAGCGACCCCGCCGCCGCATTGCGCGGATTGGCGAAAATTTTACCGCCACTTTCGGCCTGTTGCTTGTTTAAAGCCTCAAACGATGCGGTCGGCATATATACCTCCCCCCGCACTTCGATAATATCTGGCGCATCATCGGGTAAAGTAAGAGGCACATTTTGCAAGGTTTTAATATTAGCCGTGATGTCCTCCCCCACCTGTCCGTCGCCACGCGTTGCCGCACTGACCAATTTTCCCCTTTCATAACGAATGGAGCAAGATGAGCCGTCTATTTTCTGCTCGGCAAAAATCTCTACCGTTTCGATGTTCAAAAATTTTCGGACACGTGCGATAAAATCTTCCACATCCTGATCCTCAAACGCATTGCCGAGTGACAACATAGGTACAGAATGCGTTATTTTTGTAAACCCTTCAGACACAACCGTCCCTACAGTTTGGGTCGGGCTATCAGGCGTTACAAGCTCGGGAAATTGCGCCTCCAGAGTTTCCAGTTCTTTGCGAAGCTTATCATAGTCGGAGTCCGTAATTTCAGGATCGTCCTGATTATAATACAGGGCATCATGGCTGCGGATTTCAGATACTAGTCTGGTATGCCTGGCTTTTGCATCTTGCTTTGAAAAATCGAACAATTCCATGATTTATATATAGCAATTAAAATGATTTATGACACGGGCGAACCGCGCATAAATATGGTTACCCACATTCGTTTAGGCGGCGTTGCGAAGGACGCGCGCGGCGGCACGCGCTTCCTCTGTCAGCAATGCCCCTGAAACCATCCTTGCAATTTCGTCAATGCGATCGGCTTCTTCTTTGATAGGATGGACGGATGTCTGCGTCATGCCGTCATCATCATCAGCCTTTGAAATAATCCAGTGATGATCGGCCTTTGCCGCCACTTGCGGGGAGTGTGTTACCACCAAAACTTGCCGGTCCTGTGCCATTCGTGCCAAACGTGCGCCCACTGCATCCGCGGTGGAGCCGCCGATACCGCTATCCACCTCGTCAAACACCATAACAGGTACGGGGGACGATTTGGATAAAACTACTTTGAGCGCAAGCATAATGCGCGACAACTCCCCCCCTGATGCCACCTTGCCCAACTCTCCTTCCGGTGATCCGGCATTGGTGCGGATCAGAAATTTTACATCATCCATACCGTCCCTTGTCGCAGCGGCCAGTTTTTCCACCGCAACACGGAATTTTGCATTCGCCAATTTTAGTTCCGGCAATTCTGCCATAACCAAATCGCTCAAACCTTTGGCGGCTTTATGACGTTTTTCGCTCAGTTCTTTTGCAATATGTGTATAAGAATCCTCGGCTTTGTCCAATTCCACCCGCAATCGCGTCATAGCCTTGTTATCATTATGGATTGCCGCCAATTGATCGCGCATCGAAAACAATAAATCGGGCAGATCATCACACAAAACATTATGTTTACGTGCGGCGGCGCGCAGGTCGTGCAGGCGGTCATCAACATACTCGATATTCTCGTCCTCCCCGAAATTATGGGCCGTCATTTCAATATCGCCGGCCACATCACGCAAGGCGGAGAGGGCCGCGTCCATTCTGCTAATGAACGGATCGATCTGCTCTTCTGCCTTGTCGGCAATTTTTTCAAGCGCACGAATGGCCCTATACAGGTTTTCATTGGTGGCCTTGTCACCTTCCAAACATTGGTGGGCTTCGTTCAATCCCTCCATAACCGCCTCGAAATGCAGCAATTTTTGACGTTTGTCCAGCAGGATATCTTCCTCACCTTTTTCGGGGGCAAGCTTGTCCAATTCCTCCACACAGGCAGTCAGATACTCCGCATCAGCCTTTGCTCTTGCCAGTTTTTCCTGATGCTCTGTAACCGCTTTTTGCGCCGCACGCCATACGCTCCACGCCTGCTGCACATTTTCCAAATCCCCTTGTAACGCACCGAAATTGTCGAGTAACGCCCCGTGGGTTTTGCTGTCAATCAGGCCATGCGTTTGGAATTGACCGTGAATATCAACCAATTTTTCCCCGATGGATTTTAATAAGGCCACACTGACCGGACGATCGTTTAAAAAGGCTTTAGAACGCCCGTCTCCGCCGATCGTGCGGCGAATAATCAACTCACCCTGAGTATCAAAATCCTGCTCCTGTAACAGGGAAAAAACGCTATGCCTATCGGGTAAATCAAATGAAGCGGTAACGCTCCCTTGTTCTGCTCCCTCTCTGAGAAGGCCGCTTTCGGCCCTTTCCCCTAAAGCAAGCCCAAGGGAATCAAGTAAAATGGATTTTCCCGCACCTGTCTCACCGGTCAGGGCGGTCATGCCGCGATCCATTGTCAGAGATAGAGACTTAATCAAAACAATATTTTGAATGGTTAAATGGGTGAGCATTATACCAATCCCCATTTTTTCAGGATAACCCGCTCCATATATTTTATCGGATGACCGTTTTGAATGTCTTTAAGCGGTAACCACCAGACATTTCCACCTTCTGGGGATGGCTTTTTGCCTTCGAAATAAATGGTTGTGTCCTTAATACCTAACTGAAAATAGGTTACATCATAATCCCAGTATTGATTGATATCATCGGCAAAAAATTTATTATGAACGCTCTCTTCCCGCAAAATTTCATAGTCGGCCAGTGTTATGCCTGTCTCTTCCATCATTTCACGGATTGCTGCCTCAAGGGCCGTTTCCCCTGCCTCGATACCTCCGCCGGGCAATTCAGGTACATCAGGTGCGTGCGGCCCATCTGCAACAAGTACCGCATCATTGAATATGACGACGGCAAATCCCCCCTTTCGTGATCTGACGAAATCACCTGTAACGGGTTCATGCTGATTACCGTGGCGGTCAAAATACATGGGCTTTATCCCGGTCTGAACAGGCTTTCCATCGTTTTATCGATGAAACCGCGATCATCAAGCAGCCGCTGCCTTTCCGCATCATCAAGCAGGGCATAACTATCCTTGTACCACTCACTCCCCGGATAGTTATACCCAAGGACGGCGGCAACACGAACGGCTTCC
>DCKW01000103.1 GCA_002320485.1 Micavibrio sp. UBA1664
TTAATTTAGATTTTTTTAAATTTTTCTCATAAAATCCTGATGAATCCATCAGCAATAAAGGTGTATTTTCAGTAAAATTATAAGGGCGATTCATTCGCCACAGAGAATAAATTGATTGCAAAAATAATAGGGCAGCGATTGCAACCAAGCCCTGAATGGCAGAGGGTTCACGTTGAATAACAACTGCACCGAAAATAGAACCGATGGCAATAGTCGTAGCAAAATCATGGCTTGTCATTTTAGAAAAACTTCGTAAGCCGTTCAGTCGCACCAGTGTCAAAATCCCGACATACACAACAATACAGCTTACAAATATACCGATGATTTGATCTTTATCTATTTCCAGCCATTCCATATTTTTTAAAACAGCCCTGAAAGCGAATAGTTCAGATTATTTAACTTGCCATTTTTGCAAACGGTCTATCCAACAATTGCTCAACCCCTTCTTTTAAGGGTAAATCTTCGCACAGACATTGATAAACAGCGTCGGCAATCGGCATATCCACCGCATTCGCATAGGCCAGTTTTTTCAACGCCTTTGCAGTGTGTACGCCTTCAGTCACAGAACGGCGTTCCGCCATAATTTCCTCAAGCGTACGCCCCTCGCCCAACATCACACCTAGGGAAAAATTACGTGATTGCATTGATGAGCATGTCAACATCACGTCACCAAAGCCGCACATTCCCATTAATGTCTTTTCCTCGGCGCCCATGGCTTTTGCAAGTCGTCCCATTTCGGCGATACCGCGGGTAATCAATGCGGCCCTTGCATTTTCACCAAGTTTCATTCCATAGACCGCTCCACATGCAATCGCCAAAACATTTTTAACGGCGGCCCCGATTTGCGCACCGATATTATCGGTCGTGACATAGGCACGCAAATTACGGCATCCCAGATTTTGCGCCAATTCCTTTGCGACATCCTTGTTTTTAGATGCAATCGTAACGCCTGTCGGCAGACCGAGGGCAACCTCACGCGCGAAACAAGGGCCCGTTAAAACCGCGGGAACCGCATTGGGTATTGTTTCTTCCAACACCTTTGACAGCATCATACCGGTTTCAATTTCAATCCCTTTTGAGCAAATGACGATCGGTTTGCCGTCAAGCGACTCATGACGCAAGCCCTCAAGCGTGGCCCGAACATATTGTGCCGGTGTTACAATCAAAATGATCGCTGCGTCCTGAACGGCGGAGAGGCTGTTTGTAACGGTAATATTCTCATTCAACTTAACCCCGGGCAGATAGGTTGAGTTTTCATGATGCAAATTGATCATGTCAACGATATCGTTTTCCCGCGCCCATAATTTCACATCGCGTCCGGCCTCGGCCTGAATATGGGCAAGAGCCGTTCCCCACGCTCCCGCACCGACCACTGCAACAGTTTTTGTCATATATTATCCTTTTTCAATTCTTCCAGCGGCCAACGCGGGCGGGCTTTCATAGCCATTGTATCCGTCCATCCACGGGACAGCCGCTCTATCCCTACCCAAGCAATCATTGCACCATTATCGGTACATAAATGTGCCGGTGGAGCAGTAAAAATCATATTATGGCTATCTGTCAAGCGTGTTAAACGCGCCTTGATTGTCTCGTTGGCCGCAACGCCGCCGCCTGACACGATATGGCCTTTTTCCACGTGCGGGTAACATGTGGTGAATATGGAGATAGCATTTTTCATGCGATTGTCCATAACATCGGCAACCGCATCCTCCATTGCCGCCGCCAGCATAATTTTATCCCCGTCCCCCTTCAAATCGTCACAATATCGCAATACGGCGGTTTTTAACCCCGAAAAGGAAAAATCGCACCCCTGCCGCCCTTTCATCGGACGCGGTAGAGGGAATTTTTCAGCCGCCGCCTGTCGGTCAGTACATTGCGCCGCCAGTTGTGCCACATATTTTCCACCGGGAAAGGGTAGACCCAGCATACGCCCGACCTTATCAAAACATTCCCCGACCGCATCATCCAATGACGTTCCCAATAGCTCATAATTTCCTAAACCATGTGCAATCAGGATTTGCGTATGCGCTCCGGAGACCAACAGAACAAGATAAGGAAATTCGACCCCGTCCGATAAACGCGGGGACAAAATATGGCCTTCCAGATGATTAACGCCGATAAAAGGCTTGTTCTTTATGGCGGCCATGGTCTTACCCGCCATCATTCCCACAATAACGCCGCCGATAAGACCGGGACCGCATGTTGCGGCAATACCGTCGATATCATCCAGGCCAAGCCCTGCATCATCCAGCGCCATCTGAACGATTTGCTCGATCTGATCCATATGCGCCCGGGCGGCAATTTCAGGCACGACCCCGCCAAAGCGCGCATGATCGCGAATTTGCGAGGATACGATATTTGATAAAATGGTTCCCTTTTCATCAACCACAGCCGCCGCCGTTTCATCACAGGAGCTTTCTATCCCCATTACAATCATGATCTTTTACACTTTACTCTTTAAATTTATTTTAAAAGGTTTTATCAAAGGACAAGAAAAAAGAAAACCGGAACTAAGTATTTGCCATGAAAATCGGAACACGGGGCAGCAAACTTGCCCTTATACAGGCACAACAACTTGTCGATACACTAAAAGCCAAAAATCCCGGAATCGATGTTGAAATCGTCATCATCCGCACATCCGGAGACTGGAAACCATCGGACGGAGAGACTTTATTATCCGAAGCGGCAGGCGGAAAAGGCTTGTTTGCAAAGGAAATTGAAATGGCCTTGCTGGACAGACGCATTGATGTCGGGGTTCATTCATTGAAAGACGTTCCAACATTTTTGACGCCGCAACTAAGTCTTACCCACGTTTTAAAAGGAAAAGACCCGCGTGATGCTTTTGTTTCCGACAAGGCGGGATCACTGGACGAGCTTCCTGCAGGAAGTGTTGTCGGCACTTCCAGTATGCGCCGCAAGGCAATCGTATTGTCACGCCGTCCTGATTTACAGGTTGTTCCATTACGTGGAAATGTTGATACGCGTTTGCAAAAAATGCGTGATGGGCAAGTGGACGCCCTGATTTTGGCCGCCGCAGGGTTGCAACGTATGAATCTGGAGCATGAAATTGCATCCTATCTGGAACCTGAAGCCATGCTTCCCGCCGTTTGCCAAGGAATTATCGGTATGGAAATCCGCGTTAATGACCGTGACAGCGCTGAAATCCTCGACACAATCCACGACTATACAACCGGTATGCGTGCCAGTGCCGAACGGTCAATGCTTGCCGTCCTTGACGGTTCATGCCGTACGCCGATCGGATCGTACGGACAATGGCTGGATGATACCACGATGCGTTTGCGCGGATTGGTTGCCTCACCGAACGGAATAGAGGTTTATCATGCCGAGGAAACCGCCACCGTCAAAACGGAAGAAGATGCCTATGCTCTGGGATTACGCGTCGGAAAACTATTAAAACAAAAAACCCCGCAAGATTATCTGCAAGTTCATGGCTAAGTCTGATGCCGCCGTCCTGATTACCAGCACGCAACCGCGCGCCGAAAAATTTGTTTATGATTTGCAGTCTGATGGCATGGAAGCCCTTGCTTGCCCTGCGTTGCTTGTCCAAACTGTGGAGACACCGATGCCGCAAGGCGAGTTTGATGCCATGCTGATTACCAGCAGTCATGTTTTGCATACCTCTTTGCCCCTCCATCTGCCGGCCATTGCAATTGGCGAGGAAACCGCCCGTCAGGCCCAAGATATGGGATTAGATATTACCCAGACAGGTTATGATAACTTGCAATCCATGGATCTGTCTGCATACACCTCCATTTTATATCCTTGTGCGATGCAGCCAAGCCTGATTCCGCCGCATACAACACCATGGGCACTGTATCACACAATCGCCAATCCAGAATTCACAATTCCCCCGGCAACCGAAATTATTTGCCTATTTTCCGTTAAGGGAGCCCAAGCCGTCAAACCGCACTGCCGCCGCGACCATACTATTTTGTGTCTCTCACAAGCAATTGCAGACGTATTTGACAATCATCCGATTGACAATCTTGCCGTTTGTGCGCGGCCGCGCTATGATACCATGAAAGAATTAATTAAAAAAAGGGTGTACGCTCATGACGCATACAGACGGAATGAAAGATGTAGAAAAACTGATTGACCGCTTTGGTGGCATGCGGCCAATGGCCCGTACCATTGATGTGCCGGTCTCCACTATACAGGGTTGGAAAAAGCGGGATTTTATACCTGCCGACCGTATAGGGGATATCGTTCGCGCTGCGCGCACCAACCGCGTTTCGCTGGACGGGCTGGGCATTACTCCGGCCGCAAACCACAGTCGTAATACGGATTCTGTGACTGTTACGGATACCGCAACGTTGTCATCTGCTGCTTCTGCTTCCCCATCAGCCTCACCTTTACGCCCCAGAATTGAGGAGCAGCCTGACTATAGCGCTAAAACCACATCCCGCAAAACCCATGAGCAAATAGCGGCATTGAACGTAGCGCAACTGCGCCGCGATGCCGTTAAACGGTCGATGATAACCACTATAGGTATCCTTGTTTTATTAGGCGGAATCGGATTTGTACTGTTTGGTAAAGAGGCCAAAGATCTGAACAATATCGTCCGTAATCAGGATGAAATGGACCAACGCCTGACCAAATTCCGCAGCGATTACGACAGTTTTGAAACGACCGTTTCCGAGGGTTTGAATACCACCAATAACCGTATCAGCGAGGTTGCGGGTGTCGTTGGCGTTCAACGTGATAGCGAGGGGAATGTTGTTTTGAATAACGATATGACAATGGCAGAGCGTGTCACCGCATTGGAAAGCCGCCTTCGCGCGGCGGGAGAGGATATTGATGTCGGACAGTTAATGTCACGCTTTACCGCCATGACAGGTACACAGGAAGGACAGGACAGCGCCAATGCCGTAATGGCTGAGTTAAAAACTGTCGTTGACGGTATTCAGGCCCGCATGGGTGATATGGATGCAGCCCTGAATCAGGCAAAGGCGGAAAATGCCGAATTGGCGGAATCTTTGCAAAATGTGACGGGACGTGATTTATCTGCCGCCGCCATGTTATTGGCCATGACGCAAATGCGTGAAAGCCTGAACCGATCTGAGCCCTTTGCCGATGATTTGCAGGTTTTGCAAAATCTTGTCGGGGAAGATGATCCCGAACTGACTGCATCAATCAACCGTCTTGCCCCTTATGCCGAAAGCGGGGTTTTAACGCCAGAGGGACTTTCGGCTGAACTGCGCGGATTGACGGGCGAGATTATTGCCGCCTCACTGCGTGGCGAGGATGTATCGGTTAAGGAAAAAATGGCGGCGCGTCTGGGGCAAATTCTGTCCATTGAAAAGGACGGTAAACCCGTTATGGGCATTAAGGAACAAACGATTATTGCCAGGGCGCAAACCGCGCTTGACCAGGGCGATGTTGCTGCGGCCGTCCGTGAACTGAACAAGCTTGAGGGGCCAGCAGCGGAGGCCGCTGCTCCGGTAACATTGCAGGCACAGGGAACTTTGAATGCCCAAAACACGATCGACATGTTAATGCAAAATATGTTGACGAAATTGCAGGACCCTAACCAGATAAAGGGAATGATACAGACCTTGCCGGCACAGATTAAAAACCAGATCAACGGCACCAAGCCCATTATCCTCACAGAATAGATTGAGGTCATTTATTATAAAAAACTGGCTTGATAGCTTGAATTAAGCTATCAAGGTCCGCATGAAAGACAAAATCAAAACCCTTGTATGGGATCTGGATAATACGCTTTATAAATTTTACCCTGAACAGGTGGACGCATGGAACCGCGCCACAGTGGATTACGCCTTGCAAAACGGCGTGACACTTCCCTATGACGAAGCGTTAAAACTGGCCGAGGACGGATGGCTGAGCCATCGTAATTCAGGCCATCACTTTACCCATACCCACGGATTATGTTCCCGCCAAATGCATATCGGCGTAAACAATCATTTATCGGAAAAAATGGTGACCGCGTGTCTTGAAACGCCCGAATTGATGAAAGCGATGCGCGAATATCGTCATGTGATCCTGACGTTTGCGGTGCGCGACTGGGCCAAACGTGTCTTGGAGCATACAAAATTGGCGGAATTTTTCGAGCCAGATTACATTTTAGGGGCAGAGGATTACAATTTCGAGGATAAAGCGCACAGCGCGCGCGGCATTTTGACCGCTTTGGAATTAACGGGGGCGACACCCGACGAGGTTTTATTCGTAGAGGACACATTACCGAATTTGAAGCCCGCTAAAGAAGAGGCAGGCGTTAATACGGCTTATTTACATCACAGCCGGCCAATGAACGATAATGACATGGGATTTGTGGATTTAAAGGTTCAGGATACGCCGGAATTACTAAAATGGTTTAAGGAAATTCCGTCCACTTGAAAATACAACAACAAAAAAGGGCCGCAAAGGGCCCTTTTTCGCGAGAAGGTCACTCTCTGCTTTTATGATATGATTATGCGGCCATACGGTCGTCAAAATCATCACCATAAAAATTGTAAACCTGGTCGCTAAAAGATTTGTCTGCCATATTAGGCCAGTTGTTTTTATCAAATCCGGGTGCCTGTTTTAAACGCTCTTTATCGACATTCAAAACCATGCATTTATTTTCCGTATCAACTGACATTGCTTTTGCAGGAACGGCAAAATACTTGTCGCCCATACCTAAAAAACCACCAAAAGACAGAACATAATATTTCACCTGACCGTTGGCCGTATCAATCATAATATCTTTAATATGACCCAAATTTTCATTTTGTGCGTTGCGAACATCATCGTTGATGATGGTTTCTGCTGATAAAAGTGGATGATTATATTTCATAATATATCCTTTCTCTATGTTGTTTAACGAATACTTATCAAACAAAATCCCTGCTGATTAAGTTCCTGCAACAATTATGACCTTTTTGTGAACCAAACTTGAAATTAAACGTTAACTGTCTGGTTTATCAATGAATTCACAAACAAACGGAGGTATCAAAAATGAACCAAATTATTTATCTAGTAGGATTAATCGTGGTTGTTATGGCGATTCTATCATTTATCGGCCTGGCATAAGAAGGAGGCATAAAAATGGTAGAAACAAAACTTCAAACCAATGGTGGTTCCGACGTCGGTGCCGTCATTATAGGGGCCTTGATCGCCGTGGCGATTACTGCCGTTTTCGCGCAATTTGCTGCCGGTATCGGTTACGGGTTGGATAGCCCTCTCAGAACTGAAGGTGTCGTTGCAACAATCGGCGTGATTGCCGCAGGCGTATGGCTTTTATTTACGCAAGTGGTTTCATCCCTTGCCGGCGGATATGTAGCCGGACGCTTAAGAACCCACAATCTTGCCACCGATACACACGAAGTTGAAGTTCGTGACGGTATCCACGGTTTGGCAACATGGGCCTTGGCATCGGTTCTGGTTATCGTAGGCGCAGCAGTGGTTGCAGCCTTTGGTTCCGCCTTCGCAGTAACAGATGAAGTCAGCGCTTCAGCGCAAACTGTAACGGATGCAGAAGCAAATGCAGCGATTATCTTTGGCTTTGCCAATGCCGCAACATCATTGTTGGCCGCTGTTATTTCATGGTGGGCCGCCGTTAAAGGTGGAGATCATAGAGACAATCTGACCGATTTCCGTGATCGCTGGTCATTGCGTTAAACTGCAATTTTTATATAAATAAAAAAAGCCCTTTAAAGGGCTTTTTTTAATGCGCTGATGATTATTGCGCGAAAATATTTTCACCGCTTGCGGCCCGCACTTGAGCCGCTTCCTGTAAAATTTGTCGCTCACGGTTTTCCAAAAGTGCATCGGGATGGACAGATATTTCCGTGGCCATAAAATGAAGGATCGCATCGACTGATAATTCGCCGCCGATACCATGTTCCATAACATGCAGCGCGCAAGCCCCGTCCATCACAATAATTGATTTATCTGGCTGATTTCGTTTTTTCATATGATCATCCGTCAGGCGGCAAATCATTTTTGTCAGGTCACTCGGGATTTTAATTTGATGGTGTTTTTCGTATCCGCCCTTGATCGCCTCCAAAATTGTAAAGGTTTCGTCAACGGTCGGAACACTCAGGAATATTTTCTGGAAACGGCGGTCCATGGCCGGATCGATTTCAAAATAAATCCTGAACTCGTCACGGGTGGTTGCGCCAATTACATGCAAATCACCCACAGTCAGATAGGGTTTCATAACTTCTGACAGACCTGCATATGCCGATCCGGTGCAGGTCGGCATAATTGTGTGAATTTCATCAATAAACAAGATAAATTTCGGATAGGCGGGGTCGTGATAGCGTTCGGCAATCCCCTTGACCAGAGGCATGAACCGTTCCTGAAATTCGGCCGAACTGTTTGTCCCTGCCGCCATAGACGGCAAATCAACCTCGATTACTCGTGCACCCTTTAAATAATCGGGAACATCATTAGCGGCAATCTTTTGCGCCAGCCCGATACATAATGCGGTTTTACCCACACCAGCAGGTGCCAGATACATCACGTTTTTTCGGCCTTTTTGTAAAAGGATCAGCATAGAATTGATAATTTCCTTATCACGGCCTGTGATCGGGTCAAACCGCCCTTGTTTTGCCAAATAGGTTAGATCGCGGCAATATTTGTGAATGCATTCTTCAAGGAAATCGTCGGTAACTTTTTTACGCATAAAATAATATCTATCCTGCAAAAATTAAAAAATATTTGACAATCAGTATAAACCAAGTCTTAAAATAATAAAAAAACAAATATTATAAATTTTAAGACATTATATTTTAACAGGGAGATAT
>DCKW01000055.1:0-20439 GCA_002320485.1 Micavibrio sp. UBA1664
TTCCTGATGGCGCGTTTTGGCGGTCTGGATGCGGTGGGATATTATGAAGTTGCCTATAAAATTGCATCACAGGCAAGAATTTTCATTTTCTTTATCGGGCAAAATATCGGGCCGGTTCTCGCCAGCTTATGGTCGCAAAATCAGGACAATTTTTATGCCTTTTATAGACTATTATATGCTCGCCTTTCCCTGTTTGCCATACTCGTTGCAACAGGTATCACACTATTATCACCAGTCATCAGTGTAATAATGCTAGGTGAAATACAACCACTATTTTGCGTATTTGCAGCCCTGACGGCGGCAGGGTCCGCATTTCACATTGCCGCCATGCCGTCTGAACTAGCCGCCGTGGCGATCGGAACCCTGCGGTATAATATTCAGGGAACATTGACGGCCTTTACCACCCTTATGATAACAGGGTTTGCCCTCGGTCATGTATACGGTGCGATCGGGGTGGCGTGCGCTGTATTGATCTCTTCGCTGCTGGCTTCTGCAACCCCTGTTTATTATGGACACAGGATTTTCCAACTTGGATCTATGCCGGGATTGAAAAATAATCTACACTTGAAAAACTTGTTAACCGCTGTTTTAAAACGAGGATAATATGAAGATATTAATGTTTCCCGGCCCTGATACGGTTCAGCATAATTTATATATCGACATAATTGCCAATACTATACGCGCGCAAGATGTTGATGTACAAGGATGGCGTCCGTATGAAGCCTTCAAAACGGCGGATGTATTTCATGTGCATTGGCCCGAAATCATTCCCTTCATTAAAATTCACCCCCGGAAAAAATATCTGTATCCTTATATCGAATGGAATTTTTTCAGTACAATACAACGCATTAAAAGCAAAGGGGGAATCATTGTATGGACCGTCCATAATCTGCAACCGCATGATATCAACAAGCTAGACAAAGCTGAGTGGGAACGTTTTATCACACGCTTTTCAAAAGAAGTGGATCGCTATATCACTCTTACCGATTCATCACAAAAAGAAATTGAAAATCTTTATCCCGAATTAAAGGGAAAACCGAATTATATTTGCCATCACCCACATTACGAACTGGTTCACAAGGATATGTCATCTTTACGCCATCGCTTCGGTATTCGTGAAGATGAAGCCGTATTCGGACTGATCGGATCGTTGACTGCCGCAAAGGGTGCGGACAAACTGATTAACGAGTTTATGACATCAATCCCAGACAATGCCGTATTATTCTTGGCGGGAAAGCCATCGCCTGAAATTGAAGCACTGATAGACAAGGCACAATTACAAAACAGCCGCATTATCACTGTACCTCGCTTCCTGTCAGATCAGGAAGTGCAGGATTATCACCAGATGGTGGATATGACCGTATTCCTCTCTGATACGCATTTGAATTCCGCAACGGTATTTCAATCGCTTTCAAATAATATTCCTGTACGCCTTTATAAAACCGACACCAACATATATATTGCATCGATTGTCGGCAATCAGTGGCTTAGTTTTATTGACGAAAATGGGATAATTAACGATGATTTAATACGCACGCTAATAAGTAATCGAAATCGCAAACAGTCACTCTGTAATCTAACGCCATTTTCACCCATAGAAGTCGCAAGGCAACATATTGAGGCATATACATCCTCTAACGATTAAGTGTTGCCCTGATACCATCCAGAATTTGTATTGCCGCAGTTTCGGACGTGTAATTTTGCATATGGGTTATACATGACAAGGCCGTTTTTGAAGTATCATTAAACTGCCCTACCGCCTTAAGCATTTTTTTCGCCAGATCATCGACGCTATAAGGATCATGTACGAAACCTGTCTCGCCCTCAATAACAAGTTCAGGAACACACCCACAACGGTCGCTGACAATCACCGGGCACCCGTAATGCAGGGCCTCATTGACAACCAATCCCCATGGTTCGCTCAAACTTGGTAAGACAAAGCATGTGGCCTTGGCATATTCATCATATAAATCCTGTCCTGCCTTGCTTCCGACAAAAATTTGCATCGGATCAAACCCTAGCTCTGCGGCCTGTTTCTCTAACGCGGCTTGTTGCAATCCGCCCCCGACAATCATCAATTGTGCCGCAGGAATAGCCCGCTTTACGATTGCATAGGCTTCAAGTAACCGTCCCAGATTTTTTTCTTGTGATAATCGTCCGACATATAAAAAACGCGGAGCCTCAGCCGGAGCAGCAAGCTTCAAACGTTTTTGTAAAACAAGCGCCGTATTATAATCATGAGGCAATGCCGCCGCTTGACAGCGTTTATGCCAATGATCGCCTGAAACCCCATATGACATTGCATATGCCCGCGCTCGAGTACCATAGCCAAACACACCATCAACCGATCTGAAAATAATTGTTTTAATCATTTTTTTGATAAAATTTTCCGGGCGGTCAAAAGCGGTGGAATCACAAAACATCATGATTTTTTTACGCCGCCATTTTAAAAGAGCGATCTGCGCCCAGACTTCCGGCTTCTCATAGCCCGACAAAACAGAGAGGTCGGCGTTGCTTTCCTTCGTTACACGAATAATCTCTCTCAACCGTGTTTTGAAATCAACAAGATCCAACGCCCCTTTAAATAGCAAGGTATAAGGATATGTATGATATGATTCATCAATTCCGCTTAAGGTCTGACGATTGCCTTCCGTTTCCGCCATTTGAAAAAAACGAATATCAAATTCCTCAGGATCGTTGATATTATGCAGGGCTGAAAATACGCCTCCTTTGTACCTCGACCATAAAATATTATGCCATATATCTACTTTTTTTTCACCCATGCTTAACCCTCTGACGGTTGCCTATTCTTGATTGTTTTTGCCGGATTGCCAGCACAAATTTCCGCATCCATTACATCATTTAGTACGACGCTACGTGCTCCTATAATTGCCCCATTGCCGATTGTTACGCCCGGAGCAATAAATGCACCCGCCGCGATCCAAGCCTCATCTTTGATAAGGATTGTTTTTTGCACCAACGGAAAATCTATTTTTTTATAATCATGGGATGCGGCGCATAAATAACAATCCTGCGATATGACAGCGTTATCACCGATAATAATCGGCCCAAGGCTATAAAGCTCTGCTCTATCGCCAATCCAGGAGTTATGCCCGATTTTGACTTTCCATGGATAGGTAACACGCGCTGAAGGCCGAATTAAAACATTTTCGCCAATTTCCGCCCCGAACAATGTCCATAAAAATCGCCGCCATGCATACATGAATTGCGGTGAAGGATGTATCAACAATTATTGCACCAACCACCATAATTGAACAATGAAAGGAGACCGCCCACGAAAATCCTTTTCGATTTTAAATTTTGCGAGATCGGTGTATTTGCATGTGTCAGTCATATTCACAATTTTCACAAGAGGATGCCACAGAGGTTAAAAGATTTTGTGCAATATGAATAGCCTTTTCCCGATCTGCTAGAAAGCTTTTTCGTGCCTGTTTCTTTAAATCATTCAATATATTGATATTATCTGTCACCCATTCTATCGCGGCAGACGGAAAATCCTTATCCATCTTAAAAACCGCACCACATGGCCCTACCTGACTTTTTATGCAACCGAGATCGCGAGACAATATCGGTATACCCTGAGCCATAGCCTCGGCAATAACTGTCGGCTGGGCCTCGTTACGTGTCGGGAAAATAAAAATATCAATGTCGGCATAAAATTGGGCCTTGTCTTTACCATAGAGAGCACCACGATAATCCAATGCTTCCCCCAAATCTTTTTGTGCGGTTTCGATGGTTTTTGCATCCTGAGGAGTGGAGGTAGGGCCGGCCAGAACCCCCTGAATATTTACCCCTTGCCGCCTCAATTCTTTTATCGATTGAATAAAGTCAGATAATCCTTTGTTTTCATTAAGATTGCTGATTAATCCTATTTTTAAAACATCTTCATTTCGATACTGCTTGACGGGCGTTAAAACAGGATCAACAAACGCAGAGTTGGAAATCACCAGATTTGTTGCCGCTTTATCATATAGCTTTGAAAATTTTTGGGCCATAGTATGACATAAAAAAATATGTGTTCGCTTATTACTCAAAATCCAAACGAGTATTTGCATTAATATATTTTTGCGATCAATGTAATAAACACAGACATGTTCGACCCCGCCTTTGGTGCAGGCTCATGGCAAGAACGGTTCAAAAGCAATCCTGAAACCGTGTTGGTCCTTTATTCCGGTAATCTGGGTCGCAAACAAGGGTTGGAGACAATTGTTGATGCGGCACGCCTGTTACAGGCCAATAAAGATATTCACTTTATTGTCAGCGGCGATGGCGCCGGACGCGAAGACATGATGAAACATGCAGAAGGGCTGAATAATATTACTTTTATACCGCTACAGCCTATGGAGGATTTCAGACATCTGATGATCGCGGCGGATATTCATTTATTGCCACAAAAGGCAGGGGCCGCCGATCTGGTCATGCCATCAAAGCTTGGCAATATCCTGGCAAGCGGGCGACCTGTTGTCACAGGTGCGGCGCCGGGCACACAAGTTTTAGACGCTATTCAAAAATGCGGGATCGCCGTCGAACCTGAAAATAGCCAAGCCTTCGCCGAGGCCATCCGAACGCTTGCAATGGACAAGGCTCTGCGTCTGGAAATGGGAAAACACAGTATAGAGCGGGCAAAAACGGATTGGAGCAAGCAAGGTATTTTGCATAAAATGGAAGCATTACTAAGCGGGAACAAGCCGTAAGCAGTAGGTCATATGACCAATTATGCAGTGACGCTACAAATATTTTCCTGATGATCGAAAAAGTTATTAAAAATTTTCTTCCAAATTCCTTCAAAATTCGATGTAAGATATTAATCGCGTCACAGCAAAATTATAGTTATTGCTTACAAGGATGGATTGGAAGGTCAAGCATAATTATGTAACTGCCCGCTTTACCAGTTCCGCCACAGGGGCAAAGCGTTCATGTTGAAGCTTGCAGACTGGATAATAATCACATACGCTGATTTTGCAAGAAAATAGTTTGGAAAAATAAAAAAGTGACCGAAACGCCGCGTTCTATCAATCAAATCCTTCATGAGATATCCGGAGAAATAACAGATAAAACAATATCATTAGGCGAATTGGTTGATTTTCTACATGAGCGTGGTTTTGGGGTTTTACTGTTTTTGTTTGCCCTGCCCATGGCATTACCCCTACCCGTCCCGCCCGGCATAAATTTATTGTTTGCGACGCCGCTGCTATTCTTATCCTTCCAATTATTATATGGGGCCAAAAAACCTTGGTTGCCCCCATTTTTAAGAAAGCGCGAATTTAATAAAACCGCCTTTGACAAAATGGTAAAGCAGGGCGACCCATGGCTCAAACGCCTGTCATGGTTTATCCGGCCCAGGCTCGGATTTGTTACCCAAGGGTGGGTATCGCATATCGTGGGCTTGTTCAGTTTATTGTTCGCATTATGCATATGCATTCCCATTCCCCTTACCAACACCGTACCAAGTTTTGCCGTCCTATTAATGGCCGTAGGCTTGCTCATGCGTGATGGCCTGGCAATTATTGCAGGGATGGTCATAGGATCTGCATGGATAGGGATTTTGGCAACCCTAGGAATCAGTGGATTAAAGGCCTTGATTCAGATGCTGTTTTAACCAATAGTGATGCCCATGATAACACGCCTGTTTAATGCCGCATTCAAATGCCCGTATTTTATCTTAACCGCGCTTGGCACAATTTCATTTCTGGCCTTGGCCTTTGCCTTGACCAGCCAGTATGTATTCGGTTTATATCCATGTGAATTTTGCCTGTATCAACGTATTCCTTACGCGGTTGTTATTGCCCTTTCAATATTCGGATTAATGGCCACAAAGATGATGGGCCGTCAGTATGGAGCTTTCAATATCGCTTTGTGCGCTATTGCATATCTAATAAACAGTGCAATTGCCTTTTACCATGTCGGAATTGAGCAAAACTGGTGGGCCTCAGGTTGCGCCATGCCGGACTTTTCAGGGTTGTCACCGGATCAGATCCGCAACGCTATTGCATCCGCCCCTGCGGTGAGCTGCAGTGAGGCTGCGTGGACATTATTTGGGATTTCCATGGCGGGATATAATGTGATTATTTGCATGGGTCTGGGGGTGTATGCCTTGATCGCCAACCATACAGTCAAGCAGGCCAAGCGCGGCAAATCACGCGAATGCCACACAAACGATAAAACGAATTAATTAGTTAGGGGCCTTTTTCAAACTACATATACCAAGGCTTATGCAAGCTAGCCCATATGAGTATGACATTGCATCCTTTAATGGTAAATGAGCCCCTTCACTTTTAGCCGCAGCATATAACATTGTACCTGGAACAGCAGGCATAGATCCAACCAAGGCAAACGCACAAGCCGCGGCACCTAGAGTTTTTTGTACTGGAGTCATAATAATTCCTTTTCATATTTGTATCATAGCCAAACTAGCAAAAACACGCTGAAGTTGGCGAGTTTTTTAATCCCTTAATTCACTATCCCAATAAAGAAAATCCCCCCAAGATTCATGTAGGAAATTTGGAGGGAATTTTTTACCGTTTCTTTGTAATTCGTAGACGGTGGGCTGTTTCGGACTTTTCATGGGAAACATATTGGCCTTGTCAGGCATTTTGCCGCCCTTTGCCGTATTACAATCACGACAGGCGGCGACAATATTATCCCAACTGGTCAGACCACCGCGGCATCGCGGTATCACATGGTCGAAGGTTAAATGTGATGTCTTAAATTCCTCTCCGCAATACTGACAGCACCATTCATCGCGGAGGAAAACGTTAAAACGCGTAAAAACGGGGCTGTCAGATTGCGGCACATAGTCCTTCAGTGCAAGAACGGATGGCAGCCTCATATCCATTGAGGGAGAGCTAACTATCCGTTCATACTCGCTGATGATTGTGACGCTGTCACGAAAAATGGCCTTAACAGCATCCTGCCAAGGCCATATAGAAAGAGGAAAATATGAAAGCGGTCTGTAATCTGCGTTTAATATGAGCGCCGGGTAATTTTGCAGAGAGTCGATTTCATGATTGAGAAACCGTTCCCGTGATTCGGGTTCAATATACATGAGCTACACCCGAGGCTGACAAGCCTGAACCCCTTATGGGATATAGGCTAGACCATTTCGATAATGATATAAAACATGGCCGTTTATCCATGTTCCCATTATATCACGGAGAGGGCCTATTTCCTAATTTTAACCCTATCAAAACCGTTAGAACGGCAAATATACATCCGTAAAACGCAAAAAATTCCACCGCTTCACGTAATGTTTTTTGTTTTTTAAAATCGAATAAATGTTTAAACATACCCTGAACTCCTTAACAGAAGCCTGTTCTAGCAGACCAGAGTATGCAAAAGCAAGTTTTTTATGTTCAATTTACTATGCGTGAGTAAGGGCCGCTGTTCTACGTTGCAATGAATCTCTTAATCCCTGATTTTCAGGAGCATTTCCTAGCAATCTGTCTGCTTGCGCCGCATCCACGACTGCATAACGGTGAGGGTTTGAGACCTGATGAAAATTATCTGTGATATCATGAGGTCTTACTGGCACTTTCGGGGCAAAAACAATGACACAAGCCTGCTTGCCGTCTCTTTGTAAAGCATCGATTTCAGGGCCTAAGGCGGCCTGATGATGCACGCGTGACAGTTTCGGATCGATGACATCCACCCCTTGCACTTTCATATCTTTTGGAACAGATCCGCCGTCAACCAGTCTTTCAAGATGGATTTTACGGTTAGTAATATGTCCCGCCTCTTCTTTGCTCAACCCTTTAATTTTATCTGCGTTTGTAGTGTCCAACATTGTCATTTTTCTTTCTTTACTTGCTTGCGCCCGTTTTTCGATGCTTTCGCGCAAAACAAAAGCCCCGATACTCGGGGCTTGTTAAACTCTGGTGATGGATAAATTTTAGTTATGCATACCTTTTAACAGCCCCGTTTGGAAACTGCCAAAAATAATAGAATGCAAAAAAGTTTTTAACCATGACATGAGCATAGCTTAATAAGTTTTGAAAAGGCAATATAAAAATTATGGAATTGTGAAGTTTTTTTAAAAATTAATTTCAGAGGAATATTTATGAAGTTCAAAATGTTACCGCAGTGCAGTAAATTTTACGGCCTATCGCTCGGAACACTCTTTAAAGACATTCGTTTGAGAAAGGTCGCGACATGATAATAACTTAAATCTAAACAATAGAAAGGATAATGTTATGTCAAAATCAGAAAGAGGCCAAGTGAAAGATCCTCAATCAGATAAACGTGTTAAAGAAAATTCTAATAACACAAATCGTAACAGAGATCATCAAAGCAAAAACTTATAATTTTTTTGATGAAGATAAAAGGCGGTGCTTCGTTAATGAGCACCGCCTTTTGTTTTATAAATTACAAAATAGTCTGATTTTGGCCACTGGGACCATATGCTTGTTTACTGTAAGCTTGCAATATTATGTGTTTATATTCCCTAGGTAAGAAAGAAAAATCGCCGTTATTCAACAATTCATATTTTTCTATATACTGGGAAAATTTCGCTCCCAATTCAGTTTGCCCATTAAAAAATAAAAGAATTATTTCATCATTTGATAATTGCGCGCGAATTATTTTTGCATATTTTTGTTTATCTATCTGCTCTAATTCAGAATTGTTGATATAAAAAAAAATGCGATACAAAGTTCTATAATAATGGGCTAACTGCGATGGATAGCTGTCATATTGTTGGCAATAGTTGTCCATATAAGATTTCATGGTTGGAATTTCATTATACCCAAAAGGGCCTCCATTTGTGATCATGCTTGCAATCCATTCAAATGCTTTTTTACCTACTCTAATGTTATTACCACCTCCTATTTCGATTGATTTAACAAGATGATCATATAAATTTAAAAGATTAAAAAATGTATTTTCAAAACGTTGAATTTCTTGTGTTTTTTGTAGGGCTTGTTGCGCTTCTTTAGAACCACGCAGTTCTTCACGAGTATCCCTTAATTCTTCACGTTGAAGCTTTAATTCTTTCCTTTGCAATAAGATTGCATAGATAACGCCCAGAAAAGCAAAGCCAGAAAAGAGGGTATTCAGTGCGCCATATGTATCACCAAAACTACCTTTTTCAGAGCTTTCCCAATTAAACATATTCAAAATAATAGGAAATAATAACCAACTGGTAATTATAAAGGCCACAGCCAACCAAAACCATTTTGGGGTAGAAACTTCGTCATCGTATTTATCCATAACTTATTAACCTTTAAATCCTAATTTATGTTAAAATAACAATTTATTAATCATTTTCTTATTTATAAAAATCCCCGCTAAAGGCGGGGATATAATATTTATTCTTCGTTTGCTTCAGGCGTGTCTTCTGAAACTGCCTCGACGGTTTCGACATTCTCTGTCACGGCAGTTTCGTCTTCTTCATCTTCCTGCACCAGCCACGCAACGGAGACAACCTTCTCACCCTTACCGACCGTAAACAATTTCACGCCTTGCGTGGAACGCCCGACCACCCGCACATCGGAAATCGGTGTTCGAATTGTCGTTCCGCCATTTGTCACAAGCATGACCTGATGATCGTCGGTTACGGGGAACGTCGCAACCACCGGCCCTGTTTTATCGGTGACATCCATATTGATGACACCCGATCCGCCACGACCCGTTGTACGATATTCGCTTGAAGGCGTGCGTTTACCGTATCCGTTTTCAGAAACCGCAAGCAGTAATTGTTCTTCATCCCGTTTGATCACGGACATGGTCATAATCTCATCACCCTTTTGCAGTTTCATGCCCCTTACCCCTGTTGAGGCACGCCCCGCAAATACGCGGATATCCTCGACATTAAAGCGCATCGCCTTACCCAGTTTGGAGGCAAGGAAAATATCCTCCCCTTCTCTACAGATTTTCACGGAAACCAGTTGCTCGCCCTCGCCCAATTTCATGGCAATCAGACCGTTGGAACGGATATTGGCAAAATCCGACATCTTGTTACGACGGACAGAACCATGTGAGGTACAAAACATCAGGTCCATTTTATCCCAGATATCCTCGTCCTCCGGTGTGCGCAGGTAAACTTTCACGGTTTCGCCCTGCTCCAGCGGCAGCAAGTTAACCATTGCCTTTCCTTTGGATTGCGGGGAGCCGAGCGGCAATTGCCACACCTTCATTTTATGGACAATTCCACGCGACGTAAAAAACAGGATTGGCGTATGAGTCGAGGCCACAAAAAGATCGGCAACGAAATCATCATCTTTCGTCGTCATGGCATTACGGCCTTTACCGCCACGACGTTGCGAACGGTAGGTATCAAGCGGCACGCGTTTCACATACCCCTGATTTGTGATCGTTACGACCATATCCTCGCGTTGGATCAATGATTCGATATCGGATTCAAATTCCGCCTCTATAATCTCTGTACGGCGTTCAAATCCGAATTTTTCCTTGATCTCGACCAATTCATCAACGAGAACCTCCAGCAATTTGGCACGATCGGCAAGGATGGACAAATAATAGGCAATCGCATCGGTGATTTCCTTCAATTCGTCACCGATTTTGTCGCGTTCAAGCCCTGTCAGTTTATGCAAACGTAAATCAAGGATGGCACGCGCTTGTGTTTCAGATAACTGGTATGTGCCGTCTTCCTCAACATAATATTCCGGATCGTCAATCAATTCGATCATCGGCGCCACATCAAGTGCGGGCCAACGTTTGGCCATCAGGCCTTCACGGGCATCGGCAGGGGTAGGCGCATTACGAATAAGTGTTATAATCTCGTCAATATTGGCAACCGCCACACCCAGACCGGCCAAAACATGTGCCTTGTCCCGCGCCTTGCCAAGGTCGAAAATCGTACGGCGGGTAATAACCTCCTCACGGAATTTAACAAAAGCCTGAACGAAGTCACGTAATGTAAATGTGCGCGGACGTCCATGGTCCAGTGCCAACATATTGCATCCGAAAGAGGTTTGCAGCGGCGTAAATTTAAATAGCTGATTTAAAACGACTTCACCATGGGCATCCTTTTTCAGTTCGATAACAATGCGCACACCCTCACGGTCGGACTCATCACGTAAATCCGCGATACCTTCAACCTGTTTATCACGCACCAGTTCGGCAATCCGTTCCATCAAACGGGATTTATTCACCTGATACGGAATTTCATGGACGATAATGGCCTCACGACCTGATTTCACTTCTTCAAATGTGGTTTTTGCCCGCATTTTGACGGAGCCGTTCCCCGTATGATAGGCAGAGCGAATACCGATTTGGCCCAGAATATATCCGCCTGTCGGGAAATCAGGGCCCTTGATGATTTCGTTCAATTCCTCAATGGAAATTTCAGGATTGCCGACAAAGGCAATACATCCGTCCACCACTTCCGTCAAATTATGTGGCGGGATATTCGTTGCCATACCAACCGCAATTCCCCCTGCGCCATTAACAAGCAGGTTTGGAATACGCGCAGGAAGAACCGCCGGCTCCATAATCGATTCATCATAGTTCGGAACGAAATCAACCGTATCTTTATCAATATCCTCCAACAAGGCTTCCCCTTGCTTATCAAGGCGGGCCTCGGTATAACGCATCGCCGCAGGCGGATCACCGTCCATCGAGCCGAAGTTCCCCTGTCCGTCCACAAGTGTGACAGACATTGAGAAATCCTGCGCCATACGAACCATTGAGTCGTAAATTGCGGAATCGCCGTGCGGGTGATATTTACCCATCACATCCCCGACCACACGCGCGGATTTTTTATACGGCTTAGTCGAATCATATCCGCCTTCCTTCATCGCATACATGATACGACGGTGAACCGGCTTCAACCCATCGCGGGCATCCGGCAGGGCGCGGCTGACAATCACGCTCATCGCGTAGTCGAGGTATGATTTTTTCATCTCATCCTCAAGATAAACGGTCGGGAATTTTTCGCCCTCGGGTGGAAGTGTGTTGTCGATATCGTCAGCCATTTGCTACTCTCTGATTTACTTTCATTTTTAACGCTTCAATATACCCTTCAAACAGACGAAATACAAAGCGTTTAAGCCATTTTATACACAAGGACGACATAAAAAAAACCGCCCTTTAACAGAGCGGTTTTATTTCTTTAGCGTGAAACAAACAATTAGTTTGTAGTAGCGTCGTCCACTTCGTCCTGAACTTCTTCTACAGCTTCGTCATAGCTGGCTTCAACGTCATCTGCTGTGTTTTCCATTGCATCAGCAGCATCGTTCGCTGCATCGCTTGCGGATTCTTCAACAGTTGTTACTGTTTCATTTGTTTCAGTTGAATTGTCACAAGCGGCAACAGCCAACAAAGACAAAACAGCCAGTGTCAAAAATGATTTTTGCATAGTTACTCTCCTTATTTATAAGTGCAAAATCATATGTCACAACATATGCATCAATGTCAAATGATTAATTTATAACTTCTTTTTGAAATGGAACCGATTTTAAAACTCATATGTATGTGAAATATGAAACATACAAATGAAAAAACTTTTTATGCGCGAGCGATTTTAATCCCATCCATGGTGGTCGCCACTTTTGCCCTTTATTGTTTTAACGATATGACGATGGCGACAACAGCAATGGCTGAAACGATTGAAAACACCATGGAAACTGCGACTTATGTAACACCTGTGGAAAAAGATATTTCCGCATTCGTTCCTGCCGCCAAACCTACACAAAATTCTTTCGAAGTTGCTGATAACAGATTCTAATTCTTAACGGCCTATTGATATATATTCTAATCCTGCCTGAGAAACTTCCAGCGGATTATAAATATTACGACCGTCAAAAATAATAGCAGTTTTCAAATCGTTTTTAATTCTATCAAGGTTGGCCGCTCTAAAGCTTTTCCATTCCGTTACAATAATAAGCGCATCTGCATCATTCAAAACATCGTTTTGATGTTCGCATAAAATAAGATCGTCTCTCTCACCATAAATCCTGTGGCATTCTTCCATTGCTTCCGGATCGTAAGCTTTGATTTTGGCGCCGGCCTTCCATAACTCTTCCATAATGACACGGGATGGCGCCTCGCGCATATCGTCTGTGTTAGGCTTAAATGCTAACCCCCATAACGCAAAAGTTTTCCCGGATAAATCCTCACCCAATCTTACCTTTACTTTGTTGGCCAAGACATATTTTTGGTTTTCATTAACCGCTTCCACGGCTTCAATCAATTTAGCCGGAAAGCCTTGCGCCTTTGCGGTTGCTGCCAAAGCTTTAACGTCCTTTGGAAAACATGACCCGCCATATCCTGCCCCGGGATAAATAAAGTGATATCCGATCCGTTGATCAGACCCAATCCCGATCCGGACATTTTCAATATCCGCCCCAACCCTTTCGGCAATATTTGCCATTTCGTTCATAAATGATATTTTGGTCGCCAACATAGCGTTAGCGGCATATTTCGTCAATTCAGCGGAACGAATGTCCATTTTTACCATTCTGTCGTTACGACGGTTAAAAGGCGCATAAATTTCCTCTAATAATTCTTCGGCACGAGGATGGTCAAAACCGATCACAATACGGTCCGGCTTTTCAAAATCGGCCACGGCTGCGCCTTCTTTTAAAAACTCGGGGTTGGAAGCAACGTAAAATTCGATTGTTTCGCCGCGTTCTTTTAAAGCTTTATTAATTGTTTCCTTCACAATATCGGCGCTTCCTACCGGAACGGTTGATTTTGTAACAACCAGTTTCGGGCGATCCATTGTCATTCCGACTGTTTTGGCAACCGCTTTTACCGCAGATAAATCTGCTGACCCATCCTCGTCGGGGGGTGTGCCCACAGCCGTAAAAATCACATCGGCATAATCAATTGCCATGTTGGAATCGGTCGTAAAATCAAGTCGGCCCTCCCCCATATTAAATTCGATTTTACGGCTTAAACCCGGTTCAAAAATAGGAACAATTCCGTTTTTCAAACCCTGTATCTTTTTCTCGTCCAGATCAACGCACAGAACCTTATGTCCGACATCCGCCAGACATGCACCCGTCACCAATCCGACATAGCCGGAGCCAAATATTGTAATTTTCATGAAAGATGTTTTAGCGCGTGTTTGAAATCTTGTCACGCCCATTTTTTTGCATCACGGAAAAGCTAGGCAGCCTTTGTTGCGGACTTTTTCTTTTTCAGTAACGGCGCAAGATATTCGCCCGTATAGCTTGCCTTGTTTTTAGCAACATCTTCGGGTGTACCTGTTGCGATGACTTGCCCGCCGCCTGTTCCACCCTCGGGGCCGATATCAATCACGTAATCCGCGGTTTTGATAACCTCAAGATTATGTTCGATAATCACAACACTATTCCCCTGGTCGACCAAAGTATGCAGAACCTCCAGCAATTTACGAACGTCCTCGAAATGCAGACCCGTTGTCGGTTCGTCCAGAATATAAAGTGTTTGACCGGTTGATCGGCGCGACAATTCCTTGGCTAGTTTAACTCTTTGCGCCTCTCCTCCCGACAATGTCGTCGCCTGTTGCCCGACATTAATATACCCCAGACCCACCTGTTTCAATGTTTCCATCTTGTCACGGATGGACGGCACGGCGGAGAAAAATTCCGCCGCATCCTCAATCGTCATATCAAGGACATCGGCAATCGACTTACCCTTGAATTTTACTTCCAATGTTTCACGGTTATAGCGTTTACCGCCACATGCTTCGCATGTCACGAACACATCAGGAAGGAAATGCATTTCAATTTTAATTACACCGTCCCCCTGACAGGATTCACATCGCCCACCCTTCACGTTGAAGGAGAAACGCCCGGGCCCATAACCGCGTGTTTTCGCCTCGGGCAATCCTGCATACCAATCGCGGATATGCGTAAATGCCCCCGTGTAAGTGGCGGGATTTGAACGCGGTGTCCGTCCTATCGGTGACTGGTCAATATCAATGACCTTATCAATCCATTCAAGACCGCGGATTTCGTCATATGGCATCGGGATTTCCTTGGCTTTCATAATGGCACGTGCCGCCGCCTTATAAAATGTATCCAAAATAAGCGTTGATTTTCCCGATCCTGAAACACCGGTGACGCATGTCATTGTTCCCAAAGGAATTTCGACATCAACCCCCTTAAGATTATTACCGCGCGCGCCTTTCAGAGAAATGATCTTGTTCTTTTTCCCCTTACGGCGTTCAGAGGGAACCGCAACTTCCCTGCGCCCTGTCAGGTAATCGGCTGTCAGGGAATTTTTATTCCGCATAACGTCTTCCGGAGTACCCTCGGCGACAATACTGCCGCCATGCACCCCTGCCCCGGGGCCCATATCGATCAGATAATCAGCCATACGAATGGCATCTTCATCATGTTCCACCACCAAGACGGTATTGCCGATATCACGCAAGCGCTTCAGTGTATCGAGCAAACGGTTATTATCACGTTGATGCAGGCCTATGGATGGTTCGTCCAGAACATATAATACGCCCGTTAATCCTGAACCGATTTGGCTGGCCAATCTGATCCGCTGGCTTTCCCCTCCTGACAATGTTCCCGATCGGCGGTCAAGCGACAGATACCCTAATCCGACATTCATTAAGAATGTCAGGCGCTCGTTAATTTCTTTCAGAATTTTTTCGGCAATTTGACTGTTTTGTTTGGACAGGCTGTCATCCACTTTTGCAAACCATTCTTCAGCCTTGCGGATTGAAAATTGGGTCACTTGACCGATATGCATCCCGTCAATCTTTACCGCTAGTGCCTCAGGCTTCAAACGATATCCTTCGCAAGAATGACACGGTGTTGCCTGCTGATATTCCGAGAGTTCCTCCCGGACACGGTTGGATTCTGTCTCAATCATACGCCGTTTCAGATTACCGATGACCCCTTCAAAAGGTTTATTGTTAGACCAGACATTATTCTCAGATTGGTAAGTGGTTTTTACTTTTTGATTCCCCGATCCGTGCAGGATAATATCCTGGTATTTCTTATCAAGTTTCGCCCAATCGGTAGTGAGTTTAAATCCGTAATGATCTGCGACACCTTGCAATGCCTGCAAATAATATCCACCGAACGCGCCTTTTGACCATGGGGCAATTGCCCCTGCCTTTAAGGACTTATTCTTGTCCGGCACGATCAAATCAATATCGAAATCATGTTTTTCACCCAAACCGTCACAAACAGGGCACGCCCCATGAGGATTGTTAAATGAAAACAGGCGAGGCTCGATCTCGGCAATCGTAAATCCGGAAACGGGACAGGCAAACTTCTCGCTGAACACGGTTTCTTCACCATTTGTCGCATCCTCGACGATGCATAATCCGTCAGCCAGTCTTAACGACGTTTCAATTGAATCTGCCAATCGATTACCAATATCCGCACGCAAAACAACACGGTCAACCACAACGTAAATGTCATGTTTGATTTTTTTGTTCAGCTCGGGCACCTCGTCGATTTCATAAAATTCACCGTCAACTTTGACGCGTTGAAATCCTTTTGCCTGAAATTCTTTAAACTCTTTCCGATATTCGCCCTTACGACCTCTTACAATCGGCGCCAATATATATAATTTTGCACCCTCTTCCATTGCAAGCACACGGTCCACCATTTGGCTGACCGTCTGGCTTTCAATCGGCAATCCAGTTGCAGGAGAATAAGGCACCCCCACCCGCGCCCATAGCAAACGCATATAATCGTAAATTTCGGTTACTGTTCCGACAATCGAACGCGGGTTTTTTGAGGTTGTTTTTTGTTCAATCGAAATGGCCGGGGATAAGCCCTCGATAGAATCAACATCAGGCTTTTGCATCATTTCCAGAAACTGGCGCGCATATGCTGACAAAGATTCAACATATCGGCGTTGACCTTCCGCATAGATCGTATCAAATGCAAGAGATGATTTTCCCGAACCGGAAAGACCTGTCATGACCACAAGCTGATCGCGCGGAATATCGATATTCACATTTTTCAGATTATGTTCACGTGCACCGCGTACGGATATTTTGGTTAAGGCCATAGTATTTCTTTTTTCAAGGTATCAAACACATAACCCGCACAATGGCGGGCAATGAAATTAATATGGTATTATTGATTGGAAAATCAAATAAATCTTTGATAATTTAGGTTATATTAAAAACAATATGAAAAAACGATCTGTCACATTAAAAGGCCATCCCACCAGCATTACGTTGGAAGACGAATTCTGGCGGGAATTAAAAAATATTGCCGCTCAACGTGAGATATCCATTGCCGCCTTAGTTAACGAAATAGACGAAGACCGCCTCAAAACGTTATCGGGCGGCCTGTCGAGTGCTATTCGTATTTATATTCTTAACTGGGTTATCGAGACCCGCCGCCAAACTGATTAATCAAACCGTTTATCAACTGCTCTTCCGGTGAAGCTTGCGGTTGTGGTTCGGGTGTCGGTTCCGGTTCGACTGGTGCAGGGGCCGGCTCTTGCGGAGCAACAGTATTTTCATTTGTTGCCGGTTCCGGAACTGTTTCAGTCGGAGCAGGCGCAGCAGGCTGTTGGGTGGCCGGCTGTTTTTGCGGCAAGCCCAACAGATTATTAATAAGACCTGACGCAGGATTATCCTCACCTAATTCCTTGCCGATAAATTCCTGAACCTTGTTTTGAATTTTACCGCCATATTTATTGGTGATGAAAGACCGCAGAACATCACTGGCAACATTCTGTTGCGGCGCGTTTAACGGACCCTTTATTCCCATTTCAATTGATGGAACATCGTCAAACTGTCCTGTGAAATCGACGGTATTTTTTAAATCCATATACCATCTGGCGAAACTGACTTCACCGTTTGAAATCAATGTCGCCGTGTCGGAAACCAATTTGAAATCATTCACGGGCATTGTCCCTTCACGAATTGTCAAAGGATGGTCTACAGCCTCGAACGCTGTCTCACCACCGCGGAAAGCTTGCGATAAATCAGTCAGGCTTTCATCCGAGACAGCCTCGGTAATTTTGGCAAGGGCGATACCATGCACAATCAAATCTTTTGTTTTAATACGCCCGTCACCATTTAACCCATACACCAGTGCGGAGGAAGACAGACCTGACGTTTGCAGATCCATATTAAAGCTGCCGACACCTGTTACCCGACGCTTATCTTGTGATAGGGCCGCCTGTACCAAGCGGTTCAAATCCACATCCTGTGCATTGATTTTCATCGTGGCGGTTAAAGGTTGCCCTTCCTGTTTTGCGGTTACACGACCATTCATATCGACCGAACCATCAAATAATCCGCCTTTCACCGTATTAATGGCCAATACGCTGTCACGTAAATCCACATCAATGACCGGGTTTGTAATCAACCATGTGCCATGCACAAGTTGTTGCGCCTTGGCGTTAAGATCGATATTCATTGATCGTAAAAATGATGTATCCACAGCCTCACGCGTCCATGGTGCCGCCGTTGACTTGGCCGCAGCAGAAGAGTTGGTTGCAGAAGTAGGCGTTGCGGTTGATTTCTCCCCTGTTAACAAGGCTTGAGTATCCAATTTTCCAAACGCAAGTTCTGCCTTTATATCAGGTATATTTCCACTGGTATTAATTGCCAGATTACCCGTGGCATCAATATCGCCAATCTTTGCATTCATACCTGACACGTTTATTGTATCGCCGTTTTTCAGTACCGTTCCGTTAAAGGAGAAGGATTGTTGTAAATTAGGCGATGATTCAAAATCGGGTTTAAAAATCTGAATAAATTTTGCCGCGTTCGGGTGGGATACGCTGACTTTCACTCCTTGCGATTGGTCAAGTTTTCCGGATGCCTTGATTGCCGCCCCTTCAAAATTACCCACTGACAGATCGATCGTCGGCTCCGCCGCATTAGTATATGCAAGGTTTAATCCGCTCATATCATATTGCCCAACCGTTAACTCGGAAGAGGATAATGAAGCCCGCGGCCCTTGAATACGTCCCTGAATCTGTCCCGAGGCTGATTGCGGCATTTGCGGGTTTTCAAATGTTTTCGCCTCAACCAGCTGCAACCAGTCAACGGCGACTGTTTTTAGAGATTGCAATGCAAACTGACCGTCGAGACTCAACACAGGATTGGCAAAAATAACAGAACCGTTCGCCCCATTACGGGACATTGACTCCGCTTTTAAATCGGCTTTCATATTAACCGATCCGCCACCGGGAAGGCTTGCCGCCTTCAATGAACCGCCAGCTTGTCCGTTTTTCAAAGCGGCGGCAATCACAGCATTATTAATCGTTTGCTTATTATAACGCACTTGCGGTGCGGTCACGCTTAATGTGACATCCATACCTGCCGGAATTTCAATTGTCTCCGGCAAATAACGATAGGTGTTTCCGGAGGCTCCCGTATTGTTTGCAGAATTTGTTTTGGATGACGCCGCATCTTTCGGCTTCATGATGGCATCAAGATCGAGCGCATTATCAAAAGTCAGTCCTGCATTGATAACTTTGGTTTCACTATCCAGTCCAGATGCATTCAAGGTCGCCTTCCCTTTGGCATCGCCGAGTGAAAATACCCCGTTTTGCAGATTAAACGCTTGCGATGATCCGCCTACAATTCCGCTCAAGGCAAACGACTGATCTTGGATCGGTAAATCGTTTTGGCCGAATTTGGATGCAAGATTCTGTAGAGATGACGCCTTTGCTTCCAACTCACCCTGAAATTCAGCAATATCCTTCGTCATGTCTGCAACACCTGAAAAACCGAAAGTAAATGCATCACCATTCAGATTGATTGTAACAGGCATGGAATTGGTCTTACTATATTCACCGATATTTCCATCGAATGCGATGTTCATATCATTGTACAAGACATCGCCATCGAATTTATAAGGGCCATATAACGTATCGGCCTTTAATTCCAATTCGGGAAAGGCAATGTTCGTCGCCTCGCCTTCCAAAGGTTTATAGGAAATTTTTGCATTCTCTAAATATAATCTGTCGATCTGCACAGCCATAGATGAGGAGGATTGATCTGCCGCGGCTTCGGCCTCTGCTTTATCCTGTTCAACCTCTTCAGGGGTAAAATCCTGTTGCTGAACAGATAGTTGAGGGCTTATTAATGTAACATCACTAACGGCAATCTTTCCGGATAACAAAGGAATCAATTGCAAGGCGACCGATGCTTTTTCCACCTGCCCCTGAAAGGCAACAGGCCCTTTGACGTCGGCGCTGTCAATTGCAACCTTGTTCATCACGACATGCGGATATGGCAAAAAGGCGGCCCTTAACTCGCCGTTTAACTCAAGCTGATATCCGGTGGTATTAGCAACCTGTGTTTTGATTTGATCTTTATACTGGCTCCAATCAATAAAGGACGGGATCACCAAAAGGGCGGCGAGAATCAAAATTAAAACGGAAATAATTGTCAGCAAGATTTTGTTCATAAGTCACTAATTCCTAACGAGCTTTATTGTTCCCTTATGAAGTAGTCTTATGACATTATGATGGCAACAGGAACGATTAAAATAATCCCGATGTTTTTTGGGCCTATTTATAAATCAGATT
>DCKW01000055.1:20760-21826 GCA_002320485.1 Micavibrio sp. UBA1664
ATTTATAAATCAGATTAAACCATGTATTGACCGCCATTGGCGGTAATAGTCGATCCATTGATAAAAGCCGCCTTTTCACTGGCAAGGAAAGATACAATTGCCGCGATTTCCTCGGCCTTCCCCATTCTGCCTTTTGGAATTTGCTTGACGATATTTTCCAAGACACCCGCATCCATGGTTGCCGTCATTTCAGTATCAATATATCCCGGGCAAATTGCGTTCACTGTAATTTTTTTGATGGCGTTTTCCAGTGCCAGCGATTTTGTAAAACCGATCATACCCGCCTTTGCTGCTGCGTAATTGCATTGCCCCATCTGGCCCTTTTGTCCGTTGATGGATGAAATGTTTATGATACGTCCCCAGCTTTTGGTCCGCATATTAGGCACAATTACTCGGCACATATTAAAACAGCTGTCCAGATTGACGCGCATCACTTCCTGCCAGTCTTCCGGCTCCATTTTATGCAACATACGGTCTCTGGTAATTCCCGCGTTATTGACCAGAATATCGACATCAAGAGTGGCGCAAACTTTTTGCACGTCCTTGAAACTGGATACATCGCATTTTAATGTTTCTATTCCTGTTTCCTTCTCAAAAGATTCCGCAGCCTTTTTATTTCCGGCATAAATGGCAATGACATTGTGACCGTCAGCCTTTAATGCTCTAGAAATTTCGGCGCCGATCCCGCGTGTTCCGCCTGTTACCAACGCTGTTTTTTTATTGTGTGTCATCATTCTATAATCCTTTAAATCTCGGTTTCCACGCACATCGCAATTCCCATGCCACCGCCAATGCAAAGAGTTGCCAGCCCCTTGCCTGCGCCACGGCGTTTCATTTCATGTAGCAATGTTACCAGAACGCGACAGCCCGATGCGCCGATGGGGTGACCGAGCGCGATCGCACCCCCATTTACATTAACTTTATTCAAGGGGAAATCCAACGCTTTTGCAACAGAACAAGCTTGCGCGGCAAAGGCTTCATTCGATTCGATCAGGTCAAGATCGGCAACGTCCCATCCCGCTTTCTTCAATGCTTTTTTAGTTGCCGGAATCGGGCCTGTCCCCAT
>DCKW01000052.1:0-3919 GCA_002320485.1 Micavibrio sp. UBA1664
TTAACTGATGAAGCTGAAATGGGGCACATCCGTCTAGGACGTAAAGCGGATTTAATTGTTATCGCCCCGGCCAGTGCGGATATCATTGCCAAAATCGCACACGGAATGGCCGATGATTTGGCCACAACAACGCTCCTGGCTGCCGATAAACCTGTTATGATTGCCCCGGCTATGAACCCCTGTATGTGGAGCAATCAGGCGACACAATATAATATCAACATCCTTAAACAGCGTGGTATAAGAATTCTGTCGCCCAATAGTGGCGATATGGCTTGCGGTGAAACGGGTGAAGGCCGCATGCAAGAAGCCGCCGAATTACTCTCTGCAATAGATGATTATTTTTTTGCTGACAAACCCTTAAAAGGACGGCATGCCCTCGTCACCAGCGGGCCGACTTATGAACCGATTGATCCTGTACGGTTTATCGGCAATAGATCAAGCGGCAAACAAGGCCATGCCATTGCCGAGGCTTTGCAAGAGGCCGGAGCCGATGTAACCCTGATAACAGGTCCGACCGCCCTGCCCGACCCCTTGAATGTGAAAACAATTCATGTGGAAACCGCGATTCAAATGCATGACGCTGCCCAAGTCTCATTGCCTGCAGATATTGCCGTTTGCGCCGCAGCCGTCGCCGATTATGGTGTCAAGGCACATACATCGAAACAAAAAAAGAAGGACGGACCCCTTAAAATTGACCTTACTGAAAATCCCGACATTTTGCATTGTCTATCCACACATATGAACCGCCCTGCAATCGTTGTAGGGTTTGCCGCCGAAACAGATAATGTGATTGAAAATGCACGCCTGAAATTGGCAAAAAAAGGATGTGATATGATTGTTGCAAACGCCGTTGGCGACGCTGATCATCCCGTTTTCGGTGAGGATGCCACATCCGTAACTTGGATTACAAATGACGGAAAATATTCCGATAAAGCCCTTTCAAAAAGGGAGGTTGCTTCTATATTAGTGCAAAAGATTTTAGAAAAACTCACTGAAAAAGCAAAGGACCAAGCCGCATGAATGATGTAAAAGTTGCCGTAAAAATTCTGGACCATGCCGTAGGGATGCAACTTCCTACCTACGCGACAACAGGCTCTGCAGGAATGGATCTTACCGCCGCTTTGGAAGAAGCGTTTATTTTGGAACCGGGCGAGCGCACGTTGATTTCCACCGGTCTTTCTATTGCCCTGCCTTTGGGATACGAGGCACAAATACGCCCTAGATCAGGATTGGCCCTGAAAAACGGAATTACAGTTTTAAACACCCCCGGCACCGTGGATGCCGATTACCGAGGCGAAATCAAGGTCATATTGGCCAATCTGGGAACAGAGGAATTCACGATCGAGCGTGGAATGCGTATTGCCCAAATGGTCATTGCAAAACATGAACATGTCGTTTGGAATGCCGTTGATACCTTGGAAGAAACCGAGCGCGGCGAAGGGGGATTCGGTTCCACCGGTACAAAAGCCTAACATTTTTAATGGAAAAAAACCGGCGGGTTGCAGGGAGACAACACCGCCGGGAGGGATTGGACTTTATTTAAAGGGAAGGAAATAAAAGTCCAGAGGGTAAACTGCTAACTTACAAATCAATGTTTGGTTTCATTTGAAATAATTTCAATTCTGTTAAAATCAAGAAAACCGTTTTTTGCCAAATTATCTAAATAGGATAATTTCTCCGAAAGAATTTTGTAATTTTGAGGGCTCGATATTTTCAAACTGGAAGGATCCTCAGTCATTTCAACAACTAAAACGGCTTCACGTTCTCCATGCAGGCCAAAACCTTCTCTAACAAAAGTAGTTTCGATATTTTCGTGATTTAAAAACATGGGACATTCTCCTTTTTCCTGTGTGTAGAAATTAGCTTGCCTGCCTACATGTATTATTTTGCGTCGGGCTTCGGACCAATTTAAGGTCTTTCGGTTTCATTTCTGTAACATTCACTTGACGAAAAAACAGCATTTATAGGGTAAGACACTATCTAAGTTTACAATCGATGAAGTTTAGCTTTGCTAAGGAATAATGGGAAAACCGCTCAATTTTCCTTGTAAACACCACACTCATAAGCTTTATTAGGATATGGCAAAAGAACAGGAAAAACCTCAAAAATTGACGCCCATGATGGCTCAGTACACCGCCATCAAGGAGGCCCATCCCGATTGCCTTTTATTCTATCGTATGGGTGATTTTTATGAATTGTTCCACGACGATGCGGTTACCGCGTCGCAGGTATTGGATATTGCCCTGACCAAACGAGGAAAAAGCGACGGAACCGACATTCCGATGTGCGGCGTTCCTTGGCATTCACATGAATCTTATCTGGCACGTTTGATTAAGGCCGGCCATCGCGTTGCCATTTGCGACCAGACAGAAACGCCGGAGCAAGCAAAAGAACGCGCCAAGCGTGAAGGATTGCCGACCTCAAAAACTCTTGTAAACCGTGATGTGGTTCGGATTGTCACTGCAGGAACCTTAACCGAGGATAATTTACTGGACGCACGTCAATCAAACTATCTGGCCTGTATTGCCACGGGACAAGGCAGTATTATAGGGGTGTCATGGCTTGATCTGTCTACAGGTGAATTTTATGCGCAAGCAGTGAGTATTAAAAATCTTGCAGGATGTCTTGAAAGCATTTCACCAAACGAGATTCTGGTGAGTGATAAAACCGTTCAGATGCCCGATCTGTTTGATATTTTCATGCCGTGGGACAAGACTATTACGTCACAAGGGCACAGTCTTTTCGACGCGCAGAATGCCGCGCAACGGCTGAAATCGCTTTATAATATCGATACGCTTGATTCCTTCGGTACCTTTGAACCTGTGGCCCTGACCGCCGCAGGAACCCTGATTGATTATGCCGGCCGCACGCAAAAAGGCTCCCTGCCCCATATCCGGCCCCTGCAATCCGTCATGAGCGGCACGACGATGGAAATTGATGCCGCCACCCGCCGCAATCTTGAAATCACACAAACGCTGAACGGCGAACGCAAGGGTTCCCTTTTGGCCACAATCGACAAAACCGTAACGGCCGCCGGCGGTCGTCTGCTTTCGGCCCGCCTTGCCAATCCTTCCACAGATATCGAAACCATTAATGATCGTTTGTCCGAGGTGGAATGCCTGTTATCGCATACGGATATCCGCGAATGTTTGCGGGATATTTTAAAAACGGTTCCCGACACGGAGCGGTCTCTATCCCGCCTGACCGTCGGACGCGGCAGCCCGCGCGACCTCAAGGCCATCAAGGACGGATTAAAAGCGGCAGAGGATATTCGCGGCCTTTTATTGAGCCATAAAAATAATGTGTCGGCCCTTTCCTCTATCTCAAACCATTTATCCCTGTCGAATGACGAAACACATCTGCTGGACCGCTTACACCGCGCCCTTGCCGACGACCTGCCTTTTCTGGCCCGTGACGGGGGTTTTATTGCCAAAGGATACGCCCCGCAACTGGACGAGCAACGGGCCTTAAGGCAGGACAGCAAGCAGATCATGGCACGGATGCAGGCTGATTATGCCACAAAAACAGGGGTTTCCACTCTGAAAATCACACATAACAATGTCCTTGGCTATTTTATCGAGGTCACGGCAAAACATGCCGACAAACTGATGGTTCATGGCAACGATAATGACAGGATGGCATCCGATAATCCGTTTGTTCATCGGCAGACATTGGCCAATGTCGTACGCTTTACCACGCCGGAATTATCCGATCTGGAAAGCAAGATTGCCAAGGCATCGGAAGTGGCCCTTGCCATTGAAATGGAGATTTTTGCGCAACTTGTCACTGAAATCACCGCGCTGGCCAATCATATTGGTCAACGTGCCAAGGCGATTGCGACACTGGATGTTGCAACTGCACTGGCACAACTGGCATTGGACGAGGATTATTGCAAACCTGTTTTAAACAATGACACATC
>DCKW01000052.1:4306-11984 GCA_002320485.1 Micavibrio sp. UBA1664
GAGGTTTTTGCCAGCAACGACTGCGCATTAGAGGGTAATGACAGTTTATGGCTTCTGACCGGGCCGAATATGGCGGGTAAATCAACTTTCCTGCGCCAAAACGCCCTGATTGCCATTCTGGCACAATGTGGGTCGTACGTCCCTGCCGCCTCCGCTTCCATCGGTATTATAGACAAGGTTTTCAGCCGGGTCGGCGCATCGGACGATCTGGCACGCGGACGCTCAACCTTTATGGTGGAAATGGTGGAAACTGCGGCAATCCTTAATCAGGCGACAGAACGATCCTTAGTCATTCTGGATGAAATCGGGCGCGGAACCGCCACCTTTGACGGTCTTTCCATCGCGTGGGCCACGCTGGAATATCTGCATGACAAAATTAAATGCCGCGGCCTTTTCGCCACGCATTATCATGAACTGACACGCCTGACGACAACGCTTGATCGCCTATCACCACATGCGCTTGCAGTAAAGGAATGGAAAGGCGAAATTATTTTCCTGCATGAAGTGATTAAAGGTGCGGCTGATCATTCGTATGGTGTGCATGTTGCGCAACTGGCGGGAATACCCACCCCCGTGATCAAACGATCGAAACAAGTTTTGGAATTACTTCAGAAGTCGGAAGCAAGCGGCACTCTGGCAACACTTGCCGATGATTTACCATTATTCTCCGCGGTGGTCAAAGATGCCGAGACTGAAAAAACACTTGAGACGGACACGAAACTTCGGAATGCTCTCTCGGCAATCGATCCCGATGCCCTCACCCCGCGTGAGGCGTTGGAGGCGGTTTACACCCTTAAGAACCTTCTGCAAAAATAATATTGGATTTTCATGTCCGCTTTCCTGTATAACCCGTACACATGAACAAACAAGCATTAGCCCATCAACCCAAAGTCGGAATAGTGTCACTCGGATGTCCGAAGGCACTGGTTGATTCCGAGCGGATTATCACAAAACTCCGCGCGGACGGCTATGCCCTGTCCCCTGATTACGCAGGTGCTGATATTGTTGTCGTCAACACCTGCGGTTTTCTGGATTCTGCGCGTAATGAATCGCTGGATGCGATTGGTGAAGCGATGAACGAAAACGGTAAAGTTCTGGTGACAGGCTGTATGGGTGCGACACCCGAATTGATCCGTGAAAAATTCCCGAATGTTTTGGGAATAACCGGCCCGCATCAGTATGAAGCCGTGGTGAGTGCAGTCCACGAACATGCCCCCATCGAAAAAAACCGTTTTGTTGATCTGGTTCCGGAAGCGGGATTAAAACTGACCCCACGCCATTACGCTTATTTGAAAATATCTGAAGGGTGTAACAACCGCTGTTCATTTTGTATTATTCCACAGTTGCGCGGCGATCTGGTTTCCCGCCCTTTGGGTGAAGTCATGTTAGAGGCCGAACGTTTGGTTAAAAGCGGCGTAAAGGAATTACTGGTCATTTCGCAAGATACCTCCGCTTACGGTCAGGATCTGAAATACGCAGAAAGCCGTTGGAAAGAAAAGGAATACCGCACAAAATTTTATGATCTGTGCGAAGCCATGGGAGAGTTGGACGCATGGGTGCGGATGCATTACGTTTACCCCTACCCACATGTTGATGATGTGATCCCGATGATGCAGGACGGGAAAATCCTCCCCTATCTGGATATCCCGTTTCAGCATGCCTCACCGGAAGTTCTGAAAAAAATGCGCCGTCCCGGCAAGATTGAGAAAACAGCTGAGCGCATCCATAAATGGCGTGACATGTGCCCGGATATTACTTTGCGATCAACCTTCATTGTCGGTTTCCCCGGTGAAACAGATGCGGATTTCGAATTATTGCTCGACTGGCTGGATGATGTTCAGCTCGACCGTGTCGGATGTTTCCAATACGAGCCTGTGAGCGGCGCCCCTAGCAACGATCTGGATAATCACGTTCCCGATGAAGTGAAGGAAGAACGCTGGCATCGTTTCATGGCAAAGCAGCAAGAAATTTCATCCCTCAAAATGCAGGCGAAAATCGGCACGACACAAGATTGTATTATCGACGGGATGGATGCGGAAACCAACCGTATTATTGCACGCTCCAAGGCCGATGCTCCTGAGATTGACGGAAATGTGTTTATTACGGAATGCTCAAAACCTGTTACTGCGGGAGATATTATTCAGGTTCGCATTACTGATGCCGATGACTATGATTTGTACGGGATCGTGCAATAAGCCCTGCGATCGTATGCAATCTGTGCCGTCACAGGATTTACCGTTAGAATGAGGTTATGGCCCTTACAATCATGTTGGTCGATGACGACCATGCATCCCGCATCATTACAAAAACGCTATTGCAAAAAAACGGATATGACATTGTCGAATGTAAAAGCGGCACAGAAGCGGTAGTGCGCTACATGAAAACGCCCTGCCCTGTCGTCCTTATGGATTGCGGGATGCCGAACATGGATGGTTTTACAACGACAGAATCCATTCGCCTTGTTGAGCGTGAACAATCACTATCACCCGCCTATATTATTGCCCTGACCGGACAGACGCATATTGACTATCGTACTCAATGCAAGCAAGTCGGAATGAATGACTTCTTGGAAAAACCGTTTAGGGCTGAAAGCCTTTTGCTAAAGCTGGATATTATTCCCGAAATTTAGGCGACGACGTCCTCCAGCTCCAGCAATTGAAATTCCTTTTCATCTATTTCACGTTTTTTACGCTCCAGTTTCTCTGCGGCCTTGCTAAAGGCCTTGGGGTCCTGTTGATAAAATGCAGGGTCGCCCAGTTGTTTCGTTAGGTCCGCGACCTCGCCCTCAAGTTTTTCGATCTCTTTCGGCAAATTTTCCAACGCATATTTTTCCTTGAAGGTCAGCTTCTTCCTCTCCTGTGGTTTCTCCTCTTTTGCGGGAACGGTTTTTTTAACCTCTTTTGTTACAGGCTCATCTTTCTTTTTGTTTTTGTTTCTGAATTCCAGATAATCCGAATATCCGCCGATAATATGCTCGACCTCACCATCGCCTTCAAAAGCCAAGATTTGCGTTACAGTTTGGTCTAAAAAGTCGCGGTCGTGGGATACGATGAATAATGTTCCGTCATAATTGGCGATAATTTCCTCCAACATTTCCATTGTGTCCATATCCAGATCGTTTGTCGGCTCGTCAAGAACAAGGATATGCCCCGGGTTGGCAAGGATTTTGGCCAGCATAAGGCGGTTTTTCTGCCCGCCTGAAAGTGTCGCCGCCTTATCATCGGCCCGTCCCGGATCAAACAGGAATTGCTTCAAATAACCACGCACATGGCGTAATTTTCCCATAACTTCTATATGGTCGCCCCCATCCGGCAATAAATTACCGATAAGACTTTTATTCAGATCAAGGTCTGCGCGTTTCTGGTCGAAATAACTGATATCCAGATTTTTCGCCAATTTGATCGTCCCTTTATCCGGCTGTTCGAGTCCCAGTAATAATTTCAGAAAGGTCGATTTTCCCGTCCCGTTTTTACCCAGAATACCGATGCGGTCTTTTCGCATCACGCGGAAATTAAAATGGTCGAGAATCACCTTATCGTCATAGCTTTTGCAGACCTGCTTAAATTCACAAATCATTTTGGACGACATTTCGGTCGTAATTTGCGGCAATTCGATTTTACGGGTCACACGGCGGAAGGATGATTGATCCTTTTTCAATTGTTCGCGCATCTCACGCACGCGTGCCAGTCGCGCCACGTTACGTTTAACACGCGCTTTAACGCCGCGATTCGCCCACTCGCTTTCCTGCTCCACCCATTTTGAACGGTTATGCAATTCACGTCGTTCCTGCTCCAGCAGGTCTGTCGACCATTCCTCAAAGTGAGCAAAGCCACGTGGTGATACGCGGATTTTTCCTCGATCCAGCCAAAATACACGGTTGGATACATTTTCCAAAAAGGTTTTATCGTGCGAAATAATTAACAATGCTCCGCGCCAGCCTTTCAAAAATTCTTCCAACCATTCGATAACATCCAGATCAAGGTGGTTTGTCGGCTCGTCCAGCAAAAGGATTTCAGGCTCGTGAACCAGCGCGCGGGCCAGCGCCGCACGGCGCAATTGCCCACCTGATAAAATTGTCATTTCAGCATTTTTATCAAGATGCAACGGTTCGCACACCATGTCGACGCGATATTCATACAGAAGTTTTTCATCATCCGATTCTGCCTCAATACCATTGAATACATATTCGAAAACCGTCTGTCCTGCCTTCGGTGTTATATCCTGTTCCAGATATCCGACACTCACACCTGCCAACTGCCAATGTTCACCCGAATCAAGTTTCAGCTTTCCGGTAATAATATTCATCAGGGTGGATTTTCCCGCGCCGTTCCGCCCGACAAGGGATATCCGCTCCCCATCCTTGATATGAAATGTGAGGTCTTCGAAAATAGGTTTGCCGTTAAAAGCAATAGCGGCATCTTGTACTGAAAGTAATAAATCTGACATGGATCAAGCTTATAAACAAAAAACCCCTCTTTAACCAGAGGGGCTTTTCATCTAATCGTTTAAAAACGAATTACTTGCGGTAGCAAGCTTTGTTCATTTCTTCAAGACGACGTACGCGCTCGTTACACATTTCCAAGTCGTTTACATACTGCTTGTCAACTGAACCAGCTGTACGGTCCATGTTTGTTTCGCCTGCATCTGATGTTGCGCAAGCTGATAGACCTGCTAGACCTGCGATAAGAACTGCTGTTTGTGCAAATTTTTTCATGTTAATCCACTCCTTTATTTAAATTGCCTCTATACAATGCCTAAATAAATATAAAGTTCAATGCTTTTTTAGATTTTTACAAATTTTTTTGAATAACTCCCGATATTTATGCAACACATGCCAGCATCGCAAATTTTTGATTAAAGCTATTAAACCTTGACGTGACGAAGTGTTTTCATGTCAATTACGGTCTATGATTTATATATATAGTGACGGTATTCATACGAATGATAGCCTGGTGATAACTATTCAGGATATTTTTCCGCATGCAACAATACGGCTTTGCACTGCCTCAATGATTTTTTCAGGATGTTTGCAAAATACATGTGATTTATTCATTATGCCGGGCGGCGCGGATTTATTTTATTGTGAAAAATTAAATGGCAACGGCAATCAGGTTATTCGTGATTATGTACATAATGGCGGGGCATATCTGGGCATCTGCGCCGGGGCCTACTATGGTTGCGCGACATTGAATTGGAATAATGGTGAAATTTCAGAGGTGCGCGAACTTGCCTTTTATAAAGGGCAGGCAAACGGCCCCGTTTATGCATGGACTGAAACCCCTGATTCAATTTATGACGGATCGTGGAAAAAGGCTGTAACAATACAAACTGCGGACGCAAAGGCCATTTCTACATTTTATGACGGGGGCCCGGTATTTGAAGACGGTAGTCATGATCGCGTCATCGCCAGATATACCGATTTACCCGATTTGCCACCCGCGATTGTCGGCGGTTTGTTCGGGAAAGGACATTATATCCTATCTTCCCCACATATAGAAAGATTTGGACATCGCCTTAATGATGGATTATATAAGCACCGCAATACCTCATTTGAACGGGAGAAAAAAGTCATCGAAGATTTGATACCGCATGAGAAGGAACAAAAAGACTTTTTTAAATCAATCCTTTCGGGCCTTTTAAATACAAAATGAATATTACCATTTATTCCGATAAAGAAAGTTTGACGTCGACGCAATTTCTTGAAGAAGGTTTGCGTCAGATTTTTGGGGCAAATGCCGTTATAAGAGAATCAAACCGATTCGAGTTATCGTCTAGGCTCTCTCCCGCTACCGACCTGTTTATAGTGCCCGGCATTATCGGGGAAACCTGCTTATATTATGATCATCTCAGCGGGGATAATGCCCGACATATCCAAAATTATGTCGCAGGCGGCGGCGTTTATCTGGGTATTTGTGCAGGTGCCTATCAGGTCATGACGGATATACGTTTCACCGATCCGGACGGTAGCGTCCGTACAAGGCAAAGCCCCTACGGGTTTATCGATGGACATGCCCAAGGCCCCATTAACGGAACGAGTCTTTATCACACAAACGGAGCGATCAACGGTCATACGGCGGTTCGTCCCATGGAATTGTCAGCCCATTTCGCGCAATTTAATTTTACCGGACGCGCTATCTACAGCAGTGGCCCTGCCTTTTACCCTGCCACAACAACAGGTGTCGGTTTGGCCAGATATCAGGATCATCCGGAAAAACCGATCGGATTGATTTCCTCTTATTATGGTGACGGATTGGTCATCGGATCGGGGACGGCCCCCTATTATTCTGCAGACAGCTATCCTGATATCAATCCCAAAGGTCTGTCCACAGAAACCTATGAAACGGCGAAAAATTTGCGCGATACCCTTAAAGATCATGAACAAAACCGCTTCAATTATTGGAATTTGATTTTACAAACCGCGCAATGGCATAGACAAAATCTTGCACAAAAGCCTGCTCGTGTGCTAGCTAATTCCGCATGACACAAAATATTATAAAACCCATTCATATTATCGGCGGCGGCATGGCCGGCAGCGAGGCCGCATGGCAAATCGCACAACTTGGCGTGCCCGTCATCCTTCATGAAATGCGCCCCGTTAAAAAAACCGACGCGCATAAAACGGATGGGCTTGCCGAACTGGTCTGCTCCAATTCGTTCAGAAGCGATGATAAAGAGGCAAATGCCGTTGGCGTATTACATGAGGAAATGCGTCTATGTAATTCAATTATCATAGGAAAAGCAGATATTCACGCCTTACCTGCCGGTGGAGCCTTAGCGGTTGATCGTGATATTTTCTCTCAAGATGTCACAAAAACATTAGAAGAACACCCCCTTATTACAATCGAAAGATCTGAAGTCGACGGACTTCCCCCATCCGAATGGGATAGTTGCATTATCGCCACGGGCCCTTTGACATCAGATGCCTTGGCGCAAGATATTAAAAAAGTGACGGGCGAAGATGAACTGGCATTTTTTGATGCGCTTGCGCCGATCGTTTACAAGGACTCAATCGACATGTCCAAGGCGTGGATGCAATCCCGCTATGACAAAATGACGGCGCACGGCAACGGAAAAGATTATATCAACTGCCCGATGACAAAGGATCAGTACTATGCCTTTATCGATGCGTTGATCGCCGCCGAAAAAATGGAATTCAAGGACTGGGAAAAAGACACGCCCTATTTTGAGGGGTGTATGCCGATCGAGGTTATGGCGGAACGTGGGCCGCAGACACTCTCCTTTGGGCCGATGAAGCCTGTCGGCCTCACCAACCCGCATAGTGACGAACAACCTTATGCCGTAGTGCAATTAAGACAAGACAACAAGCAAGGCACTTTATTTAATATTGTTGGTTTCCAGACAAAGATGAAATATGGCGCACAAACAGAAGTGTTTCGTACAATCCCGGGATTGGAAAATGCGGAATTTGCCCGTCTGGGCGGTATTCACCGCAACACATTTATTAATTCGCCAAAATTACTGGATGAGACATTACGTCTTAAGGCGCGTCCTCACATCCGCTTTGCAGGGCAAATCACAGGATGCGAAGGCTATGTTGAATCCGCTGCCGTCGGTATGATGGTCGGACGGTTTGCCGCTTATGAACGTTTGGGGATGGCCCCTGCCCTTCCGCCGCGCACAACGGCAATAGGGTCGTTACTGGCACATATCACAGGCG
>DCKW01000071.1 GCA_002320485.1 Micavibrio sp. UBA1664
AACAACGCGCGTTAAAATCGACCGCGGAAGATCAACAAGACAATCCGCAATAGGCCCCGAATATTTTGAGAGTGCCATGCTTGCTTTTTCTGAATAATCTTGGGCGATGGCCGCGGCCTTTGCAAAAGCATCATAATATTCAAGCATACTTATAAATTCATCAAGAGCATCTGAGTGCGGTGACAAAATCATTTGTGTCATGATTTCACGATCTTGCGGCGTGGCATCATTCATGGCGATGATAACCGGCAGTGTGATTTTACCTTCCAGAAAATCATCGCCTTTGTCCTTACCCATTTTGGGGGAGGTATAATCCATGATGTCGTCAACGATTTGAAAGGCCATACCCAGATTATAGCCATATGCGGTAAAGGCGGCGGCATCGATTCCTTTTAAAATAGGGGCAACCTCGCACGCGGCGGCAAACAATGCGGCTGTCTTTGCCTCAATGACTTTAAAATACTGGTCTTGCGTGATAGAGGTCTCGCCGATAAGTGACATTTGCAGGACCTCCCCCTCCGTAATAATAGCGGCGGCGGAGGCCAGTGAGTTTAAAGCCTGTATATTTTGTGTTTCGACCATTAATTCGAACGATCGTGCAAACAGGAAATCTCCGACGAGAACGCTAGCCTGATTACCAAAAACCTTGTTTGCGGTATCCTTTCCACGCCTTTGTTCGCTGCCGTCCACAACATCGTCATGTAGCAAGGTGGCTGTGTGAATAAATTCTACCGCTGCGGCCAGTTTTTTCGGATTATCGCTTGCATCATTACACAGATGGGCGCAGGCGAGAGTAAGCAGGGGGCGAATGCGTTTTCCGCCAGCGGCAATCAGATATCCCGCCAATTGCGGTATCATCGGGACATGACTTTCCATGCGGTTTAAGATGATCGTATTCACATCTGTCATATCATCATGAAGACTATTCCCTAATTTTTCAATCGGTGTTTCCTCATCTCTGTCTTGCATGGCGGCTTGTGTCATGGTTTAAAGATGTGACAAAGTGAAGGGAAAAGCAAGGCTTTATGGTGTCCCAACCGACAACATTATTAAACGGACGTGTAAAATTATCGCAATCGGTTGACGGTTTGCGGGCATCCATGGATTCAGTGTTATTGGCGCACGCATTATCGGCGAGGACAGGGGAAACCGTACTGGACATGGGATGCGGTAGCGGGGCGGTTGGATTATGTGTCAATGAACGTTTGAAAGATTTGAATTTGAACATTTACGGCGTGGATGTGCAGGATGAGATGATTGATCTAGCCTTACAAAACGCGATCGATAACGGCATTGCCGATCGTTCTGTATATAAAATCGGTGATATTCAAAATAAACATTTATTCAAGGCGGAGGCATTCGATCACATCGTTATGAATCCCCCTTATTATAAGCAGGGAGAACGCCTTATCAGCCCCGATCAGGCAAGGGAAAAGGCATATACCGGCGATCTTAATATATGGTTGTCCTCTGCTCTGCACTGGGTGCGTCAGGGCGGATCTGTTTGCCTGATACACCGTGCGGATAAACTAGGTGATATTCTGCCAGTAGCGCAGGGACGGTTCGGCGCTATCGAAATATGGCCTGTTCATTCCGCCCCGACGGAACCTGCAATCCGTGTGATTATAAGAATGATACGTAATCGCAAGACGCCGTTGAAACTCCATTCTGCCATTGTTCTTTTTGATGAACAGGGGCAAGAGACATCAGTTTCAAAATCCATCTTGCGGGATGGTGCAGGCTTGATATAGTGACCGACATGGATAAACAGATAGACAATTCCAAACCATCCGTGGTTAGGCAAATGACAAATGCCGTAGCGGATTTTCCTGTCATCGGAAAAATTATAAAGCCGCGTAACAAGGTTGCGGTCATTAGGCTGTCAGGTGTAATTGCCGATCAGGGTAAAAAAGGTACGATTTCTTTTCATAAATATGCCCCGTTGATTAAAAAAGCATTTGCCATTGCAGATTTAAACGAGGTTGCGCTTGTCATTAATTCACCGGGTGGTGCGCCGGCGCAATGCTCCCTTATATCCTCAATGATCCGTAATTTAAGCGAAGAGAAAAACATTCCCGTAACAGCTTTTATCGAGGATGTCGCCGCAAGTGGGGGATACTGGCTAGCGTGCGCCGCCGATAAAATTTATGTGCAGCCCTCATCTATTGTCGGGTCGATTGGTGTGATTTCCGCCATGTTTGGCTTTGATAAAACTATTCAACGCTATGATATAGAACGACGTGTTTATACATCAGGTGAACATAAATCCTTTCTTGATCCTTTTAAAGCAGAGGATGAAGATGCGGTTAAACGCTTAAAGGAAATGCAAAAAGACATTCATAAAAACTTCATCCAATGGGTGAGGGAGCGTAGAGGTGACGCCTTAAAAGGTACCAACAAGTCTTTGTTTGAAGGTGATATTTTTGTGGGGGGAAAATCGATTCAAAAAGGGTTGGCAGATGAATTCGGTGATGTGTGGACTGTGATGCGTGCTAAACACGGGAAAAAGGTCAAATTAATATCAATCGAACTTGATAAGCCGTTTATACAATCGCTTTTAACAGGGGCGGTACGTTTTCCCGACACTGACGATATTATTAATGCGATTGAACGCAAAACAATATGGAATCGCTGGGGGCTTTAAGTCATGACAAACAGAATCGGCATTTATCCTGGAACTTTTGATCCGATTACTAAGGGTCATCTCCATATCATCGAAAGGGCAAGCAAGCTGGTCGATAAACTTGTAATAGGGGTGGCAGACAACCCGGGAAAAAAACCGCTTTTTGATTTGGATGAACGCATGGATATGGTGAAAACCGATATTGCCAATATGCATGACAAATATTGCCCGATTGAAGTGGTTAGTTTTGGCAATCTTCTAATCCATTTCGCGCGGGAGCAAAATGCAACATGCGTTTTCAGGGGGTTGCGCGCTTCATCCGACTTTGAATTTGAATTTCAAATGACCGGCATGAATTTCAGGCTCGCCCCCGATATCGAAACTGTATTTCTGATGGCTTCCGATAAATGGCAATTTGTCTCTTCCAGTTTTATCAAAGAAATATCCAAGCTGGACGGCGACATTAGCGAATTTGTTACACCTAGCGTTTTGAAGAAATTGCAGGCGAAACAAATGTAATATTCTGACCGGAACGTTGTGTGTGCAAGTGACGGGCCTGTTTAATATCGTCTTCGGAAATAAAATCTCCACCCATACTAAATCCGCTTAAAATAGCGGCATATTCAAGGGCAGGGTTTGTTGTAGGGTAAGAGTTCATTTTTCTGATCATTTTAATATCCTTTCATTCAATGTATGAATTGAATATCAATGATAATTTGGACCAAAGAGGGGATGAAAAAAGGCAAAGTTAAGAATTACGGTTTCAGTTTTGAAACAAAAAGCAATTTTTTTATAATTAGCCCTTGAATTTACCTCTATGATGCAGGTATATAGTACCGATGTTTCAAGACCGCGTAGCTCAGCTGGTAGAGCAACTGACTTTTAATCAGTAGGTCCAGGGTTCGAATCCCTGCGCGGTCACCATCGATATTAGCCCCTTTAGGGGCTTTTTTATTGTTTTATAAAAAACATTAAAGTTTATTATTAATCATATAAATATAATGACATTTTATATTGGTCTTTTTATACTGCGCTGCGATATGTGCTTTAAAAAGCATTGGTTACGTTAGGTATGGAAATGACACATAAAATGATTTATCCGGTTATATTATCGGGCGGGGCGGGTAAACGCCTCTGGCCTTTATCGACAAAGGATCAACCTAAACAATTCCATCCATTATATTCCGATAAACCAATTATTGTTGAGACGGCATTGCGTTTTCAGGGTGAGACATTTGCCCCTGCCAGTGTGATTTGCAGTCACGCCCATCGTTTTCATGTTGCATCTACATTCGAGGATGAAAAGGTTTGTTTAAATGATATTATAATTGAACCAGAGGCAAAAAATACGGCCGCCGCAGTATATGTTGCGGCAAAAACAGTTTATAATCGAAATCCTGACGGAATTGTCCTGATTTTACCTTCTGATCATTATATTCCAGAAAAAGAAAGCATTCGGACTGCGGTAATCAAGGCATCGGAATTTTGTGATGACAAAACGCTGATTACATTTGGTATTAAACCGGATCGTCCTGAAACAGGATACGGATATATTAAGGCGGGTACATCAATAGATAAAAGCGTTGTACCCGTGGATGAGTTTGTTGAAAAGCCGGATCGCGAAACAGCGCAAAGCTATATTGACGATGGCCATTATTACTGGAATGCAGGTATATTTCTGGCATCTGCCAAAGCCTTATTGAAAGCTTATGTTGCCCTATGCCCTGAGATTGCAGATTTTGCTGGTGAATCCGTACACAAAGCAACAAAAGACCTGGATTTTCTTCGCCTCGACCCTGCCAGCTTTGCAAAATTGTCTTCAATTTCTTTTGACTATGCAATTATGGAGAAACATCCGCATACAGCCGTTATGCCATTAAAATTGCAATGGAATGATCTTGGGTCATGGCAGGCCCTGTATGATATTGCGGATAAGGATAAAGATGGCAATGTTGTCAAAGGCAATATTCTGACGTTGAATACGAAAAACAGCTATTTACGAAGCAGTAACGACCGTAGCGTTGCTGTCATGGGGGCGGAAGACCTTATTGTTATATCGTCGCAAAATGCAGTCGTTGTGTCACATAAAGATAGTGTTCAGGATATCAAACACGTGTATGAGGAATTGGAAAAAATCAACTGTCCATCTATGCATAGTACGATCAAACGACAGCCATGGGGATATGCTAAAACATTGGTGAAAGGCGATTTATTTTGTGCCAAGGAAATTATGCTTGAGCCACATGAGAAAACGGCTTCGCAAATCCATAAATTAAGAAGCGAGCACTGGGTGGTTATTGAGGGAGAGGCGACAATTACACTAGATGGCATAGATCATACTTTACAAAAAGGGCAGTCAATAACCGCACACGCCAATGTTCCTCATACAATTACCAACGATACGGAGCAGAATCTGGTATTATTCGAGGTTCAAAATGGTGATATAGATGAGGATGATACTCTTAGAATTATTGAAGGCGGTAAGACACAAAGTCTGTTGTAAGAAATATGCATGCCTTAACTATTCCCGCTTTTGATCCAGTTCCAACTATCAAGGGTCATATCATGGATATTTTTTTTCGCGCTCCAGCCCAGTTCTTGCCGCGCCTTGTCTGCACAAGCATAGGAAGCCGCCAAATCCCCGTCCCTGCGTCCGGTAATAATGTAAGGGATCGTAACGCCGCTTGTTTCCTGATAGGATTTTAATACCTCCATAACGGATAATCCGTTCCCGGTTCCCAGATTGTAAATATGCAGGCCGGATTCCTCTCCCTTTTTTTCAAGGGCGGCAACGTGTCCTTTGGCCAAATCGGTAACATGGATATAATCCCTGATACCCGTTCCGTCTGCGGTATTATAATCATTACCAAAGATTTTCAATTCGGATAATTCTCCGGAAGCAACTTTGGCGATATAAGGCATAAGGTTATTCGGAACACCGTTCGGATCTTCGCCGATCATTGCGCTAGCATCGGCACCGACAGGATTAAAATACCGCAAAATGGTAATGCTCCAGTCTTTTTCTGCAATGTGAAGATCTTTTAGAATTTCTTCGATCATATATTTAGTCCGCCCGTAAGGGTTGGTGACAGAGCCTGTCTTCATATCCTCGACAAGAGGAGGGGTGTTGTCCTCGCCATAAACAGTTGCGGACGAGCTGAAAATAAAACTTTTCACGTTATAATTTTGCATGGTTTCTAACAGACTCAAGGTCGTTTCAAGATTGTTACGATAATAAAGTAACGGTTTTTGAATCGATTCGCCGACGGCTTTAGACCCGGCAAAATGCATCACGGCGAGAGGTTTATATTCGGAAAATATATTGTCGAGAAGGTTACGATTACACACATCTCCGCGGACAAAAGGAATATTGTTTTTTTGGGTGATGGTTTGAATGCGTGCATGAACACTTTCCTTGCAATTAGATAAATCATCCAGGATGATAGGTGTATATCCTGCGCTGATCAATTCCACACATGTATGTGATCCGATATAGCCCAGACCACCGGTAACCAAAATATTTTTATTCATGAAAAAGACTTTAACCGTTTAAAATCATCTATCCAAGAATTTATAATATCGTTAGACTATTTTTATGAAGATACTTGTAACAGGGGCGGCGGGATTTATAGGATTTCACGTTACGAAAACTTTGCTGAGACGGGGCGATGATGTTGTCGGTATTGACAATGTGAATGATTATTATGATCCGCGTCTAAAACATGATCGCTTAAAAATTTTAGAAAAAGAAAACGGTTTTAGCTTTTATAAAACAGATATTGCAGACCGTGAATCGATGGAAACCATATTCAAGGATACCCATCCTGATTGTGTCATTCACTTGGCCGCGCAGGCGGGGGTGCGATATTCATTGGAAAATCCCCATGCTTATATTCAATCAAATATAGTAGGGCATTTGAATATTCTTGAGGG
>DCKW01000005.1 GCA_002320485.1 Micavibrio sp. UBA1664
TGAGAAGGCGGATACGAGATCGGATTTTTTCATGCATAACCTTTATTTAATGAAGTCTTCGTGCGAAATTGGGGAGAGTTTTCGGTCTGTCGTTCAACGGCTTACGAATTTTAGTCCCTTTTGGCGGTTCCAGTTCTGCCAGAAGGCTTAGCCGATATTGACACAAACCATGAGGATTGCCGGCATTTTCAAAATCTTTAGGACCGTCGTCAACAAGACGCATGGCAATGCGTCCGGACATTGTATTGTCTTTTAATATTTGTTGCATATATCTATATCCCTCCATCGCATCGAATACATCGTCCATATATTCAACAAAATGAGGCAGATAATGCATATCAATCAATAGCGGTACTTTAGATGCCGCTCGCGCCGCGTTTAAATGGGCTTTATTGGCGGGAAAATGATTTATTTCTTCACGACCTATGCTTAAGAAATCCTGTCGTTCTTCCGGCGTTTTATGGGTTAGGAAGTCGGCATAACGGGTTTTTACATCCCTATCCTCAATCTGGATGGTCCACCAATCGTCAATATCGGCAATGGCAACCGCAAGCTTGATTTCGAATTCCTGCGCAACTGTATGAGCGGCCTTGTCTGCCGCATCTTTACAAGCTTCATTAAATTGATCAAGAATGTGGAAAGGGTCGTCAATTTTCATATTAATATGTTGTAGTATATTAAAGGATGATTAGGCAATAAAAATTTTGTATAGATAAAGCCATGAAAATCCGTCCTTTTGAAAAATCCGATATCAATCAATGCGCCGCCCTTCATAAAGCCTCCCGCCGCATATCGGAAGAAGGCATCATTTACGAAAGCGATCTGGACCGTTACGATCTCGACCATTTTGTTGAAAACTGGACGCAATGGTCCGATTACAAGGAAACACAAATACTTGTTGCAGAAGATGAGGACTGCATTATCGGCCTGACCCTTTTCGGGCCTGTTAAAACGCGGCCGGCCTTTGATAAGGGTGTCGTCCCCCGTTATGGCGGGGAAATTTATGCCCTGTATGTTCATCCCAATCATTTTCGAAAAGGCGTTGGAAAGGCGCTTTTTATGGCCGCTGCCGCCGCATTAACGGACAGAAAATTGACCTCGGTTTTGCTGTGGGCTTTAAAGAAAAACAAACGGGCTTGCGCTTTTTATGAGTGGTTTGGCGGGGAAAAAATTGGCAAGCAACGTGTTGATTTAGGTGAAAAAAGCTGGGCCGAGGAATCGTGTTACGGGTGGCGCGATGTCAGGAAAATAAAGCCTTAGCGGGAACAATACCACCCCATGCTCCGTAGTCTTAGGTATAAACACATAATTAAGGAGCAACCACGATGGAAACAATTACATTAAATAATATTGAGATTCCCAAATTGGGTTTTGGAACTTGGGAGCTAAAGGGTAATGACGGCGTCAAGGCGGTACGTGATGCGTTGCAGATTGGTTACCGTCATATAGACACCGCACAGGCTTATGATAACGAGGAACAAGTCGGTGAAGGATGGAAAAAATCGGATGTCTTACGCGAGGATTTTTTTCTGACGACCAAAATTTTTCGTGAACAATTTGAAACCAAAGAAAAAGCCGTCAAATCATTGGAAGAAAGTCTTGAAAAACTTAAGACGGATTATGTTGACCTTGTCCTTGTCCACTGGCCCTTTCCGGAATATAAGATTGAGCAATTGATAGAGCCTGTTTTAGAAGCACAAGATAAAGGTATGACCCGCCTAATCGGTGTGAGTAATTTTACTGTAGAGCAAATGCAACAGGCCAAGGATATTTCCGATAATCGCATATGTCTTAACCAGGTTGAATATCATCCTAAACTGAATCAACAACCGATACTTGATTTTGTCCGCGAAAACGGGTGGGGCATGACAGCTTATTCGCCGTTGGGTCGCGGAACTGCTATGGATGAAGGCGTGATTAAAGATATTGCTGAAACTCATAATAAGTCTCAGGCACAAATTGTTTTACGCTGGCTGATACAGCAGGATAATGTTCTGGCCATCCCGAAATCATCAAATCCCGACCATATCCAGTCCAATTTCGATATTTTTGATTTTGAATTGACTACGGACGAAATGGATCAAATCATGCAGTTGCGAAGCGAGAACGACCGTCAGGTTGATCCTGATTTTGCCCCGCAATGGGATAAGGCCGCATAATAATTTTTGATATAATATGAAATGCCGATATTTTGTGATCAACAAAATCGGCATTTTTTATTTGCATGATCGAAAACGAATATGATGCAATCAGTATGTGATTTACTCATCACTTCGCATATTTGATCCAAATAGAGCATTTCCAGATTTAAATAATTTCGGGGCGGTTTTCATCGCCCTTTTTTGTGCTTATTTCCCTTTAACCTACCGAACCTTTAAAGGAGGACACGACCATGGCAAAACAGTCAACCCGCAATAAAATAAAAAAGAATATTACGGAATTCAGAAATCCAAAGGGCGGTAAACATATAACGAGGGAACCACAGTTTTTTGATACAGATAGCGGTTGGGACCCTTTGGATGATAAAATTGACGGGTTACGTGACAAAAAATTTATAAAAACAGTTAAACCCCGTTCTGACGGGCAGCGGCTTTTAATGGAGGCTATAGACAGCAAATGCCTGACTTTGGCATTGGGGCCTGCAGGAACCGGAAAAACCTATCTTGCGATTGCCAAGGCAGTAGACGCATTGGAGGCCGGCAAGGTTGAACGCATTATTCTGTCCCGCCCGGCAATGGAGGCGGGGGAATCTCTCGGATATCTGCCTGGTGCATTGGAAGATAAAATGGCGCCATATCTGCGGCCTTTGTTCGATGCCCTTGGGGATCGTCTGGGCGGGAAAAAGGTGAGACAATATATGGATGACGGGACAATTGAAATTGCCCCCGTCGGTTTCATGCGCGGTCGGACATTGAATAATGCATTCGTCGTGATCGACGAGGCGCAAAACTGTACTTACCAGCAATTGAAAATGCTCCTCTCCCGTTTGGGTTGGCATTCCACAATGGTTGTAACGGGCGATCCGGCACAGTCCGATTTGCTTGAGGGGATATCGGGTCTTGCCGATATCGCCAAGAAATTGGAAACCAACGGTAATATCGGATCCATCTATTTGAAACAGGATGATATCGTACGGCATCCGCTTGTTGCCGAAATGCTCGATGTTTTGTAAATCACGGCTTGCACTCATTCGCTAAACGGCTAAGATCAGCCCCATGAAACATATACGCCTGATTTTATGGGGTCTGGTTGCCGTCGCCTTAATAGGATTTATTTTTACCAGTCTTCCACAAAAAACCGATAACTCTGCCAATTCTCAAGCCGTATTTAAGCCCATGGCCGGTTTTGAAAAAGGGGCGGATTTCGCCCTCACCACCCACACTGGCGACGTATTTGATACCCGCAAGGATATTGGGCAAAACGGATATGCCCTAATTTTTTTCGGATTTGCACATTGCCCTGTGATTTGCCCCACAGAATTGCAAAAATTCAGCGATGTTATGGATATGCTTCCCGAGCATATTGCTAACCGTGTCACCCCGCTCTTTATTACTATCGATCCCGACCGCGATACTGTTGAGACCATGCAGGAGTATGTTTCGATGTTTCATCCTTCCATAATCGGGTTAACAGGAAATCCTCAGGAGGTGCATAAGGTTTTAAACAATTGGAAAGTTTATTATTCAAAAGTCGAAGACCCTTCCCTGAACGGATATACGATGGATCATTCGACATATTCCTATTTGGTTGATACGAATATGAATATGCTAGCGTTATTTCGCATGCAGGCAACGGCAGATGATATTGCCGAGCGTATTGTGCAAATTGCTGCATCGAACAATTAAAATCCCATGACAGTTAATTAAATCTTAAGTACGCTTGGATATAACTTTCTACTAAGCTTTTTCATTTCTATAGGGAGAAGGATTTAATTATCATGAAAAAAATACTTACAGGAATTATGGCCCTGTCCTTTGCCACATGCCTTTCAAGCAACGCGGATGCAGCAGGCTTTTTTATTCAGGAACAATCGGTGTCGGGTTTGGGGGCGGCCTTTGCGGGACAAGCAGCAATGCCGCGTGATGCATCAACCATCTTTTTTAACCCGGCAGGTATGACATATCTGAATGGAACAACCGGGAATATCGGTGTTCATCTTTTGGCCCCTCATTCGGATGTCGATGATACCGGCACAGTAAATACATCTGTAGGGGGTCCGTTTCCTACTCCTGCAGTTGGCGGAGACACGAACAATCCATATGATATTGAGGCGGTGCCGAATGCGTTTTTATCTCATCAAATCAACGACCGTCATTGGGTTGGCCTCGGGGTAACCGCACCGTTTGGGCTGGCAAATCAATATGATGAGGACTATTTTGCCCGTTTCGATTCCACTGAAACAGATTTGTTAACTATCAATGTACAACCTTCATATGCCACAAAAATCAGTGACAGGCTTTCTTTTGGTGCTGGTGTTGATATCCAGTATGTTGATGCAAAACTTAATTCAGCCGTTCAAGGCTTGACAGAGGGGACATCTTCTCTAGAAGGCGATGATGTGTCTTTCGGTTATAATCTCGGATTTATGTACGATGTGACTGACCAAACACGATTAGGGCTTCATTATCGTTCCCAAGTTAATCACAAGCTTGATGGTGAGAGCACGGTGACAGGCACGACTATTGCCGATGGTGTTACACAAGCCGGAGCAAACCTTAACCTGCCGGAAATGGTAAATTTTGGTGCATCACATAAACTGAACGAAGACTGGACGTTGATGGGCGGTGCTACATGGTTCGGATGGTCTAATTTCGAGCGGATTACCGTGACCGCAGATGACGGAACACAATTACAAGATCAGGCCCAAAATTATAAAAACACCTGGGCTTTTAATTTAGGGGCGGAATATGAGTATTCCCCTGAATGGACATTCCGCGGCGGTGTTCAGTATGATGAAACACCTACGCAGGACGGATTCCGGTCGACCAGAACACCTGACGGGGATAGGATCTGGGTTTCCGGCGGCGCAACTTATACTATGAATGAACGATGGTCATTCGATGTCGCGGCGACTTACATAAATATTGGTAAAGAAAATATTGATCTGACACGCGTTCAGGGGACGGCCGTCTCAGATATCAATGCTGAAAGTGATGGTCATGTCGGTATTCTTGCCGTAGGTTTAAATTATAAATTTTAACTATTAAGATGATATGACCGCGCATTATTGTCGGTTTGTTCATATACGGAAACGCGGGCGTCGGGCTCGCGTTTTTCATTCATGGACGTATCCGAGAATGCATGTTGTATAACACCGGCCGTGTCGTTGCCCGAATGTTCCTGCAGGGCCGCGTTAACCAGCGAGGCCACCCCCCCGATAACACCGCCATATAATGCACCGCCCGCAATTTGCGCCACGGGCGATATTTGATCACCGGTATAATTTCTGTAAAATTTACTGACAACCGGAATATGTTGCAACGGGTTGATAATATCGAGAAATTCCCCGAAGCCAAGTGAGGGTGCCGTTACATTTTCTGGCGCATTTTTAATGGAGGCAATATTCATTACCTGCTTACCATCAGCCGACTGTAAGTTTGCGGCTGAGGATAGCTGACCGCTATTTTCCCAGACAGGAACCGTTCCCGCCATTCTTTCGGAATCAAAATGGGTTTTGCGGACATAATAGGATGAGGGATTCCATGTAATATCAACCATGCTTTATTTTGTGCAACCTTTATGCCAAAATACATATATGGTCGTTTTCGATAACATGATTGCCCTTTATTCCCTGCAGGATATCGATCATCTGGCATTATCACAAATTCTTCAAGGCCATCCGGAAAAAATTACGACACTTTCTGTTACAAATTCCGCTGAAATTACATCCGATAAGTTTCGTTTGTGTATCAGCCGCGAAGATGTCGCAGATTGTACCGTTCCTGTGCTAAAACTAACATCCGGTCGATTAAGAATCGGTCATGTCGTCGACAGAATAGAATCCGTATTATTGCAAAACCATTACGGCGACATCACCTATGCTTCATATTATCTGGACTGGAACCGGGCGGAATTACGCTACGACAACCAAACTATACCCCTGACAGAACGTGAAAAATATTTGATTGCCGAAATTCTGATGGGCGGGTCAAATGGACAAGACCGCCATTATTTATTACAAAAAATATGGGGGTATAGGTCTGATTTGGAAACGCACACGCTCGAAACCCATATTTATCGATTGCGTCAAAAAATGGAAGATGAGCCTGACAGCCCGCAACGCCTAGTCACGATTGAAAA
>DCKW01000085.1 GCA_002320485.1 Micavibrio sp. UBA1664
GCAACTCCTTCAAAATCATCCGGGATTGCCTTGCATATTCAATGCGAGCCTCATGCATCTGTCATGAGTATTACAGGTGACCATGGGAATGCCCATGCCCGCGATGTCTTACAAATTATCACCGCGGGCGATGGGCAATGCGCCGTTGAAACCGAACGTCTCCAATGGACGATAAATGCCGAGCAGGTGGGCTAGATGAATTATTACTGGCGGCTGTTTGCCACTTTTCTGTCATTCGGACTTTTCGGATTAGGCGGGATTGTAACAAGCCTTACAATATTTCCCGTTATCTATATATTACCCATCGCCAAGCCGCGAAAAATTATTCTGTCAAGGCGGATCATGCGGTTTTGTTTCCGCGGATTTATAGCTTTCATGAAAACAATAGGCGTTTTAAGTTATAGCGTACATAACGCTGAAAGATTACAGGCACGGCAGGATTTATTGATTGTTGCCAATCATCCCACACTCATTGACGTGGTGTTTTTGATCGCATTGGCCGAACTGCCAAATTGTGTGATCAAGCGTGGCGTTTGGAACAATCCCTGTATGTTTTTTATGGTCAGATCCGCAGGTTTTATTAAAAACAGCGCCACCCCCGAGGATTTCCTCCATCGCTGCACCGAGACGTTGACCAAGGGCGATGGGCTGATTATTTTTCCCGAGGGTACACGCACGCCGCCGAACGGGGATATCACAATGCATCGCGGATGTGCCCATATTGCACTGAATGCAAAAAAAAACCTCACACCGGTCAGTATTACATGCCGTCCCATTACACTGACCAAACACCATCGCTGGTATAATATACCCAAGACAAAAAAACCGCATTTTTGTATAAGTGTCGGAAGCGATATTGAAATTACCGATTTTTTGTCTATAAAGAACGATCATAATAACGCTGCGCGGCAATTAACCGCACATATGAAAGATAAATTTATTGAGGGCATGACATGTCAAACCTGAAACTGGAATTGAAAGAACTGATTATTGAAACGCTTGATCTCGAGGATATTACACCTGCTGATATTGCGGATGACGAACCTTTGTTTGTAAAGGGACTGGGGCTGGATTCGATTGACGCTCTTGAGATCGGCGTAGCATTACAAAAAAAATACGACATCAAATTGGGCACAGATAGTGAAGATTTGAAACAACATTTTCATTCCATCAATACATTGGAACACTATATTTCCACCCGTTTTGCCAATCGCACGGGAGCCTAAAAGCAATGACGTATTCTAAGGACGAGATTTTTAATATAGTGCGCGATGCCCTTGTCGACCTGTTTGATATTGATGCAAATAAAATCAAGCCGGACGCCCTTCTATACGAGGACCTTGATATCGACAGTATTGATGCTGTGGATTTGATCGTGCGATTGAAGGAAAAAACAGGTAAAAAACCTGATGTAGAGGCCTTTCGTCATGTACGCACCGTCGGCGACGTTGTTGATTCAATATATGCCATAACAAAAGCCAATTAAATATTGCGCGCCTAATCCTAGTAGTCCCAGCGCCAGAATATATTGCTGTCGCTTTCTCCCGTTTGCCCGACCTTGCTTTCAACAGATACGGAAGGCGTTAGCTCAACCTCAATACGGGCCGTGCCCGACTCCTCGCCCGCACCTTTTGATACGTCGAGATAAACGTCATCGGCAATATACTTCCCTGCTCCTACGCGGGTATTTTCACCCGACCCTTCGATCCGCAGATCGTCTAGCCCTGTTGCCTCGCGTATGCCGCCTAAGATATTAAGATTGGGGCCGCCGCCACGGCCTGATAGTCGCCGCAGGGTATTGGCAAGCTGGATAGCCTGAAATGGTGAAATCTGGCTGATATCTTCACCAAACAGGATATGCGATAAAACCTCGTCCTCGGGCAATGCGGGGGTCGATGTAAAGGTTATTCTGGGTGATGCAGGGGTTCCGCCGATATTCACCTTTGCCAAAACGTCGTCGACACGCACGGCGGCAATTATATCCAGATACGGTGAGGGCGGAATCGATCCCTGAAAACGCAATATCGCCTGCTCCAGATCAAACTGCCGGCCGAAATCTTCATAACGGCCGCGAATAGATTTTAAATCGCCATTGACCTGAGGGTCGTTCGCGGTGCCGGTAACACGCAAATTCCCCGCCATCTCCGTATCGACCCCGTAACCGCGAATGAAGATTTTATCATCGGCGCGGAAACCTAAATCCAATCGGATTCTTTCCAGAAACGGCCTTTGTTGTTCGTTTTCGGGCTCCACAATGTTGAGTTGAGGAATGGATTCAGGGCGATTTTCAGGTAATTGGACTATCACCTCACCCAATGATAAGTCGCCATTCACTAGATAGTCCTCTCCCTCTGTCAGGAAATTGATGTCAGCGTTTAACCAGACATCATATGGCGGGCCGCTGAGGATATGCATATTTTGCGCCTCAAGATTTATATCAATTTCAGGTTGGGTTAAATTTTCCAAGCCGATTAATCCGTCAATCTGCAGCCGTCCGCGTTCATCAGCCCCTGTCGCGGTCATTTTTACAATACGGATTTGATCCCGCGTAAATCGGGCGTTTCCGTTAATATCACGCAAGGTAAGGTCCGATATGGGATCATATAAACGTCCGTTGGCAATTTCTGCATTTCCGTCAATCTTGATAGTATTCAATGTTCCGCCCAGGTCAGCGTTAGCTTGTAAGGTCCCGCCGATATCGAATTCGCTGTCAGGCATAAGACTTTTCGCTATCGCAATATCCAACGCCGCATTTAGCCGGCCATCAATATCGGCAGAGTCTGATAAATCAAAATCAAAAGGATACAGGGATAATTGCATTGGCAAGGCGGCATTGACCGATAACGTTTCAATCTCTTCGCCGCTTCCGCTGGCAGAGAAACTCGCACGACCTGACTGATATCCCATCTTACCGTCAATCGTTAAGGCGGGGGTGTTATCGGACGTGCTTCTCACCTTAAAATTACCGTTAATAACAGGGGCATTTGGTCGTTGAGCGATGTTCACATCTATTGCATCAATGACCAAAGGAATATCCGGCAACCCGATAAAGGGAATGGTTTGAGGGTCGATACGACGCCCTTCAATCGTTGCCGATATGCTTTCTTCGTTT
>DCKW01000101.1:0-5017 GCA_002320485.1 Micavibrio sp. UBA1664
GTTGACCTGCACGTTGCCAAGATGCGGGAAGGCATAGGCCTCCAGCGTCCTGATCCATTGCTGCTCGTGCTTCTCGTTGCGCCAGGTCGCGCGATGCTGGGCGAGTACCTTGGCGGCAGCTTCCCGGAATGTGGGAATGCCTTCCGCTTTCCGGCGCTCGAACAGCGGGTCTAAGCCAAGTTCGACCCAGGTCCTAACCTCGCGTGCCCGCTCGCGCGCAGTCGCCAGCGATATCTTCGATGCGCTTCCCAGACCGAAATCGCGGCGATTGCCGTTTTTCTGCACCCGGACCATCCAGCTCTTCGTGCCGGACGACTTCACCACGAGGTACAGCCCGTCGCCATCGCCTAATTTACCGGGTCTGGTGGCGGCCTTTACCGCTGTTGCCGAAAGCTTACCCATGGCTTCAAATTCTCCCACATTTATTCCCACAAATCCAATCGGACAGCGATGGATGAGCAGGGACAGTGTGGGACCCGAATCACCTGATAAGCCGCGCAAATGCTTGGCTTTTTCAGGTCATCGGCGGAAAATGAGGGAAAGGGTGGTGGCGGACAGGGTGGGATTCGAACCCACGAAGGGCTTGCACCCTTGCCGGTTTTCAAGACCGGTGCATTCAACCGCTCTGCCAACTGTCCGCAGATGATAAACGTGGTTGATTACAAGAAAGGGTTTTATCATCCTTGATCGCGCATGTAAATTACTTATACTCATATTTATCATGAAAAAATTCATTCTATTCACATTTGTAACGTTATTTTCAACACTCGCCACCGCACAAGCGGCGGATCAGGCCAGCTTTAATCAGTGGCTCGTTCAATTTAAACAAAAAGCCAAAGCGGACGGTATTTCCCAAGAGACTTTGGATGCGGCGTTCCGTGATGCAAAATATTTACCACGGGTTATTGAGCTGGATCGAAAACAGCCTGAGTCCAAAATGACGTTCGCACAATATCGTGAACGTATTGTTTCAACGCAACGTATTAATCAGGGCCGTCACGAGTTTAGAAAACATCGTGCATTACTGGAGGAAATAGGGGCTGCTTATGGTGTCCAGCCGCAATATATTGTGGCTTTATGGGGCATTGAAACCAATTACGGGACAAATACAGGCGGTTTTGACGTGATTGATTCTCTCGCGACATTGGCGCATGAAGGTCGCCGCCGTGATTTTTTTTCGGATGAGTTGTTAAATGCCTTGCATATCATTAATGATGACCACATTAGTGCCGATGATATGCAGGGATCGTGGGCCGGTGCCATGGGGCAAAGCCAGTTTATGCCATCAAGCTTCCTAGCCTACGCGCAAGATTATAATAAAGACGGAAAAAAGGATATCTGGACGACTCAGGCTGATGTTTTCGCATCAGCTGCCAACTATCTGGCACGCTCCGGATGGCATGGGGATGAGAAATGGGGACGCCAAGTGCGTATGGCCAACGTTCGTGAATCCGATATCAGTCGTGAAAATAAAAAATCTTTAAATGAATGGTCTCGCCTTGAGGTTACGCAAATAAACGGGCAGTCCTTACCTGTCGTAGCTGGAATGAAGGCAGGATTGGTTGCGCCGGACGGAACAAGCGGACCAATATATTTGACCTATCATAATTATGATGTCATCATGAAATGGAACAGGTCAACTTACTTTGCCACATCCGTGGGGTTATTGGCCGACGCAATTGCCGCAGGACAATAATTAGAGATAAAATTAATGATGAAAAAAATTGTGTTAAGCGTGATAATGCTATTGGCATTATCGGCTTGTTCCGAATTGGAACTGGGGTCGCATGTTGCAAAATCAATGCATTTTCCAAGCGATGAAGAGGATTATACCGGTGATTTTAAGGTCGGTAATCCTTATGAGGTGAAAGGGCGTAAATATTATCCTTCCGAGAAATATCATAGTAGTGAAGTTGGCGTGGCTTCTTGGTATGGTCCCGGCTTTAACGGAAAACAAACTGCCAACGGCGAAATTTTCAATAAAAATGAACTGACGGCGGCACATAAAACCTTGCAAATGCCCTCCATAGTTCGTGTAACCAATCTCGAAAATGGAAAATCCATTATTGTTCGTGTTAATGATCGCGGACCGTTTGCAAACGACCGTATTATAGATTTATCAGAAAAGGCTGCCGAGGCGATTGACATGAAACGCAAAGGGACTGCACGTGTTAGGGTGGACGTGCTGGAAAAGGAGAGTAGAATGGTGGCAAGCGCCGCCAAACAGGGATTAAGCACACGCGGCACCGAGCTTGCCCTGAATCGTGGGCAAAAACTGCAAGGTATGACGATGCAGATTGCGACACCAGTATCTAAACCTAATTCACCGCATAGAATTAGAGTGGCCTCTATTCAGCCGATACAAATCGCACCGCCTACGGCTTCTCAACAAAACGGCTTTAACCGAATGTTGAATACTCAAATATCACCTGTCAACAATGTGCAAACAAGACCGTTGCAAAAAGTTATTATTGGGAATACGGCGACGCCAAGGATTGCAAGTAAGCCTGCCAGTGCCTCATCGGGGTCTTATTATGTACAAACAGGGGCGTTTCATAATGAAGATAACGCAATGACTATGAAGATGGCTCTTTATAACGTTCAAGAGCCGGTTAACATTTATCGTTTGGTTGAAAACGGTACACCTGTTTATAAAGTGAAAATTGGCCCGGTGAGAACAGTTGAAAAGGCTGATGAAATCCTTAGACTATTGAACAAACAAGGACGGGCGGCAAAAATGGTTGTCGCTCAAAACTAAAACTATAGGATTTTTTTAATGCGCAAATTATTAATGGCCGTACTGCTGAGTGCTTCTTTTATACCTTCTGTAACCCATGCAGCAATGCAAACCTCCGCAAAACAGGCCATTGTTATTGATATGGGAACAGGCATGACGCTGCTGGAAAAGAATGCAGACGAAAAAATGCCAACCAGCTCTATGAGCAAGGTTATGACCGGCTATATGATATTCGAGGCTTTGAAAAAAGGACGCATTACCATGGATTCAGAATTTTCTATTTCTGAAAAGGCATGGCAAAAAGGCGGCTCGAAAATGTTTGTCAATGTGGGCGATAAAGTCAAGGTCGAGGATTTGCTCAAAGGTTTGATTGTCCAATCGGGGAATGATGCGGCCATCGCACTTGCCGAAGGCTTGAGCGGCGATGAGGACGCATTTGCAGCCGTGATGACTCAAAAGGCCCGTGAAATCGGCCTCAATAATTCCAATTTTAAAAATGCCAGCGGTTGGCCCGATGCGGATCACTATTCCACTGCACGCGATCTTGCCTTGTTAGCGCAAAAGCTGATTGTCGACTTTCCGCATGAATACTCATTCTATAGTTTGAAAGAATTCACTTATAATGGAATAACTCAGCCTAACCGCAATCCGTTGCTCTATCGTGATATGGGCGTTGATGGTATCAAGACAGGGCATACGGATGATGGCGGATACGGCCTAATGGCTTCGGGAGAGCAGGATGGCAGGCGCATTGTTATGGTTGTTAACGGATTGGAATCGGCACGTGACCGCGCAAATGAATCCGCCCGCCTGATGAGTTGGGCCATGAATGTATTTGAAAATGCAACTATTATCGAAAACGGTCAAATTCTTGAAAACAGTAAAACACTGTTTGCCAAAACGGCAAGCTTGCCTTTAACGGTTGATCGCGATATTCGTGTGACAGTTCCAAAGGGTGAAAAAGACAATGTTAAGGTTAATGTAGAATATAATGCCCCGATCGAAGCACCGGTCAAAAAGGGACAGGAAATCGGTAAGGTGAATATCAGTGTCCCGCAAATCGGCGATTTTAGTGTGCCTTTGGTGGCCGCTGCCGATCTTGAAAAGGCAGGATTCGTCGGTCGTACTTTCGAAAAAATGAAAATGATGATTTCAGGCGAATAGGATTAATCCTGATGTTCATTACATTTGAAGGTGGGGAAGGATCGGGAAAAACCACACAAATTGAAATGCTAAAGGCGCACTTTGTCCGTCATGGTCATGAAGTAATCACCACGAGGGAACCGGGCGGCACACCCGAGGCCGAAAAAATTCGTGATCTTCTCGTTCAGAGAGAGGGCGGAAATTGGACTCCGCTAGCTGAGGTAATGCTGTTTTTTACCGCTCGCCATATGCATGTTGAAACGAAAATTAAGCCGGCCCTGAGAGAGGGGAGTATTGTTATTTGTGACCGGTTTACCGATTCGACAATTGCATATCAGGGATACGGTCACGGATTTGACCTTCAAATTTTGAACGACATTAAGACAATGAGTATCGGAGATTTTGAACCGGATATAACATTCATTCTTGATATTGACGTAAAAGACGGACTTGCCCGCGCGGGAAAACGAATGGCAAATCATGATGATGCAACCACAGAAGATCGCTTCGAAAGATTAAAGACCGATTTCCACGAAAGATTGAGGCAAGGATATTTATCCATTGCTAACCATCATCCGCAACGGTGTATTGTGCTTGATGCTACACAGAATATAGAAGACGTGCATTCACAAATTATATCCGCTATACAATTATAATGAGTTTGTTTGATGACGACATCATTGAAAATAATGATATGGATGATGCGGGGACTGTCCATCCTAAGAAAACCGATGACGATATATATGATGACGGCTTAAAACCGCCGATTTCGTCCGATATGTTTATCGGTCACGATAATGTTGAACAGGAACTATTAGGATTGTGGAATGCGCATCGCATGCCTCATGCTATTGTTTTAAACGGTTTAAAAGGCATTGGAAAGGCAACACTTGCCTATCGTCTGGCACGGTTCGTCCTGAAAGAAAGCGGCAGCGGCAATGACGGATTATTCGGGGATGAGACTTTACCGACAACACTTTCAGTTTCATCAGATCATCCAATATTTGCAAGAGTGGCCAGTGGTGGTCATCCGGATATGATGGTTATAAATCGACCTTTTGATGAAAGAAAAGGTCAGATTAAAGACGAAATTCCGGTCGATGATATTCGCAAGGTTGCGCCATTCTTACGAAAAAC
>DCKW01000101.1:5422-9449 GCA_002320485.1 Micavibrio sp. UBA1664
TTGCTGAAAATTCTCGAGGAACCACCGAAAAACGCTATCCTTCTGTTAGTCACGCATGGGGCAGGGGGGCTGTTACCGACTATCCGGTCACGATGCCGTTTTATATCAATGTCACCATTAGATGACAATGCTGTCGACCGTTTGCTTAACAAGTCATCTGATGCCATCATTGCCAGTGATGACAAGGCACTTGTCAAGGCAATGGCGGAGGGGTCAGCGGGGCAGGCTATAGCCTTAATGGATAATGGAGGGGTCGGGCAAGCCAGGATAATTTTGGATGCGCTCAATAAAATCAGAAGTCTTACTCATGATCAAATTGATACGATTGCCCTGTCCTATGGTAAGTCAGGAGATGTAAAATCGGTTCAAAATTTTGTATTTGTTACAAACTGGTGGTTTGAAACACTTGCCGTGTGTATGGCAAGAAAACAAAAATCCAGTCATATAGGGGGAATGGATATGCTCATTCCAGATGGAGAGAGCTTGCGGACGTTACTTTCCCTATATGAAGAAGTATCGGCACATATTGATAGCTGTATTAACGGTAGTCTTGATAAACGTTATATGATTTACAAGGCGCTCAGGATGATCCAGAAATAAGCATTTTAAAGACTCCGACCTTGCAACACTCGGGATAATAACTGTATAAAGCAAATATGACAGATATTTCGAAAACATATTACGTAACAACACCTATATATTATGTGAACGGTGATCCGCATTTGGGGCATGTTTATTCAACAGTCGCCGCCGATGTAATCGCACGCTATAAACGCTTGGCCGGTTATAATGTTTATTTTCTTACAGGAACGGACGAACATGGCCAAAAAGTCGCGCAAACAGCCGATGCAATGGGCGTTACACCGCAAGAGGTGACAGATAGATTTTCTCAAGCCTTTCGGGATGTTTTACCGAAATTTCATATAACCAATAATGACTTTATCCGTACAACCGATAACCGTCATAAGGAAACCTGCCAGTATTTTTGGAAAAAACTGGAAGAGGCGGGCGCTATATACCTTGATAAATATTCAGGGTGGTATGCCGTTCGTGATGAAGCCTATTACGGCGAAGATGAATTGCAAGACGGACCTGATCCTGAGACGAAAATCGCCCCTAGCGGCGCAGAGTGCAAATGGGTTGAAGAGGAAAGCTATTTTTTCCGTCTGTCCGATTATCAGAATAAATTGTTGGCCTATTATCAAGAAAATCCGGATTTTATCGGTCCTAAGTCGTCCGCGTCAGAAATCACAAGTTTTGTAAAAGCGGGTCTGAAGGATCTGTCAATTTCCCGAACGACGTTCAATTGGGGTGTTCCTGTTCCTAATAATCCTGATCATGTCATGTATGTGTGGATTGATGCGCTGACCAATTATATATCCGCCTTAGGATACGGCAGCGAAGACGATGAATTATTTCAGAAATTCTGGCCGGCTGATGTGCATATTGTCGGAAAGGAAATTACACGTTTTCACACCGTTTACTGGCCGGCATTTTTGATGGCGGCAAACATAGCCTTGCCGAAAAAAGTTTTCGCAAACGGATGGTGGGTTGTCGAGGGTGAAAAAATGTCAAAATCTCTTGGCAATGTGATCACCCCGGATAGTTTGTTACAATCTTATGGTGTTGATGGCACACGATACGCACTGCTTCGTGAAATGCCGTTTGGAAACGACGGTAATTTTGCACATGACAATGCCGTTAACCGTATTAATGGCGATCTTGCAAATGGATTGGGTAATCTTGCGCAAAGGTCACTCTCAATGATCGCAAAAAATGCTGAAGGGCAAATTCCGCTACCCAGCAGCTTTACCGAGGCTGACCGTCAACTTTTGAATATGGCATATGACCTACCTTCACAAACAGAACCGTTTATTAATGCCGTACAAATTCATAAATATCTTGAGATGGTATGGTCAGTTATCAACGAAGCCAACGCTTATATAGATTTACAGGCTCCATGGAAATTGAAAAAGGAAAATCCAGAACGGATGCAAACTGTATTATATGTCTTGGCAGAGGTTATTCGATGCGTAGCGATAATGGCGCAACCAATTATTCCGGTCGGCGCAGGGAAAATTCTTGATCAGCTTGTGATCGGACACGAGGCACGCGTTTTCGAAAATCTGGATAACGAGCACGCATTAAAACCCGGGATAGTTCTTCCAGCACCACAGGGTGTTTTCCCTCGCCTTGAGTTAAATAAAGATGAAGCAGCCGCTTAAACCATGTATATCGATTCACATTGCCATTTGAACCATGATTATATTACAGAACTGGGCACGCCCCAAGACATAGTCAAAAACGCAAATGACCACAAAATTGTCGGGATGACCTCAATATGCTGCAAAATCGCATCTGAATTTGATAGTCTGCTTTCTACGGTAAAAACAATGCAGAATGTTTGGTGTTCTGTCGGAACGCATCCGCATGATGCCTCAGACGCCAACGAAAAGCTTATTTCATGCGATGATATTGTCCGATTGTCCCAATCCGATGCCAGAGTTATCGGAATAGGGGAGAGCGGTCTGGATTATTATTATGATTACGCAGACCGTAGCGATCAGGCCGAAAGCTTTCGCAAACATATTCAGGCCTGTCAGGAAACAGGGTTGCCTATAATTGTACATGCACGAGATGCCGATCGCGATTGTATGGATATTATTAACGAAGAAATAAAAAACTCATCAAAGCCTCTTCAAGGTGTATTGCATTGTTTTAGCAGTGGTGAAACTATGGCTATGGAAGGATTGGATATAGGATTCTATATTTCTTTTTCAGGAATGGTCACCTTTAAAAACATGCAGTGGTTGCGTGATATCGCGGCCAAAATACCCAAAGATAAGGTTCTTATTGAAACCGATGCGCCTTTTTTGGCGCCTGCACCTTATCGCGGTAAAACCAATCAACCTGCTTATGTTGAATATACTGCACTGGAATTGGCCAAAATTTATAATTTCACACGCGAAGAAATGGGAAAAATTACCATGGATAATTTTTTCCGTCTTTTTCCCAAAGCATTAGAAACATGGGTAGAGCCCTCAAATCAAAGCTGATAAAATAGTAGTATGACACAATGCGAATTTATAATCCTAGGCTGTGGCGGATCAGGCGGTGTGCCGCTGGTAACGGGTTATTGGGGAAATTGCGATCCTTCCAACCCCAAAAACAGGCGTATGCGCTCGTCTATCGCCATACGTACAGCTCGTACATGTGTAGTAATTGATACCGGGCCGGATTTTCATGAGCAAACTTTACGACATAATATTTCTAATATTGATGCCGTCATGTATACACATGAACATGCGGATCACATTAACGGTATCGATGATGTGAGGTATTTAGCTATAAAAAAGCGTATGAACGGGCATAAGGATTATAAATTTCCTATATATGGCAGTTTCAATACGCTTGAATCAATTCAAAACCGTTTTGATTATCTTTTTCATACTGACCCGCAAGGGCTTTATATTCCTTTGATAGATACGCATATTATTGAACCTTATAAAAATATGATTATTGGCGATATTGCGATTAAGCCTGTGCCTCAAATGCATGGGGCCGGTGAATCAATGGGATTTATTGCAGGTGATATAGCATATTCAACAGATGTATCAGAATTGAGCGATGAAGCATTAAAGGCTTTGAATGGCATACGGGTATGGGTTGTTGATTGCGGCCAATTTGGTTCTGACCAGACAACGGTGCATGCAAACTTTGAAAAAGTTTTACAATGGAATGACACTGTGCAGGCTGAAAAGCTTGTCTTTACACATTTAAAAGCTTCAGACGATTACAATGAAATGATGAATGGCACGCCGGATTTTATTGAGCCTGCATATGACGGTATGATATTAACAACACTAATATAAGAACCTTATATCAAATAATATAAATTATTTTCCATAATATATATTATCACATTTTTATATTATAGTTATTATTTAAATTTTAAATGGTCGGGATGACTGGATTCGAACCAGCGACCCCTTGCACCCCATGCAAGTGCGCTACCAAGCTGCGCCAC
>DCKW01000101.1:9760-10202 GCA_002320485.1 Micavibrio sp. UBA1664
CTACCAAGCTGCGCCACATCCCGACATTCGTTGCTCTTTATGCGGTATTACCATTAAAGACGCAAGAAGTTTATATTGCGGTTTCCAAAGTTTTACGCATATCTTTCAAATTAACCAGTGTTTGTTTCAAAATAGATAATTGTTTTGTCGTTAAGCCGTGGCCGGCATTGTTAGTCGCGGTAACATCCGTTTGGGCGTTGGAATTGGATGCCTCGGCGATTTGGTTACGTGTTGCACCTTTCAAAACTTTTTGAGCGCCCTTAATCGTATAGCCTTCCTTGTATAAAAGCTGGTAAATACGTTCAAGAACGCTAATATCCTCAGGGCGATAGTAACGACGTCCGCCACCGCGTTTCATAGGCTTGATTTGAGTAAATTTAGTTTCCCAAAAACGCAGGACATGTTGTTCGACCTCCAGATGGTCTGCAACCTCCCTGATTGT
>DCKW01000101.1:10531-10894 GCA_002320485.1 Micavibrio sp. UBA1664
TGTACGAAAAGCCCCTGCTTTTTTCTGTGCTTGCGGCATAGTTTATGTCTCCTTCCCCAAGGCTGCAATCATATGCTTATTAAAAACCCATTTTTAACGTATTAAGCGTTATTAATCCGGTCTTTTAAAACGTGACTTGCCTTGTATGTCACAACTGTTCTTGGCGTAATTGTTGTTTCAACACCAGTTTTAGGGTTACGCCCTACTCTGGCTTTCTTTTTACGGGTTTGAAAGGTTCCGAATGACGAAATCTTTAAAACGCCTTCATTTACAATTGCATCTTCCATTTCCAGAAAGACGGCATCAACAAAATCAGACGACTCTACACGTGATAATCCAACCTCTTCATAAATGGCATCAGCC
>DCKW01000076.1 GCA_002320485.1 Micavibrio sp. UBA1664
AATCGGCCGCAACAAAATTCAAATACTCAAAGTTCACATCGTTTGCCGGCTTTTTCTCGACAAAACGGCTGGTTTGAATTTCAATATCACGTTGCGTCAACGCGCTATCTTCGTACATATCCTGCTTATAGCTTTTATTTTCAACGCAAGCTGTCGCCATTAAAACAAAGCCGCATAGTGATAAATATTTAAAAGTTTGTTTCATTATTCTAGTCCAATATATAACCAACAGGTTTATCATGAGTTAAGGTTAGCACGTCTGAATTGCCGTACTGATTTTGTAAATTATTGAGCATCGCCTTGTTAACAGGGCTGGATGTCGCTGTAGATTGAACTTTTGCGACGCCTTCCTGCTCGCTGAAAGGATTAACCAGATAGCTGCTGATTAATACAACAAGTTCGGTTTCATTTCTTTGGAAACTTTCAGAACTTAGCAGATCGCCAATAATCGGAATATTTTTTATACCGGGAACGCGGTTCATACTGCTTAAAGTATTTGCCTCAATCAATCCGGCAAGCATCAAGGTGCCTCCGCTAGGCATTTCAACACTGGTTTCGGCGCGGCGGACATCAAAGCCGGGAACCGTAATCCCCGCTAAATCAAGTGTAAAGTCGTTAGAAATGTTTGAAACCTCTGTTGAAACATTTAAATTAATTCTCTCTTTGGAGAGGACAACAGGCTTAAAGGCAAGAGCCACACCAAACGGGCGATAGGTATAAGTTACGTTTCCTTGAATATCAAGTTTTGTTGGGATCGGGAATTCGCCGCCTGCCAGAAAACGGGCATTTTCCCCTGTAATAGCAGTCAGGTTTGGTTCTGCCAAGGTGGTAACATAACCATCTCGCTCCAAAGCGGAAAAAAATGCGCCGATATCAACATCACCGATATTACCGGCTACTCCAATATTTAAAAGAGGGTTAGCGGCCGTTAATCCCAATTGGTTGGAAAAAACCTGTGTGCTCAAATCACCACTGTTGTAAGCTGTATTTACGTTAACGCCTAACTCGTTCAAAACACTGCGCGATACTTCCATTACCTTGACTTTCAGCATAACCTGCTGTTCGCCCAAGACGCTCATCATATTAATGATGGCTTCATTGCTGCCGGCAAAACGTGAGGCAACCGCCTCGATCCGTCCGGCAACAGAAGGATTGGAAGCCGTTCCTGTTAACATGATATCGTCATTAACCGTTTTTGCGATAATCGTTTCATTTGGAAAAAGATTGTTTAAAGTGTTTTGTAATGTTTTTTCGTCAACGCGGACATGAATATCCATTTCATCGATTGTATTACCGTCCTCGTCAAAAATCATGACATTGGTGTCACCAAGTGATGCACCAATCAAATACAGTTTGTCATTCTTAATGGCACCAACCTCTACAACGGACGGATCCGCCACCAGAACATCTGCAATTTCATCAGAGACTTTTATAACCCGCGATTTTCCGCGAGTTATCGTCACATGATTTGCCAGTGTGTCGCCCTGTTTTTCCGAAACAGCAGCCTGAGCAGTGTGAAGAGGCGTCAAGGCTGTAGCCCCAAGGGCGGCCCCTGCGCATAATGCAACTATGAGAAAGGGATGTCTCATTATATATTCCTTTTATCTTTGTCCTGTATAGGGTTCGATTGTAAATGTTTGAACCTGATTGCCATTGTAAATCTTTATTGTGCGGTCTGCACCTTTTTGATACTGATCCGGCGATCCGTTCATGATTTCCTGAATAACATTACTTATCCGCAAATCGGTTACGGACTGAGGCTGATTTTCTGAAGAGAGGCGTATGGCATCATCGCCAATTTTTCGCAATGATAGGGATAGTGTCCCCATGTTCGCGGCCAGCGCGATTGTTTCACCTTGTTCGGGGGTCACTTCCAATGTAATCGTACGCCCAACGGAAACCTCGCTTGAATCTGTCGCGCTTTGGTCAACGGCCATAATCTTGACATTCTCCAAAATGGTTTGGGATGCTTCACGTGTTACAATCGAATTTGTGGCCTCTGCCAACTCAGGATCTGTAGGAAGGGCGACGTTATAAGTCATAATAACGTCCACCATATCGCCCGGTTTGACAAATCCGCCAACCGATGTCTGGGCATCAACATTGATCGCCACGGCGCGCATGCCGTCAGATAATGTGGCGGCAATAAAGTTGACTTCACTATCCTGTACAAGAGCAGAGATAACCAACGGTTCACCTTTGGCAACACGACGCCTTAAACGGCCTTCTACAGGTAAATCACTATTAGGATTTTCAAGGCTGTCGCGCGTCACGGCCCCTTCAAAAACGGAATTTGTCGGCCAATTAATCCATTCCATATCGGCAGGGGCAAGTACGGATCCCATGTCCAGAGTGCGTGTTGCCACAAGAATTTCGGATTGGGGCACATCCTGTCTTACCACAACCCCTGACTGGTCAACAGGTGCGGCGGGTTTTCCGACCATGGCCTGCATGATCAGGGCAACGAGAAGGGCCGCAACAAGTCCGCCACCCAAAATAATCAATGTTTGTCTATTCATAGCTAATTTACCCCAGAAACTGTTCCCAATAGATTATAAAAAGATCCTTAATAAAGCGTTACCCTTTTATGGCAAGTAGCCGAGAGTTCGAAAAGAGGCGATCCCGCCGACTGCGATTGCTATTCCATATGGTACTACATTTTGGCCATTTGCCAATGCTTTTATCCAGCCATATGAAAAAAAGCGATATTTACTGATTTTTACAGTGAAACGGTGTCCTATTTTGGTGTTTTTAAGAAGTAACGCTATAAGCGCGAGGGGAAAGCCTGCCATGATTGTGATAAACATGAAATCTGGTAAACCAGCCATTCCAGTCCATAATGCAATGGCCGGAAGTAATTTTGCATCGCCGCCGCCCATCACATTTGTAAAAAACAGGATAAGCATGACAATAAAAACAATGATACCTGCCATCAGGTGGGAGGTAAAAGATTGAAATATTGTGGTATCATTCCACACCGTGCTGGAATAGGCGGCAAAAAAGAAAAAGATAATTAGAATGGGAATGATATTAGGGATTCTTAATCTGAAAAAATCAAAAACCGCCGATAGAATAAATAAACCGACTGTTAAGAATAAAAAAAGTTGATATAACATCATTGAAAATGTTTTACCTGGCTTGATGTAAGCCAGTTAAAATTTCTTTGTAATAATCGAGTAGCACACCTGTTCCAATGTTGAATATAGTTGCTGCAATTGCAATAGAAATGAAAACAGCAATCAAGGCATACTCGATTGCTGTCGCACCTTTATTGTCATGCACCAAATTTTTTAAAAATTTAAAAAAAGGGCCGTGCATGACAATTTTTTTAAATATGATTATCTGTTTTTAAGGCCAGATTCAACATCCTTGAATGCGCCATCTAATTCAGTTCCTACCAATTGAACTGTTGCCAAAATTGCAAGGGCAATACCAACGGCAATCAGGCCGTATTCAATCGCTGTTGCACCTTTGTCATCGGCAATAAATTTATTTTTAAGCGTAGTAAAGCTCGCTTGTGCTGTGGAAATGAGTTTTAACATGTATGTCCTCCTAATTAAATATAACGTCACGGGTGGTAGATTGTAAAAATAGATATGTCCCCACCACTTCTTTATCAGGATACACGTTTTTAGGTTAAAGCATAGTTAATTTTTCGCAAATTAAATGTATGTTTATTGTCTAATAACGGCTCTCTGAATTATCTTGCCAAATAAATATTTCCTAAGTCTTCAGCAATATTTTTAAATGTTTCAATAAGCATGGCACCATTTGATGCTTTCAAGGCTTTCGCACTGTCGCTGGCACATGCTTGCAGGACAGATTGGTTTCCGGAATCAAGAGGGGCGCTGCCTTCAAACTGCACTGTGTAAATCAGAATACCTTGAGATTTTATAAGTTTGCATTGGTCTTCAAATAATTCTGTAGCGCGCTTTGTTCTCTTTGATTGTTTATTAACATCAATAGGATAATAAGGGCCATAATTTTGATCGGCCTGAATATTTCCGTCCGTCATAAAAACTATAACCTTGGCCCATTTGGGGTCTCCCCAATCCGCGCCTTCCTCAAACGGGAAATCGGGATCTAATAACTCATAAGCCCAAGCCATACCTATGTCGGAATTGGTTTTAGCTCCTGAAGCCCCGCTTAATTTTGCCACTGATGCGGTTAAGGTTCCTTTGCCACCTGATTCCGAACTTTCAATCAAAGGTTGTATAATTGTAGTTGGGCAATATTGATGAATATTAACCTTGTCTTCAACCCAGGTACCCGGGGTGCTTATCCATTTGCCCGGTTTTAATTCTGTGCGGGTACAATTTGCCACCCAATATGTATTGGGGATGCCATCTACGGTATTGGTTCTGTAACATCCGGACCATGGGCCATAAGTTGGCCACGGATCCCAATATCCTGTATTGTTCATGTGTCCTGTACGACATTCTGAATTTCCGTCTGTGATACGGTTTCCATCCTTGTCATGACAAAACAAGTACATATCCCATTTCGGGTCATGATCGCCGTTATTGTAAAAATCGTGCTCGTACACGCATCCCGACCATCCGAGTTTGGGGGCATCTTCCTTTTCATTTCGTGAGTTTGTATATTTCAATTTTAAGGGGTTGTTAACAAAAGGGGTTCCCGATGCGTATTTTTACCTGTAAGAGTTTCGCCCAAACCATAGGGGCCGACATTGACAAAAGAACCATAGGGTACGATACCGATTTTAAATTCCCCGCCTGTTGCAGCGATACTGTCATACAGGGTTTTGATAAATCCTTTGGAAGCCTCCTGCAGATCCTTGCTCTTATTGTCAAATTTCATTGATTCTGAATCATCCAAAACCATAACCACTTCAACACCGGTCAGTTTTTTTCTGGCAACGGATGTTGCCGCAACCGTAACCGTATCTCTACCAAAAAAGTTCATAAAGGTGTTAGTGCTGACAGCTGTTGCATCAAGTTTTATCTGGCGACTGACTGTGTCTTGATCAATGGTCAGACTGCCAATATTAATTACGGAATCTGATGTGTCCTTAAAATTGTTTTCTATATACTGCGTGATAAATTTTTTGAGTTGGTCCCCCGTATAATTCGTTGTAGCACCCGCCAAAGCAGCGGCATCCAACGTTTTTTCCAGTTTGTTCTTTGTTCGGTAAGCTTTTGCAATGTCGACACCGACACCGGCTGCGCCGATAATCATTGGGATGCTAAATGCAAACAATATGGCCGCTACGCCCAAATCATTTTTCCAAAAATTACGTAATTTGTTCATTTATGCTTCCTTCTAGCATTAGCATGTATGTAAAGTCCCGCTGTCATTATAGGTCATGCAGGAATTGACGCGTCCTCGCAGCACTGTCGTTTCATCCATATCCAGTATGGAAAAGGTTGAACCGCTGCTCCCAGTAAAAGGCATTTTGAAATTAAGAAACACGGGTGTATAGGTGTAACTCGCCTTCACAATGATGGCACCCTCGTTTTCAGATCCCAGTTTGTCGGCTCTCGAATACAGTGAGGTGTCATTAATGGTATTGAATGATTTCTGCCATACTTCAACGGCCTTTTGATCCTTATCGAACTTGACGCCTGCTATATTCAGTTTCAGGCCGGTACGTTGAAAAGGATCGACAATCATTTGACCGGCGGCATAAGCTTCTTTCATGTCATCATTGTCGAGAATGGTTTTTCGGGTTAATAAATCGCCCACCATATGCGAAGCTGCATAAACCTTCTGGTTAAGTAGCAACATTTGGCCAACCTCAAAAATACCAACAAACATTAAAATAGCTACGGGTAAGATCAAGGCCGCCTCGATAGCGGCAACACCATCTTCGTTTTTATTGAATATCTGGAGAATTTTATTGATCATAATGTATTATCTTTAATATGGCTCATTCTGAATAATTGCGGTTGAAACCAATAGGCGTTTACGGTTGGGTCGGTCTTCAAACCCTTTATTTGAACTGCCGCTCAGTATGGTAAGTAATCCTGCCATAGGTGTCAGTATAGGGTAATCATAGGAAACACGGACAATGATGCGGTCATTTTGCTTTCCTGGGTGAAACTGGCTGGCAGTAAGTTTTGTATTGTCGGAAGGATCTACGATAGGCGGCATAATTGTCGTATCTGTAGACGCATCCGTAAAGTCTTCATCGTTTGCCAGCGTAATTACATGATAGGTGAATTTACTGCAATCAAGTAATGCATACACATTATTGCACAGTTCGTCTTTAAACCATTTTTCCGCATCAGCGGATTCCTGCGCTTGCCCGGTACGGATTTGCCGGGCCGCATCTTCGGTTGCGCCATTCAGCACCGTTGCAGCGCCGGTCATTATTCCAATTTCAATGATGCCCATAATTAATAATAAAAACGGCACGGCGAAAATCGCAAATTCAATTGCGGTAACGCCGTCATCATTTTTATAAAAAATCTTGGCAAATCGAGGCATTATAAAATTCCCTTTAACTTAGGATAAGTTTAACAGATATTTCATTAAATATAACTTAATAAAAGCATAATAAATCATTCATGAATAAAATTCGATATTTATTCATGAAAACGCGAAATAATGTAAATGAGTTTTAAAAACCATCACGGCTTCATTGCGATACAGCATAAATAAAAATCTGTTAAAGCTTAAATTGGGTTATACTTACATAAGGATTTTAAATAAGGAGAAGATCATGAAATTGATAGGATTTTTTACGATTGGCTTTTTTTCGATTTTGCTATCGGCGATGCCGTCGATGGCTCAAAGTAATGATATCGAGGGATTATGGTTGACACAAAACGAACGTGCCGCAGTTAAAATAGAAAAATGTAAAGACGGGCAATCTCTATGCGGTGACATTGCGTGGATTATTGCCGGTGGTATGCAAACTGACAGTCAAAATGAAGATGAATCGTTGCGCGGGCGTCCGTTATGCGGAATGCAAATTTTATACGGATTTCGTCAGGGTAAACAGGCCAATGAATGGCTGGACGGCAAGATTTATAAAGCCGATGACGGTGATGTCTATAATGCGTCCGTAACCCAGGTTGACAATAATCGTTTGCGATTGCGCGGATATGTAGGTATGCCGCTTTTCGGAAAAACACAAATGTGGACACGCGTTAATCCGGCCGAGTATCCATCTTGTAATTGATCTTCTCTGATATTTCCGTATGATGCGCGGAATATGAGAAAAAGCGTTATTGCCATCGGAAATTTTGACGGCCTTCATTTGGGGCACAGGCATTTGCTTACGCAAGCGAAGGCGATGGCAGCAAAAAAAGATTTGGATTTTACGGTTTTGACCTTTTCTCCGCATCCCAGACAGGTGTTTCAGCCTAATATCGCACCGTTTCGCATTTCTCCTGATCCTGTAAAGCGGCGGCTGTTTCAAAATATCGTAAAACCCGATCATTATGTTGTTTTGCCATTTGATGCCGATTTGCAAATGAAAACAGCCGACGATTTCATCCATGATATTCTGATCCGAGATTTGCAGGCCGCGGTTGTTATTGTCGGGGATAATTTTCACTTCGGACATAAACGCAGTGGGAATATAGATACATTAAAAGCCCTTCAATCCTTTCAAACCATATCTGCCGAATTGCTGACTATTGGTGGAGAGCCTGTAACATCGTCCCGTATCCGCGAGCATTTAAAGCGTGCAGAGATAGGACAGGCCAATGCACTTTTGGGTTGGACATGGTATATTGAAAATGAAGTTGTACATGGCGATAAAAGAGGCCGCGAGTTAGGGTATCCCACGGCTAATATGCATTTTGGCGATACGCTTGTTCCTTCGCACGGGGTGTACGCCGTTCAGGTGCAAATCGAGGGCCGCGAGGACTGGCTTCACGGCGCCGCCAATATCGGAACACGGCCTATGTTTGAAACCGCTATGCCCATGCTGGAAACCTTTATCTTTGATTTCGACGGGGATTTGTACGGTAAAACCCTCAAAATCCGCCCTGTTCAGAAATTGCGAAATGAAATAAAATTCGACTCTCTGGATGCATTAAAAGAAAAAATGAAGTCAGATTGCATTCTCGCAAAAAACATATTGCATAATACTCTTTAATTTTGCATATTTTGAAAATGCAAAGACGCCCCCTGGAACCATTAACATCTTCGCAAGATGAGTTTATAACCCCCTTTGAGCGATTAAAAATAATTTTCAATCCCAAAGGAAAAATAAACTCTCATATTATGACAGATATTGCCTTTTTTTCTGCAGCGGACAACGAGGGATTGTTTCAAGCATTAGGTTTCGAAACCTGTCCGGTCAATCCAAAAGGACAAAAACAATTGATTTGGCCGGAAACGGCCCCATCGGGCCAGCATCCGTCAGGTTTTCTGCAATTCGGTGTATGTGCGGTTAATTTTAAACATTATTTTCTTGAAATGGGGGATCATACCGCTCTGATAAGGCTGGATTTGAAAGAAAACACTATTGAAGGATATAATAATCGCACGATTTTCCAGCTGGATGAGGTGCATATCTGGAATGGCCCTGATCAATATCGTATCGATTGCGGAAAAGAGTTTTACCGCCCTTATACAATGATGACCTGCGGGGTTGTAAAACGTGTCATTGAAAATATGGGAAATTGGGATTATGAGGGGGCTAAGACCGCTTTTCAGGATATTTACGATGTAACGGATGATTTGGATCAGGCTCGGGCGCTTATGGTTTCGGAACAAAATGCACAACGTCTGGCGGCGCGCTTGAAACACCATACGTCAAACACCCCTTGATTTCTCATGATGTGACGTGCATAAATTAAGCTCTAAAAAGAGTTTGAGGACACGAATATATTATGACGACTTACGATGCCGATTTTTATAAAGGAACCGTTTTTTTACCGAAAACCGATTTTCCCATGCGGGGTGGATTGCCGCAAAAAGAACCTGAAATTCTGGAAAAATGGGCGGAAATGGATTTGTATGATCGTCTACGTAACCAATCGGCCAAATCGCCGCGCTGGACTCTTCATGACGGTCCCCCATATGCCAACGGCAATATCCATATCGGGCATGCAGTAAACAAAATTCTTAAGGATGTCGTCAATAAATCCAAGCAAATGCAGGGTTTTAACGCCGATTATGTGCCGGGATGGGATTGTCACGGATTGCCTATTGAGTGGAAAATCGAAGAAAAATATCGTGCCTCCGGTCTGGATAAAGACGACGTTGGTGTTGTTCCTTTCCGTAAAGAGTGTCGTGAATTTGCCCAGCATTGGGTGGGCGTGCAAGCCGAAGAATTTCAGCGGCTCGGCGTGATCGGAAACTGGGAAAATCCTTACCTGACAATGACTTATAAGGCAGAGAGCATTATAGCTGCAGAAATTCATAAATTCGTTGAAAATGGCGGATTATATCGCGGGGTAAAGCCTGTAATGTGGTCGACTGTGGAACAAACCGCCCTTGCAGAGGCGGAAATCGAATATAAAGAGCATAAATCTGTCACCATCTGGGTGCGGTTTCCCGTGTTGGAAACAACGGTCTCCATGTTGCAAGGCGCTGATTGTGTGATCTGGACAACGACGCCGTGGACGATGCCGTCCAACCGCGCTATGGGATACGGGGCGGATATAAAATATGCCGTGTACACAGTGGAAGAGGTGGCCGAGGACGCACGTGTTGAGGTCGGCGCACGTCTTGCCTTGGCGGTTGATCTGGCTGAAGAGGTGTTGGCGCAGGCGAAGGTGACGAAATACGACCAGTCTGCATTCTTTATGGGAGGCGATTTGCGCGGGACGATTTGCGCACATCCTTTACGTGGGCAGGGCTATGATTTTGATGTTCCTCTATTGGAGGGTGATTTTGTTACTGATGAGGCAGGGACAGGGTTTGTGCATATTGCCCCCGGTCACGGCGAGGACGACTTCTACTTAGGACAACAGCATGATATCGAGGTGACAGATAATGTCTCCGATGACGGTAAATTCCGTGATTTCGTGCCTTTATTTGGCGGGCTGCAAATTTATGATGAAAACGGTAAAATGGCGGATGGTAATTTTGCCCCGATCAAGGCGATAGACGATGCCGGAAAATTATTATCCAAAGGATCGTTGCGCCATGAATATCCGCATAGCTGGCGGTCAAAAGCCCCCGTCATTTACAGAACCGTACCGCAATGGTTTATCTCGATGAAAGAAAACGGCCTGCGCGATAAGGCGTTGAAGGCCATATCCGAAACAAGATGGGTGCCTGAAAAGGGCGAAAACCGGATACGCTCTATGGTGCAAAACCGTCCTGACTGGTGTATTTCACGTCAACGCGCTTGGGGTGTTCCTATTGCCATTTTCGTGAATAAGGAAACAAACGAAATATTGAATGATTATGATGTGAACCAGCGCATCAAAACTATTTTTGCAGAGGAAGGGAGCGATTCATGGTGGTCACGCCCTGCCGAGGATTTTTTAGGAAAAGACTATAATATCAATGATTACAATCAGATATTTGATATTGTTGACGTCTGGTTTGAGAGTGGATCAACGCATGCGTTTGTTTTAGAAGATCTTGACTGGAATTTAGGCAGCCCTGCGGATTTATATCTTGAAGGTTCGGACCAGCATCGCGGTTGGTTCCACTCATCATTATTGGAGTGTAGCGGAACGCGGGGGCGTGCACCGTATAAAAACGTACTCACCCATGGTTTTACCTTGGATAAGGATGGTTATAAAATGTCCAAATCCGTAGGGAACGTGATCGCCCCGCAAAAAATGATCGATCAGTATGGGGCTGATATTTTGCGCCTGTGGATGGTCACGACGGATTACGAGGAAGATCATCGTATCGGCGATGAAATTATGAAAGGAACGGCTGATTTGTATCGCCGTATCCGCAATACTTTCCGCTTCCTGTTAGGGGCGTTGGAAGGATTTTCAGAATCTGAAAGTGTCGACTTAACAAAAGATTATAACCAATTGCCTGAATTGGAAAAACTTGTTTTACACCAACTTTATGAAATGAATGAAACGGTGCAAAAGGCGATTGCCGATTTTGATTTCGGAACGATGGCCAAGGCCCTATATAATTTCTGTAACCAAAATTTAAGCGCGTTTTATTTCGACATTCGTAAAGACCGCCTATATTGTGATCGTCCCGATTTATTTGAACGCCGTGCCTGCCGTACGGTAATGGCGGAAATTTTTGAATCCTTAACCGCATGGTTTGCACCCATTCTGTCATTTACAGCGGAAGAAGCGTGGAGTTATCGCCCTCAAAATGTGTTTGACGATGTTGACTCCATCCATCTCCGTCAATTCCCTGCCGTTACTACCGAATGGCAAAACAATGAATTGGCGGAAAAATGGAAAACGGTTGAATTAATTCGCGACAAGGTTTTAGCGGCAATCGAACCAAGGCGTGCCGATAAAACAATCGGATCGTCTTTGGGTGCCCATCCTGTTATCACGCTCCCGCAAGAAATGGCTGATGATTTATCCGATATTGATTGGGCGGAGGTATGTATCACATCACAGGCAACGGTAAAAACAGGAAATGCCGTATCGGTTGAGTTTGCAATGGCCGAAGGGCAAAAATGCGACCGTTGTTGGAAAATCCTGCCCGAGGTCGGTAGTGACCCTGAATTCCCTAACCTGACTTTGCGTGATGCCGATGCTGTGCGCTGGTATATACAACATAAAAAGGCGGCTTAATTCTATGAAATTGTCGCGTATATTGGGTTTAGGCCTTATTCTTGATATTATTATTCTGGATCAATTGTCAAAATGGTGGGTGACGGAATATATCTTACGTCCTGTAACGGCCGGCCAATCTGTACCATTAGGGCAGTGGCTGGCAAATGCACCCGAACGTGTGGGGCCCGTTTCCATTCCTGTATTTCCCGGTTTTAACTGGGCGATGGTGTGGAATGAAGGCGTGTCTTTCGGTATGATGCAAAACCCTGACAATATTTGGCCTTTGGTCGGCCTTACTGTTGCTATATGTGCTGTACTTTTATATTGCCTGTTGAAATCGGAGACAATATTTGAATCCTTGTCTTATGGCATGATTATCGGTGGTGCATTGGGCAATTTGATTGATCGTTTCCGTTTTGGCGGCGTTGCAGACTTTTTGGATGTTTATGTGGGGACATATCATTGGCCGGCCTTTAATGTGGCTGATGCGTGTATTAGTATAGGGGTTGTCCTGCTGTTGATTCAGGGCATATTCATGAGTAAAAAGGACGAGAAGAACTAACATGAAAAAAATAGTATGTATGGCTTCGGCTGTTTTGGTGTTATCTGCTTGCAGTAATGAAACCAAGGAAAATCTAGGTCTGGTCAACACTGCACCTGATGAATTTGCGGTTGTTACGCGCGCCCCGCTTTCTGTACCGCCTGATTATGCTTTACGTCCTCCGATGCCGGGGGCCAGCCGTCCGATGGAAATGTCCACGCAGCAACAGGCGCGTAAAACCGTATTCGGCGAATCTGACGTTGCTCCGGGCGGGGCTTATGCGGATAATAGCGGATTTTTGAACAAAGTCGGCGTTCAGGATGCCGATCCAAATATCCGTCGCGTCGTCGATACCGAAGAGGCGAAGGATACGCGTACGACGGCTGAGCGTTTGCTATTCATGAAGGGAAATAAAGATAAGGGTGAACCTTTGAATCCTGATGAAGAAATGCAACGTTTGCGTCAAGAAGGGGTTGTGAAAAATACCACACCACAAAATATACCAAGCGAATAATATTGACATAAGAATTTATCTGCGGTAGTTTTTAATCAATTATTTGAAAGGGATTTGTATGACTAACAAATTAAAGGTAGCTGGAACTATTTGTACAGCATTTGTCGCGGCTAATATAGCGTGGGCCGGAGTTAAGGATAATGTCTGTCAGGGAATTGATAGTCTGGATAGTCCCGACGGCTTTTCAATTCAACCTCCGCAGAGCGCAATATTCGATGAGGGCGCAAAAGTTGTTTTTGATCGCCCGGAACCGTTGACTACACGTGTTGTAAGTGCCGCATCAGGCTTTTATATGTGTCCTAAAGGCTAATCTCTTTTTAAAGGGATGACATATCCCTGTAAAGCTTCTATCCTGTCGCGCATGAGACCTTTGTTTGTTCTAGTGACAGGATTTTTTATGCTTCAGACAGTAACCGCGGCCAACGCGGTCGATAAAATTTACAATACAAAATCAATAACCTTGCCCAACGCCATGCAGGTTGTGGTGGTGGAAAATCACCGCACGCCTGCTGTTACCCATATGGTATGGTATAAAATCGGGGGCGCGGACGAGGTTATGGGGCATAGCGGACTTGCCCATTATCTGGAACACCTCATGTTTAAGGGAACCGGTTTGGTTGCCGCAGGGGATTTTTCAAAAAAGGTGAAAAGCTGGGGAGGGAACGACAACGCGTTTACCAGCTGGGATTTCACAGCTTATTTTCAAACGGTTCCCAAGGACAAACTGGAATCGGTGATGATTATGGAGTCCGACCGTATGAAAAATTTGAGTTTCGATGATGCCGAAGCATTGATTGAGCGCGATGTTGTCATTCAGGAACGCAAACAAAGAACGGATTCCAATCCGTCGGCGCAGCTGGGTGAGGCGATGCGCGCCGCGCTTTTCGTTAATCATCCCTATGCGCGCCCGATTATCGGATGGGATCAGGAATTACAGGAATTGACCCCTGCCGCCGCTCGTGATTTTTACAAAACATATTATGCGCCGAAAAATGCAATTTTACTGGTCAGCGGCGATGTCGATGCCAAAGATGTTTTTGAGCTGGCGGCGCGCACTTATGGTCAAATAAACAATGACGGGGCGAAAACCCGCCCTGACTGGCCGGAGGTTCCGACAATATATGGTCAAACAACTCTCACCCATACCCACCCCAGCGTGAAACAGGCGATGTGGCGTAAATTATACCGTGTGCCCGGTATGGCCAAGGATTATAAACAGGCGCTTGCCTTCGCTTTGACAGATGAACTAATCGGCGGCAATACAGGTCGTTTGTATCAGGCCTTGGCTGTGGATGATCCTATTGTATCGGCGGCCAGTTTCTCGTATGGCGGAATTGCCGTGGATGATTCCACAGTGTCAATCGGTGTCACACCACTGGACGGTGTAACGTGGGAGCAAGTTGATAAGGCCGTTGATGCGGTATTACAGGATGTTGCCGATAACGGTGTAACGAGTGAGGAACTGGCGAAAGCGGTTGCCCGAATTCAAGATGAATCCGTATATGAACGGGACTCTCTGACAGGGCCTGCCATGATGGTCGGATATCAACTGGTATCGGGATTGTCATTGGAGCAGGTCGAGGGTTGGGCGCGCGATATAGAAAATGTGACGCCTGAGGATATACAGGAAACTGTTCGCACCTATTTATTGCCGGGGGCCGCCGGATATCATGCCGTGACCGCCCATTTGTTACCGCAGGCGGAGTAAGCATAATAATGCGTTTTACCACAATTATATTGGGATTTTTACTAATGACGGTTTTAGCAAACAGCGCGCAGGCGCAAAACAGGGTATTGGATATTGAGGATACGGGCAAAGGGTTCTGGCATGTCGAGGATCACACTCTGCCGATAATTACCATTCATTTCGCTTTTTATGGCGCGGGCGCGGTGAATGATCCCGCAGGGAAAACAGGCATGGCGCAAATTTTATCCAACACATTGGATGAGGGTGCGGGGGCGCGGGATGCCAAGGCATTTCAGGATGCTTTACAGGATCATGCGATCGAGTTGACGTTTTCATCAGGGCGGGACCATTTTACGGGAAAACTAAAGACGCTCAAACGCCATGCACCGCTTGCTTTTGAATTATTGCATGATGCGTTAACCTCGCCGCGTTTTGACGATGACGCAGTGACGCGGATGAAACAGGCGAATATTATGCGGATCAAATCCTCTTTGTCGAAAACCGATTGGCAGGCATCGCGATTAATGAATGATGTTGTGTTCGGCGATCACCCTTATGCCCGCAATAGCGGCGGCACCATTTCCGATATCGGCTCGATTACATCTGCCGACCTTGAAAGCTACCGTGAGACATATTTTAATAAGGCACGCTTGCGAATTGCAACCGCTGGGGACGCAACCGCCGATGAAATGGCCCCGATAGTTGAACAAATTTTTGGTGATTTGGCAAAAGGAGAGGGCGGGTATCCTGTCATTGTACCTGTCAGATATCCCGAAACACCGTTAAAAAAGGCGTATGCCAGCGACAGTCCGCAAAGCTCGGTTCAGATGGTATGGCCAGCACTTCCAAAAAATGATCCTGATTATCATGCGTATCGTGTACTTAACCACATTCTGGGGGCAGGCGGGTTTTCTTCCTTTCTGATGGAGGAAGTCAGGGAAAAACAAGGTCTGACCTATGGTATTTATTCGCAACCCGTATTTATGGATGCGGCAGACTATCTCGCCGTGGAAAGTGCCGCCTCTCCTGAGAATATCCAGGCGATGACCAAGTCGGTACAGGATATTGTTGAATCATTAAAAACAACGCCTGTGGAAGCCAAACGTCTGGCCGAGGCAAAAAGCTATCTCATCGGTTCGCTCCCTTTAAGATTCTCATCGACGTTGAGTTTGTCGGGGGCGGCCTTGCGTATGCAACTTGATGGGCGATCCATAACATCGTTGGACGAATGGGGCGATCAGATAGAGGCCGTTACGGCAAACGATGTGCAGCGTGTGGCCCAACGCATATTTGCCTCCACACAGCCTATTGCGACTGTGATTGCCGGGGCCGTGCCTGATAATGCCGATTTTACGACCGTCACCACTTTACCCGGAGTTGAATAATGGGAAATCCGACACAAACGCAAGCATGGCAAAACCTTGCAAAGTTGAAAATAGATAAGGTGGGCGAAAGTGGCATAGGGCCGGTAATCGATAAAGGGCTGGCCGTCTCTGTCGATTTCAGCCGTTCCTTCATTCCTGCTGAAATATGGCGGTCTTTGCTTGACCTTGCCGAGCAACAGGATGTCGAGGGCTGGCGCAAAAAAATGTTTAACTGCGACCCCATCAATACAACCGAAAATCGTGCTGTATGGCATGTTGCATTGCGATCCGGTGAACAGGAAGAGGTTCAGCATGAGCTGTCTCGCATGCAGAGATTTGTTGAGAAAACACATGAAAACGGCAAATTTACCGATGTTGTTCATATCGGTATTGGCGGTTCCGATCTGGGGCCGCGACTTGTTTGCGATGCCCTTAAACACTTGCCGAAAAAAGTGAACATCCATTTTGTCGCGAATGTTGATGCGGCGGATATTGCGGAGGTTTTAAGGCCGCTTGATCCTGAAACGACGTTATTTGTGATCGCCTCCAAAACCTTTACGACGCAGGAAACGATGATGAATGCCGCCTATGCCAAAAACTGGTTGGACGGTTTGCCGATTGAAAAACATATGATCGCGTTAAGCACGAATGACCGCGCCGTTGCCGGATTTGGAATTGATACAGACAACATGTTTCCGTTTTGGGACTGGGTTGGCGGACGGTTTTCAGTATGGTCGTCAATCGGAATGCCGATTGCCCTGACATACGGATATGATGTATTTCACCGCTTCCTGAACGGGGCGCGGGCGATGGATGCGCATTTCAGAACACAATCGTCCGATCATAATTTGCCGATACTTCTGGCTTTATGGGGTATTTGGAACCGTAATTTTATGGATCGATCCGCAGTGTCAGTATTACCTTATGCACAAAATCTCGGTTTATTGACGAATTTCCTGCAACAGTTGGATATGGAATCAAACGGAAAATCCGTTGATCGCGAAGGGGAATTTATCACCGAGTATAAAACAGGCCCAATTATATTCGGGCAGGCTGGCACAAACGGCCAGCATGCATTTCATCAATGGTTGCACCAGGGAACAGATATTATCCCGAGCGAAATTATAATTGCGCGTGAAGGTCATTATAACGAGGATCATCAGCGGGTTTTGAATGCCAATGCGCATGCTCAGGCTGAGGCGTTTGCGGACGGTTTTGAAAACACCGGTAACAAACACAAACATTATGCCGGCGGTCGCCCGTCAACAATGATTATTCTCGAAAAGCTAGACGCAACCAGCATCGGTCAATTGATCGCCTTATACGAACATAAAATTTTCGTTCAGGGAATCATTTGGAATATCAACAGTTTCGACCAGTTCGGTGTTGAGCTTGGTAAAAAGCTGGCACAAAATTTATTAACCAATTAGGAAGTTTTTCACTGTATAGTCAGAGAAAATCGCGCGCATACAGTGGGGAAAATCAACTAGAATGACAAAATCGCCTGAAAATTTTTTCATGTCACATTTATCGCAGGATGATCTGAACAGGATCATTAAACTGCATAAATTATATATTTCCGGCAAAAACGGCGGGGCGCGGGCAATTATAAAATTTAAAAACCTCTCCGGATTAAGCCTGCGCGGGCAGGATTTATCGCATGCCGATTTTACCGGTTCATGTTTTATAGGAACAGATTTGTCGCACGGGAATTTCAGTTCAGCAACATTTTTTGCCTGTGATATGCGCCGCGCCAATCTGGAGGCCGCATCCTTTGTTCGTGCCGATTTCCGCGGCGCTTTCGTTGCTGGCGCCAATCTGGAGGGCGCGGATTTGAAATCCGCCGACTTGCGGGAAGGACGCATGATGGAGAAGGAAACAGCCAATCTTGTGCAAAACCGTAACGCCAAAGGGGACAGCGCGGTCGCCCGTACGGTGTTTGCAGGGGCGAGGATGGTGTCGACGAATATGTCGGCGGTGCGTGCCGTATCCGCCGATTTCTCTGACGCAGACTTGA
>DCKW01000007.1:0-32602 GCA_002320485.1 Micavibrio sp. UBA1664
CAGCCATCATGTCGACCGCTTCGGGGACATTATTGGCACCGTCGGCTATTCTTGCCGAAAACATTCTAAAACCTGTGTGGAACTTGAAGGATAAATCGCTTTTACTGGCGTTGCGTTTATGTGTTTTGGGTTTTGCAGTGGTTGTTCTTGGTTATGCCTATCTTAGCGCCAGTGCAGGTTTGTCCATTTTTGAGATGGTAGAAAACGCCTATTTATTACCGTTATGCGGCGCATTTGTTCCCTTGGTTTTCGGTATATACTGGTCGAAGTCAAGCAAGGCGGGCGCACTCGCCTCTATTTTTTGCGGTGTCGGTAGCTGGGCCGTTTTAGAGGTTTTGGCCTTTCAGGCCGCCGCCAATGATATGGATCCGATGATCGTACCGCCTCAATTGGCCGGTGTCATTATCGCGGCCCTAGCAATGGTGGTGGGTAGCCTAGTTCGGCCTGATACGATTAAGCCGGAGGAGTAAACCCGAAACTACCCGTGAAAATAATGGTATATTTTTTCCGCGAATGCATTTGATATCCCTTCTACTTTTTGCAGGTCTATCAAGGCGGCACGCGCCACCGCTTTACCCGATCCGAAATGGGTCAGAAGGGCTTTTTTGCGTTTTGGGCCAATGCCTGGCACGTCGTCAAGTGGCGATTTTTCGATCGTTTTGGCGCGTCTTACACGCATGGAACCGATGGCAAAACGATGTGCCTCGTCCCGCAGGCGTTGCAGGTAAAACAGACCCACATCATTGGGCGGAAGGCGAAAAGGCGTGCGCCCGTTCATATAAAAATCCTCGCGGCCCGCATTACGGTCAGGCCCTTTGGCAATAGAGACAAGCGTCACGTCATTTAATATGCCCAGCTCATCCAAAATCTCTGTAACGGAGGATAACTGCCCTTTGCCGCCGTCGATCATAACTATATCCGGCCATGTCTCATGCCCCTTACCACGGCCTTCATCGAGCGCATGACCAAATCGACGCCTCATCACCTCGCGCATCCCGCCATAATCATCGCTTGCCTCAGTATCTTTCAAATTAAATTTGCGGTATTGGCTTTTTTGAAAGCCGTCGGGTGACGCGACAATCATGGCGCCCAACATATGATCCCCGCCGGTGTGGGAGTTATCGTAAACCTCAATACGTTGCGGCGGGGACGGAAGGTCGAATATATTCTGCACACGTTTCAAACCATCCATATCACTGGTCTTGCGGGCTTTGTGCCGGTCCAGAGAAGAAGCGGCATTACGCTCCGCCATCTCGGTGATTTGCCGTTTTTCGCCGCGGGTCGGTTTGGTAATTGTCACTTTGCGATTGGCTTGAACGGAGAGAGCCTGTGCCAGAATATCGTTTTCAGATGGTATAACGTTCACAAAAATGCACGGCATAACAGGATGTTTTGTATAAAATTCGATCATAAACTGCGATAATATATCGCCAATTTCCTCATCTTCCCCTGTTTTCGGAAAATGCGTCTGGTTGCCGAAATTTTGTCCGTTACGAATGAAAAAAACAGACACGCACATAAATCCGGCCTCCGCAACAATTGCAAAGATATCCGCATCCTTGACGTGGGTAAGGTTGATAATCTGGGACGCCTGCAGCGCGCGCAGGGCGTGTATGCGGTCACGATACTTGGCGGCGGTCTCATAATCCTGTCTCTCGGATGCGATTTTCATACGATCGGCAAGCTCGCCCTGAATATCATCGCCCCGTCCTTCCAGAAAATCTTTCGTCTGGCGTACTTGTGCGGCATAGTCCTCCTTACTGACGTAACCGACGCAAGGGGCGGTGCATTGTTTGATATGATATTGCAGGCAAGGGCGTTTCCGGTTCGCAAAATAGGTATCGGTACAATTTCGGATCTGAAAAACCTTTTGAATAGTGTTGAGGGTTTTGTTGACCGCTCCTGCACTGGCAAACGGGCCATAATATTCTCCTTTTTTTGTTTTGGCTCCACGATATTTGATTGCACGCGGATAATCATGATCGGTATTCATAAAAATATACGGATACGCCTTATCATCCGTCATCATGACATTATAAACCGGTTTCAATTCCTTGATCATATTGAATTCAAGCAATAGGGCTTCCAACTCGGTATGTGTCTCGACAAATTCCATTTTGCGTGTTTCGGAAATCATGCGTTTAAGGCGCATCGGCAATTTGTCCGGACGTGTGTAACTGGCAACGCGGCTGGACAGGTTTTTTGCTTTACCGACATATAAAACTTTGCCGGACTCATCCAGCATCCGATACACACCTGGTGTTTGACCAAGTGTGCTTTGATAGGATTTAATGGTTTTTATGCCTAGTTCTAGCGGTTTCATACATACACCCGTATGGTTTTTAGGATTATTCTCTTAATAATATAGATTTTAATGTTGGGTATAACACCCTGCTTATCCACTGATTTTTATAGTTAAATATTATGCAATGATGCGTTTTAACATCCAATAATAGTAATACCAATGGATATGCAACTTTAAATTGTATATAACGGTTTTATTACTAAAGGGAATAGAGGAAAATGACTAAAAAGACAAGATTCCATATATTATGCGCCTATACTGATGACATCCTTTACGAAGGGTGGTTTTCTTCTCAAAAAGAATGTGTTGAAACGGCGGTGGCGGAACATATTAATCTGGACGGTGCCGATTTAACGGGTATCAATCTGGCAAATGCAAATTTGGATGACGCACAAATGGCAGGCGTCATCTTGAACGGGGCCAATTTAAATGGTGCCAACCTTTCGGAATGTGTGTTTGATAACGCACAAATGGTTGGCGCAGATTTGAGCCATGCTTGCTTTGCACTGTCATCACTAATGAATGTGGATATGACGGCGGCAAGTTTTTCCGCGACGGAGGTTATAGATGCTGTAATCAGCGGTTGCCGCTTCTCCTGCCCGTCGGTGTTCGGTACTGCATTCCATAAGGCGGCAGTATTTAAGGGATGCCGTTTTATTCATGATACAAAGGGTGATTTCATCATGGATAAACCCCCTGTTATTATACAGGGGCTGACGCGTGATATTGTTTATCTGGATCATATTATAAAGGTCGGTTCGGAATTCATCGCTAAAGGCGACCTGATTGCCACAGGGGACCGACATCTGGAGTTTTTATACGGCCGGGAAATCGCATCGTTTCTACGCCCTGTTTTATACGAAACTATGGCAAGCCTCTAATTTTTTTAACAGATGAATAGGGAATTATCACAATTACCCCATTGCCATAGTCGTCTGGGTCATTTATAAAAAAATCTGGTTTGGGCCCGTGGCGGAATCGGTAGACGCTGCAGACTTAAAATCTGTTGTCCGTATGGACGTGCGGGTTCAATTCCCGCCGGGCCCACCATTTATTTAGATAATTTTTCGCTCTATCTGGAATAATCTGAAGTATAAATAAACGATTTATTCCACCAAGAGGTTACCATCTATGATGAGGCTGTCGAGGTCGAGAGTGGTATTGCCATACAGATGAACCGCTGTCTGGAAATTTTCCCCGTTTGCGCTTCCGTCGGTATCAATCTGTAATTGCATCCCGCCATTGCCGGAGACAAGTCTTACAAAATCATGAATGTCATCGCTCATACTATCGTAACCGCTTAATACATCGCGGAAATCCAAAATATCGCCCTCGGTTGCGTCAAAATCGGTAATAATATCGGCAGCATTGAAGACGGTTGCGGATTGAAACACAAACGTATCGGCCCCATCGCCACCCGTCAGCAGGTTTTGAGCAGGAGATCCGTAAATAACATCATCAAGGGCCGTGCCGTCAACGCGCCCATCACCGTTGAAATCGTAGAGGAAGCTGTAGATAGCACCGGAATTTGTCTGTCCGCCATTCGTATCACCCGGCGCATTAACGATCAAAGTATCGCCAATAACTTGAGATAGGCGTCCAAAATTATTAAATCCTGTATCTATGTCTATGTTTGGATTACTGACTGTTGCAATCAGATCACCCGTTGCAAATTCATATAAATATACCGCACCGTACGTATCATCATCAAAAGGATGATTAACAATTAATGTGTCGCCTTCTTTGTAAAAATCGGATGAAAACCCTTCATTTGTATTTGGTGTGGGGTTTTCAATGGAGTAAACCAGATTTCCTGTTGTCAGGTCATAAGCATATAGTGTTCCGGAATTGGTATAACCGCCGTTTGTATCATAAGCATTGGAGATGAACAGTAACCCGTCAATTTCTTGAGTATATTCCCCAAAAATTTCGCTGTCGCCCGGTGTGGGGTTTTCAATGGCGCGTATCAAATCGCCCGTTGTCGCATCATATAAATAAATTGAGCCTGAGTTTGTATGGCCGTTATTGGTATCATAGGGAGAAGATACTACTAACGTATTACCCATAAGAACCATATTATCGCCAAATATTTCGCCTGTTTCAGGCGTCGGATTGGTGATAGTTTTTAACAAAGTGCCTGTTGCTATATCGTACATATAAATTGCACCTGAGTCGCTAAATCCTCCATTGTCATCATAGTTTGCCGATACAAACATTATGTTGTTGCCGGTTACAACAATCTCCCATCCAAAATAATCATTTGTGGCGGGAGTTGGATTTGCAATTGTACGGATTAAATTGCCTGTATTTTTATCATATAAAAAGAGTGCACCGGAACCGTCAAAACCACTATTGCGATCTGTACTGCTGACCGCAATGACTGTATCGCCAAATGTCCCGACATAACTAAATGATTCATAGTTTCTTGGAGATGGATTGACAAATCGGGTAAGAAGGTTACCTGATTGCAAATCATAAAAGTAAAGTTCTCCAGAGCTTGTAAAGCCGCTACCACTATTAGCTGCCCAAACTATTAAAGTGTCATTATCTATAGTTAATCTAGATTGGCCGAAATAGTCATTGGTTCCCGGATAGGGGTTCAAAAGCGTATGGACTAGATTTCCCGTCTCGACATCAAATATATAAACTGCTCCCGCTTTATTAAATCCGCCTACATTTTGTGTATAATTTGAAACCACAAAATAATCTTCATTATGTGTCGTATATTGCCCAAAATTTCCGTACGCAGCTGGTGTAGGATTTTCAAAATGCTGTAACAGGGCGCCTGTTTGTAAATCAAACATGTATATGGCGCCAGATTGATTAAATCCATTATTATTGTCACGATACACACTAACAAGGACAGTGTTATCCTGAATTTCAAAATGTGAATTATAATACTCTGCCTGTCCAAATCTTTCATTTGCCCCGGGATCAGGGTTTTGTACAGTGGAGAGAAGATCGCCCGTATTGGCATCATAAATATATATTACGCCGGAATTGCTGAACCCATTGTTCGTATCTGTTGGCACTGATACAATCAGCTTATCCTCCACTAAGCGAACCTGTTCAGCACCGTATCCGTTTGTGTAACCGAATTTAGCATTCGTATTAGGATTAGGATTTTCAATAGTTCGGATTAAATCTCCCGTAACCATATCATACATATGAATAGCGCCGGAATTGCTGAGTCCGTTATTGGTGTCATTGGGATCTAGAGCAAATAAAGTTGTACCACTAATAAGTGTATTTAGCCCATAGATTCCATTTGCTGTCGGCGTTGGATTTTGGTGAGTGGCGTAAAAAGATGCGCTTTCCTGCGGCGCATCGGGGAACAAATCCTTAAACCATGGCGGAGTATTTTTGGTACCACCTTTTACAATGGGTGCAACGGTTTCTGTCGCTAATCCTTGCGGTATTTTACTTGTCGTATGGATTTTATATGCGGTGTTGCTGAAACCAAGGGGGCCGGCGGCTTTGATATTATCCATTCCGCCCAGGGCCGTTAGAGCTTTGGTAGTAAGAGCTGTCGGGGCGGAGACAAATTCCGATAAAACCGTATCTGTTTGCGATGGTGTAAAGCTGTCTTGAGATGACACGGCATTACGGACGAAAGGCGAATTGCTTAAGTTTTGAACAAAATTCTCGTTTTCAGTCAAAATTGAATAAAACATGTCGTCGCCATAGAGAGCGGGAATATCGACAGGAGTTTTTGATTTTGAGGTACTATCATCTGGGTCTTGCGGTTTTTCCTTTGCCGCTGCCTCTACAGGCGGGGTTTCGAAATAAATTTCGACCCCTGCGTACAGCAAGTTTTCCTCTATTGCAATATCCTGATGAATGAGCAGTGTGTCATCATTATCATTGATGGTATCTGCACTGTGCGCGCTTTGAGACGGTATCGTTTCCGTAATATCAGTCATAAATCAACAAATCTCTCAGTTTTATCTCTACTTAGTATAAAATTTTATGTTTAAAGGTTTGTTAATTTTTTATGGTAATAGAGACAATCAGGATTTTTCAGTCAAATCGGGTTTTATGGCTTCTGACACATCAACATCTGTGAAAATGATGATTGCGGATATAAGAGCGAGGAGAGCCAATAGGATACCGGCTTGAATCCAGTGGGATTGACGGGCTTGCTTTTGCTCGAAAAATGTACGCGGGCGAATGCCCATTAAGGCCAACACCGCTTGTGAGGATAATCCGATACAAACGAGGTTGGTTATCAACAGCAGGGCGCTGTCCCATGCAAAATGATAATCACCATGTCCTGCGAATAAGCCAACTGCCGCGGCAGGCGGGAGGAGGGCGACAGACACCATCACTCCGACTAGGGCGGAGGAAACACCTGTGGTCATTGACAACACCGCCGCCGCCCCGGATGCTAATGCAACGATCATTGTCGCAAAGTCGATGGTCGTTCTTTCCATCAGTTGGTCGCTAGTAAAATCAATTTCTGCGAAATATCCGACAACTATACAAGGAATGATTGCGGCAACAAGTCCACCAAAACTGGTTTTAAGCGAACTGAAAACCATTTCCTTGTCACCTAAAGACGTTCCGAAAGTCAACGCCAGGTTAGGGCTTAGCAAGGGAGCAATAACCATAGCGGCAATTACAAATGCTACGTTATCCTGTAAAAGCCCGACCGCGGCGACAATGGTGGATAACAAAACCATCATGTAATATAGACGGTCGCCACGCGCGCCGTTAGATACTTCCTGATAGAGTTCTTCCCGTGTTAGTGATTTGCGCCAATGAAATTTTTGCTTGAGCGGATCTTCATTTTCGGGAATATCATGTTTAGGGACAGAGGCCTCGATAGGAAGAAGTACTGCCCGCCATTCCGTTTCATCCTGAAGATTGTTTTGTATACTGTCCAGCACATCCTGTTGCGACGAACGGTCGACAACGATTGAAACTGTTCTCCTTCCGTCCTCGTTTTTTGGGGTCCACCAGGTATCAACAGCATTATAATTATCGGCAATATTCATCAGGGTTCGTTTGCGTTCCGCCGGAATCGTAACCTGTATCAAGCGCAGGGCCATTTAAAAAGCTTTCAAAAATTCTTGCAAAGTAAAATTCTCTCATGCTAGGGTGCGCGAAAGTAAAAGAAAAAACAAGCATGATGTTTTTTAAAGGAACGGTGAGGATGCCACATCATCACCGTATTATTGGATTAAGACATAAAGAGAAACCAACCATAAAGGTGATGACATATGTTTCATAAACAGAATATTCCCGCGTCTGCCCCTCCAAAGACGGATGACACCACACGGGAAACCGATACTGCCGAGGCAAACGAAAACAAGGAAAGCAATACTATGAGCGATACGCAAACACCAGAGACTTCATCACAACCAAAACCAAATCCGTCACCTTTTGGCCGTCCGTCCATTCCGGGGCAGTCAATGGCATATGGTACCGCCGCTACACGCACACATACAGAAGGCCGTACATTGACAATCGGTCAGGGCATCACACTTTCCGGGGAAATTGAAAACTGCGACCAGTTGCTGGTTGAAGGAACGGTCGAGGCTACATTAAACGGTGCTAAACTATTGGATATTGCTGAATCCGGTGTTTTTTACGGTTCTGTTGATATAGAGGAAGCTGTTATTGCGGGTCGTTTTGAAGGTGACTTGACTGTTGATGGTCGTGTAACGATTGAGGCGACAGGCATTGTGATAGGAACAATGACATACCGTGAGTTGACTGTTGAGGCAGGCGCGACAATCGAGGGGAAAATCTCTTCCTTTGCATCGGCTAATGCGAAAAAAGAAAGCTCGACAACGGATTTTTCAAAATTGAAAGAAGCGTCGAAGAAGACTGATAATAAAAAGGCAAGTGCGGCTTAAACAACCATCAATAAAAAATACTTAACATATTGTTAATAATGTGTTAGGTATTTTGCATGGTTTATAATTTGCATAATACAAAAATGAAACCGATACAAATCAAAATGCGGGCTGTTCCTGCATTCATGTTCAACTTGGCCGGTATTGTTCTGGTCATGGGGGCTATGAAAACAATACAATTCGGATTATCCGTTTATCCTTATGCCGATACGCATTTATCATTTTCCGATAATGTGAAAAAATTGTCCCTTGTCCAACAGGCAATGGCAATGCCTGATTCTTTGCAAGACTGGGATCAGAAAGATCTTGAAATCCTGTTACGGCAACCGCAAGTGAAACGCGATGAAAAAATAGTGCAATCTTGGCATTATCATGGTGAAAGCTGCGCTCTTGATATTTATTTCGATGGTAAAAAAACAAATCCTGATTATGTTGAATTTCGCCCTTTAAGCATGAATCACGACATTCAGGTTCAGTATGAGTCCGCGGATGCGGGTACGATGAAGCTATATTGTTTGAAAGATGTATTGGAAGCACAAGGTGTTGACACACCTGCAAGCTATGCCCGCCAACCTTTGCCAAGTTGGGAAAGTCCGTATAAAAAGCTAGGGGCGTAGTTTAATTCGTTTTATCTTATCTTTTAGAAGATCACGATTAAGATAAACATTGAGCAAACGTCCGTTTTCCTCAGCCAGGTTATCAACAGGTTTTGCAATTTCCAATACGGCAACTGATTGTTCCTGAATTTCAGGTCTGGCAAATTCGATTGCCCGAACTTGAATAGGCGTAGATGTTTCAGGAACAGGGTCTTCAAAGATATCTAAGGCAGCAGTATCAACAGATTTAAATGTAACATGATCAAATGTCCACAATTGCCATGCCGGATTAACTCTTCCAATCAGTTTGGATGTCAGCAATGGCTTTGCATTTGCAGGAATATAATATGATCGCAGTCCTTCACTCAAGCATGATTTACCCGATCCTACTCTGCCCATAATTGAATATGTTATCTCCGATGGGTCTACATGGGCCGTGATTTGACTTGCGAGATGATGTGCAATCTGTCTGGTATCCACATCGCCATATGTGACGGTATTAACGCAATCGAAATGGGCCTTAATAAATGGATCTGCTCTGCTCATAGACTGAAATATATTGAAATGCTATATCTATGTCAATTGAATAGAATTTTGCCAGTGACATTTTATTGATAAAACGGTAGAAAGGCTTATTAAACCAAGGAAAAATAAAATGGCACAACCAGAACCGAAAACAGATGGATTAACCGACCCACGCGCCGCCAGAATGGCGAAGCTTAACGCCTATAAGGAAAAGGGCGGAAATCCTTATGCCTATAATTATCCTAAAACGCACAGTGCGAAAGGGTTGCAGGATAATTATGCTAATTTGCCAGACGGTGAAGAGACAACGGATGAGGTAGCGGTTGCAGGCCGTGTGATGGCCATGCGCAATGGCGGCATGTTTATTGATTTAAAGGACACAAGCGGCCGCATCCAGATTTTCTGTCATAAAGATTCCATGAATGAGGAGCAACTGGCCAATCTCGATTATCTTGATCTGGGTGACATTGTCGGGGCGAAAGGCACAATCCGCCGCACGCCGCGTGGGGAATTATCGGTGCGTGCAACTGAAGTAACGCTTGTAACGAAATCACTGGAGCCTTTACCTGAAAAGCACCACGGATTGACCGATGTCGAAACCCGCTACCGCCAGCGCTATCTTGATCTTATCGTCAATGACGACAGTGCCAAGACTTTGTTAAAACGATGCGAGATCATTGCATTCATGCGCGATTACATGCGTAAAATCGGCGCGGTTGAGGTTGAAAACCCGATACTGCATCCGATTATGGGTGGTGCATCGGCAAAACCATTTACCACGCATCATAATGCACTGGACACCATGTTTTACCTGAAAGTTGCGGCAGAGTTGTATCTGAAGCGTTTGCTTGTCGGTGGTATGACCGATCACGTCTTTGAAATCGGCCGTTACTTCCGCAATGAGGGCATTTCCCCCAAACATAATCCTGAATTTACCATGATGGAAGGAAATGTTTTGTGGTGGGATTATGAAAACGTTATGGAGTTTGTTGAAACACTGCTTAGCGAGTTGGTAAAACATTTGAATGATGGCTCAACCAAAACCGTTTATGGCGAGCATGAATTGAATTTTGCAGGCCCTTGGCCGCGCGAGACCATGTGTGGAGCTATCGAAAAGCGTACAGGTGTTAATCCGCTCGATTATGACCGTGACGGACTTGCCGCAAAGGCAAAAGAATTGAAATGCGATATCGCCCCTACTATGAAATGGGGAGAAATTGTCGCGGAATTATTTGATGAACATGTCGAACATACGCTTATCCAACCGACGCATATCACGCACCTTCCCTATGATATTTCGCCGCTGGCAAAATTGGATAAGGATGACGAGCGTTTGACCGAGAGATTTGAAAGCTTTGCCAACGGATGGGAAATCTGCAATGCCTTTACCGAGCAAAATGATCCCGCCATCCAGCAAGCCTCGTTCGACGCGCAGGCCGCTATGCGTGAGGCCGGTAACGAGGAAGCGCAAATGGTCGATGACGATTATGTGACCTCGTTAAAGGTTGGCTTACCACCCAATGGCGGGTACGGTGTAGGGATTGACCGTCTGGTTATGTTGTTGACTAATTCAACTAATATTCGTGACGTGATCGCCTTCCCGACCTTGAAGCCGTTAAAGTAAATTATCTGATGGATATATTGCTCAGTAAACATTTCGAGTATCTTAACAATGACCTCCACGTCGAAAATGTATCGTTGACACGTCTGGCGAAAGAAATCGGCACACCCGCCTATATTTATTCCAAGGCAGAAATTACCGATCAGGTTAAGGCCTTACAAAAGGCGTTTGGCGATGTTCTGCCGGAGGGTCGGCAGCCGCGATTTTTTTACGCTTGCAAGGCAAACAGCAATATTAACTTGCTTCGTTATCTTAATGAAATGGGCGTTTGTCTGGAAACTGTTGCTGTTGGAGAAATGCACCGTGGATTGAAGGCGGGATTTAAAGGGTCTGATATGTTGGTGACCGGGGTTGGTAAAACCCATAAAGAAATCCGTACTTATCTTGAAAACAATATTTATTCGTTGAATGTAGAATCCATTCCTGAATTGGAACGGATTAACAAAATCGCCGGTGAAATGGGCAAAACCGCACGCGTTATGATGCGTCTGAATCCGAATGTCGAGGGTGGCGCCTATGATAAGATTTCAACTGGCCGTGCCCATGACAAATTCGGCTTGAGCGCACCGACCATTATCGACAATTATGAACGTGCCGATCTAAAAAATATCAAATTTATCGGCTTGTCGATGCATATCGGTTCTCAAATTGAGACAACGCAATCCTATCTGACCGGATATCAGGTCATCGCACATCTGGTCGGACAATTGCGGGACAAGGGGCATAATGTCGCAACTCTCGATATCGGCGGTGGTTTCGGTATTCAATACAAGGATGAATCTTTGCTTGACCTCAAACGTGTGGCGGAGGCCGTGCGCGATGTCATTGAACCGCTGGGCACTGAAATCATTATGGAGCCCGGCCGTTATATAGCAGGTAATGCGGGGCTGTTGTTAACAAAAGTCGAATATGTGAAGGAAGAGGGCGGACGCCAGTTCCTGATCCTTGATACAGCCATGAATGATTTGATCCGCCCGACATTATATGACGCATATCATGCGGTCGTACCTGTCGCTAATCCGCATGCGGAGCCGACATCGTATGATATCGTTGGGCCGATCTGTGAAACGGGCGACACCTTCGCCAAGGGGCGTGTTTTGCCAAAAATGCAAGAAGGGGATCTGTGTGTGATCCAGTCTGCAGGAGCCTATACGGCCTGTATGGCGTCCAATTATAACACACGGCCTTTGCTGCCTGAAATTATGGTTGATGGGGAGGCGTATAAAATTATCCGCCGCAGGCAAACACTTGATGACTTGTTTGAAATGGAAACAACCATCTGATATTTTAATAAAGGATAATTCTATGAAACGTATGTCCCGGTTTTTTAATTTATCCGAGCTCGAAACAACTATCAGACGATTTCCCTTATGTTTCATATTCGCAGTAGTGATGTTCATTATTGCCTTCGTGGAAATCAACGACCTTGTGAAATGGGCTGACGATTTTGTTGGGCGCCTATCCTTATTCTTAATTACCGGATTTTTTTGGTCGTGCGCGGCAAAAATCATGCAAGAAAGCATGCAATGGCCTAGAAAAAAATATACGGTCGTTTTAGCGGGCGGACTTGTTGTCTATGCTTTTTTATTATTAATCGGTTCCCGCGAAAACCCGGACATATTATTGATGTTGGCGCATCTGGTCGCGGCGAATTGTATTTTGCTCAGTGTGGCGGCCTTTATAGGCCGTAATCATACAAATGAATCCTTATGGGAATTTAACCGCCGTTTATGGATGGGCGTATCTATCGCCTTTATCGCTTCGGTAATTTTCTGGGCAGGATTTTCAGGTGTATTAGCCTCCGTCGGGTATTTGTTTGATATACGCGTCGATAGTGATATTTATGTCACCCTATGGTGTTTTGCGGCAATAATTCTCGCCCCGCTATACGCTCTTTCTACCGTACCTTCACAATTTGAGTATGAGGTTGAAGACTGTGCATTAAAGGCGTCCCTTACATTTTTAGTGAAGTGGATATTATTGCCGCTGGTCGGGGTCTATTTTCTTATCCTGTATGCATATTTTGCCAAAATCCTTATTCTCATGGAAATGCCGAAAGGTCAGCTTGCATGGATCATTCTTGGATTTTCAAGCGCAGGCATTATAACATTTCTGGTTTCATGGCCTTACCTAATCCAACAACAAAGGCTTTTTAATCTGTTTAAGAGCTGGTTTTTCCCGCTATTGATTTTGCCTGCCATTATGTTGGGAGTATCAGCATTTATGCGCATAGATGAATACGGAGTCACGCCGCAAAGATTTTATTTATGTGTGATTGCGGTCTATCTGTTTTTACTGTCAATAAGAATGAGCTTTGGCCCGCAACGCCTATCACGCATTTTGAGTTTCATGATTGTCATGATTATATTGACCTCCACCCCCTTATTCAATGCACGGATGATATCGCAATACAGCCAATCACGTATATTGGAAAATAGCCTTAACGAGTACGGATTATTGAAAGAGGGAAAAATCATCACTGCTCGAAATGCGGAGGATATTCCATTAAAAACCCGCGCCCGCATTAGCAGTGCTTATGATTTTCTTATGTCGTCATATCGTCATCAGGAAGACAGGAAAAATCTTTACGGTTATAAAACGCGGAATGAATTTTTTGAGGCGCTCGGGTTTCCCTACATATCCGCTTATGATGTTCAACAATTGGAAAAGGGGGATGACCAATCCCGTTTCAATTATAATTTTATCGCCAATAAAGAATATCGTCGTGTCATTCCTGTCACGGGATATGATTATTATGTGCAAAATATTTATGCACGCCAGTCGGATCAATTTAAAGACACGCTTCAAGATAACGAATTGTTATCGGTTGAGGCGCGGTTGGACGGTCCAACCCTTCACATCAAAATCGCCGAAGAGTCCGTAAATATTGATCTTCTGCCTTTGTTGGAAAGACTACAATCTTTAGAGGGAAATATTGTCAGTGATAAAACGGTTTTAAGGGGAGAATCTGCCGCTTATGTGGCCGATTTTGAAATCAATCGCATGGATGGACGGGTAAAGGAAAAGCAACGAATTCCCGAAAATATCAATGGGCAACTTTATATAAAGGTTAAGCGTGCGCGATGAAAAAGGCCGAGATTGTCGAATTTTTTACCCGCTTGCGTGCCGATAATCCGGAGCCGAAAAGCGATCTGGAATATACGAATGACTTTACCTTATTGGTTGCCGTTGTCCTGTCGGCGCAGGCTACAGACGCCGGCGTGAACAAGGCCACACAGCATTTGTTTCCAGTCGCCGACACACCTGAAAAAATGGCGGCACTGGGTGAAGATACTATCCGCGATTGCATCAAGACAATCGGCCTTAATAAAGCTAAGGCCGCCAACGTTTATAAGCTTTCTAATATCCTTGTTGAAACATATGGCAGTCGCGTTCCGGACAGCCGTGAAGAATTGGTGAAATTGCCGGGAGTAGGGCGTAAGACCGCGAATGTTGTGCTGAATATCGCATTTGGCCAACCGACTATGGCCGTTGATACGCATATATTCCGCGTATCCAACCGCACCGGCCTTGCCCCTGGCAAGACTGTTGAAATTGTTGAATCGAAGTTGGAAAAACGCGTGCCTAAGAAATTTATGATGCTGGCTCATCACTGGCTGATCCTCCACGGCCGCTATGTTTGCAAGGCGCGAAAGCCCGCCTGCCCCGACTGTATAGTGCGGGATTTGTGCGCCTATCCCGATAAAACAAAATAATTTGCTAAATATTTTACAACCTGTCATAGTACCAATGCGTTTGATAGACGCCACATCGACTAAAAGTGCCTTTTGACTTGGACTAAACCGACTAAAGCACCGACTATGCGTAAACGACTATCAGTGCTTATTTTAATGCCAGCAAAAGGAGATTTCTCATGGCTACAGGTACAGTAAAATGGTTCAACACAACAAAAGGTTACGGATTTATCCAGCCTGATGATGGCGGAGCAGACATTTTTGTTCACATTTCCGCAGTTCAGGCCGCAGGTATGCGCGAATTGAATGACGGTCAGAAACTGTCATATGAATTGCAAAACGACCCTAAAAAAGGCAAAACATCTGCCGTTAATTTGCAACAGGCCGCATAAGCCTTCAAAATTAGATGATCATTGCGATCGTTTCAAAAACAAACCCGTTGGATTTCAACGGGTTTTTTATATGCTGTGTCAAATTATTTTGGCGTTCGTCTCACTGTCGGAACGGTAGAAACACGCCTTACCTTCATGCGATGTAAAAAGTCTGATGCGGCCTGAAGTTCGTTCAAACGATCGGCGCAAACATTGGCTACCATTTGAAACGGCGTTATATCTTTTCGACGAATATCCTCCTCCAAAAAATTTTGAGTGGCGCTATCCATACGATCATACTGATCTTTCAATTTTTGTGTTTCATCACTCACACCCAGAGCGTGATATTTAGAGGCATAAGTACTATTCGTTGCGGAGGCCGTATCACATAAGATAGTTAAAGCCTCTCCCATAGTTATAGCATCTTCTTGTTGCTGAGACATTGAATGAGCTTCAGTTATCAAGGTATTGGCCAAGCTGTCTTTAAAATATTTAACCGCAGGGTCGCTGCGTGGTATTATTCCTATAAAATTTATATAGTTATTAAAAGAAGCGTAAAACTTTTGGCTTTCCTGTAAATAGGCTGATCTAACCGGGGATAAGTCCTTCATTATTTCTACTAAAAAATCTCGGATCGCATGTCCCATAATTATTATCCCTGTTATAATAAATATTGTTATTATGGAATATATAGCAACAAACCACGCAAAAGGGAAATTTTATTTCACACGCACCGCAAATTAATACATGAAAATTCGCGAAAGACGAATGCACAGTATAATAACAATAGAATTACAGGATTAATTTCCTTTTACGGTCACCTTTTTATCAGGGTTTAAGGTTATCAAATCATGCAAAAAGACCGGGTTGTATAGCGCCCCGTCTCCGCCGTTACAATTGGCAACCAGAATAAGATCATGGAGCAATGAGATATCTTCAGGATTTTGGCGAATCTGAATGGCCAGATCTGCACATTGCTGGATTGTGTCCTGTTCATCCTGCGTTAAGCTATTATCATACTGACAATCAATATAGAGACAGATAACCGCGTCCAGATAATATCCGCATGTTGCGGAATAACCTTTTTCACGGCATTCGACATAACTTTGCACGGCATTGGTGAGAAGATTGATCATAGTAAATAAATTACTTTAGGAATGGTCGTTATTTTTATATACAGGTTTGGAGTATGATCAATAGTTTACAAACCCGTAACTGTCATTTTAGACAGGTTCCCTTGACGGTCACCTGACCCGGTTCGATCAATCCCAAACGTAGGGCCTTTGATACCGCATGCACCTTGGAAAAGGTGGTCAATTTCTCATGGATGTTGCCCCAGTGAAAGCGCACCGTACGGGGTGTAATGTGCAGTAAAAAGGCAATTTCGCTATCCGTTTTCCCTTCACAAGCCCAACACAAAACATCCTTTTCCCGTGTGGTTAAGTGCGTTAAATCCTCCACCGTGTAAAACGACCTGAATTTCTCGTGAAAATGAAGGCTTAACAGGTAAATCAGGCCCAGATGTACCATATCGGTTTTTAAATCATCGCATCCCGAACTGCTCGACAGGCCGATCCCCGTGATTTCATTGATGTTGGAACAAAAGGATATGCCGATCCCGTCATTCAGGCCGACATCCTGCGCCTGTTTCATCATGTCAAAAGCAGGGTTTTGCGCGTCGATCCGATCAACGAGGTCTGACCAGAAAAACGGCTTGCGAGAGCTTTTGATCTCCGCCATCACGGGGTCAATGGCATAGAGGTCGCGCTCCTCGTAATGCTTCATCCAGTCCTCGGGATAGGTGGTGGACAGGCCGTGCAGCCGCTCGAGATTAAGCGAGGGATGATCGGTGCACAGGCTGTATGATATTTTGTCAAACCCGAACAGTTCAAGTGCCTTGCGGTAAATGGCAAAGGCATTTTCGGGTGTGGAGCATGTCTCCAGCTGTTTTAAAAAACGCTCGATCATAAGGCGTTGGTTTTAGTTTTACGTCTTGTTTTTATTATATCTTTAAAGTGTAACGTGAAGGCGAGGGGCATTGCAAATTAAAATGGCCGAGGGCGGTTTTTAGCCGCCTAAGCCCTACGCTTATAAACATTGTGCTAGAAGATCATTACAAGAAATTATTCATAGAGTGTTAAGTTGTAGATTTAGACATTTCTCGAGTAAAATTCATAATTTGCATTTCAGAATTACCACCCTGATTGTCGTGGTTTCCTATAAAACCAGTTGGTACATTTCCAAATGCTGCCTTAGACGCTTCTATTAATACTGTGTCTTTTGCACTTTGATCGATTGCAGAAGTATAAAATGTTTCTAAGGTTTTCATACTAACTTCACGATGTCTATTAATGGTTCTCTGATGCATTAATGCTCTAGTAACTTTTCCACACCAAATTGTCATACCAATTAAAACTGCAATAAAAGCAGTTTTTGGTAAAGCTAATTGCCAAGGATAATTATTTATAGCGGGCTTGTCAAAAATGGTTGCCGTACTAAAAGTTTGTTCATTTATTACTATGGTTGTGAAAGAAAGACCGCCAAAACCGCTAGCAAAATAAGCACAAACTAACAACGTAATAAAAGCCATAAATGAAGTAACCGCAATCCATATTTTTACAGAATTATTTAAACGGATTACCTCATCGCCGTAATAGTGTTCAAAATTATCTGATATTTTTTTTACTATTCCACTTCTATATTCTTCCGCTAAATCTTTTAGAACTTGTAAATTTTTTTCAGTTGCTTCATCAATGTATTCTTTATTTGCCTTAATCTGAGAATCGTTTTTATTCTTTAATTGAGTTGATAATACTTCTATTTGATTCTGGGTTTTTATAAGTAGATCAAGACTTTCTTTTGCTTGTTTTTTTATATCTTCATCCAAATGAGAGACATTATCTAATGCAACATGATATTGCTTATCTACTTCTTGAATTAATTTTGTTTTGCCGTTAGAAAAATCAATCAAATAGGGTATATATGAAGCAATAGTTTGATGAAATTGTTTCCAGTTTTTCTTCACATCATTGATATGATTGTTAACATATTTGTTTCCATGCTCTGAAATTTTAAAATTTTTAATTCTATTTAGTGCGCCTATTAATTCTCCTAATGAATTATTAGCATCGTTCACAACATTATCGGGTAAATACTCTAAAGGTAATTTTTTTAGAAGCTTAGTATGCTTAAAAAGGAATTTTAAAGTATCCTCTATTTCATTGAAGTTAATAGGTCCCCATTCTGCTCTATTTAATAAATCCTCTTTTCTCAAAGCATTTATTTGATCAATGTATTTTTCTAAAATTTCAATGTTCATACTTTCCCCTCTTTAAGCGAGTTTTTAAATTGTTATAATTTCCCCAAATGGGCAAAGTAATTATTGGGATTTTAAGCAATCCATGATTCTACTTTAAGAAGGTGGAGGTTAGGAATCCAACACTTATTAGATTCTATCCACAGGGTGTGGATTAAGTTGTCGCGATGCTCCTTCGCGATAAAAGGTGAGATGATTCCAGCTTTCGCTGGAATGACAAGGGGTGTTGGGGGATAACAAAAAGTTAACGCCCCAAACCCAAATCCTGCTGTTCCAGTTTTTTGATCTGGTCGCGGATGCGCGCGGCGTCCTCGAATTCGAGGTTGGCGGCGGCGTCCTGCATGTCCTTTTGCAAACGCTTAATGGTTTTGGCGAAATCCTCGGGCTTGATCATTTCATGCTTGCCGCCTTTGCCCTTGATTTTAACGTCTGACGGCTCCTCATCCTTGACCATTTGCGCGGCAATCGCCTTTTTGACGGAGGCGGGGGTGATGCCATGCTCGGCATTATAGGTCTGCTGTTTCTCACGGCGGCGGGCGGTTTCGTCCATCGCCGCCTTCATGCTGTCGGTCGTTTTATCGGCATACAGGATGGCGCGACCTTCGACATTTCTCGCGGCACGACCAATGGTTTGAATCAACGAACGGCGGGCGCGTAAGAACCCCTCCTTATCTGCATCCAAAACGGCAACGAGGCCAACCTCGGGAATATCAAGACCTTCCCGTAACAGGTTGATTCCGATCAATATATCATATTCACCCAGACGCAGATCGCGGATAATCTCAATGCGTTCCAGCGTGTCAATGTCGGAGTGGAGGTAGCGGACCTTCATGCCGGCCTCGACCATATAATCGGTCAGGGATTCCGCCATTTTCTTGGTCAGCGTGGTGATCAGCACGCGCATGCCCTTGGCCACAACTTTGGTGCATTCATCCATGACATCATCCACCTGATGCGCGGTCGGGCGCACCTCGACCGGCGGGTCGATCAACCCTGTCGGGCGGACAACCTGCTCGACAAATTTGCCTTCGGTGCGCTCCAGCTCCCAATCACCGGGCGTGGCGGAGACATAGATCGTTTGCGGGCGGATGGCGTTCCATTCCTCAAATTTTAACGGGCGGTTATCCTTTGCCGCGGGCAGGCGAAAACCATATTCCACCAGCGTTTGTTTGCGCGCGCGGTCGCCGTTGAACATGCCGCCGATTTGCGGAACCATCACGTGGCTTTCATCCAGGAACATGATCGCATTATCGGGCAGATATTCAATCAGTGTCGGCGGCGGTTGCCCGGGGGCGCGGCCCGTCAGATAGCGGGAGTAATTTTCAATCCCCTGACATATACCCGTCGCGGCCAGCATTTCAAGGTCGAATGTCGTGCGCTGGTTAATACGCTGCGCCTCCAGTAATTGTTTATTGTTTTCAAAGAATTCTATTTGACTCTTCAAATCCTCTTTGATCTGCCCCATGGCCTGAGCTATGGTCGGCCCCGGCGTGATATAGTGGGAGTTCGCATAAATGCGCACCCCATCCATCGTATCAATTTTCTGACCTGTCAGAGGGTCAAATTCCGTAATGGATTCAAGCTCATCCCCAAATAGGCTAAAGCGCCATGCGCGGTCTTCCATGTGCGAAGGGAATAATTCTACGGTATCGCCGCGCACGCGAAACGTTCCGCGTTCGAATGCCATATCGTTTCGTTTATATTGCAGGAAAACAAGATGTTGTAGCAAATCCTGACGGTCGATTGTCATCCCCGTTTTCAGGTCGAACGTCATCGCCGCGTAATCTTCCTTCGATCCGATACCGTAGATGGAGGAGACAGAGGCAACGATAATCACGTCATCACGCTCAAATAATGCCCGTGTGGCGGCGTGGCGCATACGGTCAATCTGTTCGTTGATATCGCTTTCCTTTTCGATGAAAGTGTCGGAGCGGGGAACGTAGGCCTCGGGCTGATAATAGTCATAGTAGGACACGAAATATTCAACCGCGTTATCTGGAAAGAAAGATTTAAATTCCTGATATAATTGCGCCGCCAAAGTTTTGTTCGGCGCCATGATAATGGCAGGGCGCTGCGTTGCCTGAATAACTTGCGCCATTGTGAAGGTTTTTCCCGAGCCTGTGACACCCAGCAAGACCTGATCCGCCTCGCCATTGTTTAATCCTTCGACAAGCGCCTTGATAGCCTTTGGTTGATCGCCGGCGGGGGTATAATCCGTGGCGATTTTAAAAGGCGGGGATTTTTCCATCGGCTTTTGTGCCGCCTCAGCACGCTCCAGTCCGATCGCATTGGCGAGTGATAATTCCTGAATATTCGACATGCTAAATGAGATAGATGATTGAAATAAAAATGCAATCTCTGCTTCATTGTTTTTATGGATTAAGGGCGAACTTTTAGTGCTCCGTTATCGTTGTCATCGCATGACAATGGTAATTGTAATCTTGGTCGTATCCGCCGCCCTTATTGCAGGGGCATTATGGGGAATGTACGGTAAGCTTCCCGCTCAAGTTAATGGATTCATGATTGCTTTGGCCGGCGGGGCGCTTATTCAATCGCTGATGGAGGAAATGATTACGCCTGCCAGTTTGAATTTGTCCCTTTATACAATCGTTCTTTTTGTATTATGCGGCGCGGGAGTATTTACCGCACTGGATTACTGGATTGATGAAAAATGGGGCGACAATAGCGGCGGTGGATTGCTGGCCGCGATAACGCTTGACGGCGTTCCTGAAAATCTTGCACTTGGTGTTGCACTGATCGGTGCAGGCCCCGCGGAGGTGGCGGCTTTAGCAGGGGCTATCTTCCTGTCCAATTTACCGGAAGCCGCAGGCGGGGCAAAAAATATGGTGAATGATGGCCATAACAAAAAGAAGGTCTTAAGCCTGTGGATAGCCACGGCTGGTTTATTGTCATTATCGGCAATCGTCGGAAATCTGGCCTTATCTGACGTTCCTTTACATTATCTTGATATGATTAAGTGTTTTGCCGCGGGTGCAGTGGTGGCCAGCCTAGCAACAGAAGTTTTCCCTCAATCCTTTAAACAAGACCATCATTTATCGGGAATTGCCGTTGCCATCGGTTTATGTGTTGCCTATGCGCTCGGTCAACTTTAATATCCTTTTTCATGAAAGATTATTTACAAAGCCGCAGATCGACGAAGATCAAACATATGACCGCCCCCGGGCCAAACGCCGATGAATTAAAAGAGATATTGCAAATTGCCGCGCGTGTGCCCGACCACGGTAAACTGTCCCCGTTTTATTTTATTGTATTTCAAGGTACGGAGCGTGCGACCTTTGGCAAGCATTTGCGCCATTTATGGGCGCAGGATTATGCTGATGCCACGCAGGAACAGTTAACCCATGAAGAAAACAGATTTATGCGTGCGCCTGTAGTTGTAGCGGTGGTATCCCGCATCCGTGAATCTAAAATTCCGGTATGGGAGCAACTCATGTGTGCCGGCGCCTGTTGCTATAACTTATGTCTTGCTGCGAATGCCTGTGGTTACGGTACAAACTGGCTTAGTGAATGGTATAGTTTTGACGAGCGGGTACATGATATTCTGGGCTTGGAAAAGGGCCGCGATAATATTGCCGGATTTATTTATATAGGAACGGCCACCGAGGTTCAGGATGATCGTGAGCGTCCTGATTTAAATGACATAACAAATTTATGGACTTCCGGTCAAATGCCAGATAAAAAAGGAAATAATTATAATAAAGATGGGGCAGGGATACCGCATAATGGGTTTACAATTATACAATCCGAGGAAACAAAGTGACGACATGACATATCTTGCTGTAACCATGCGGCAGGATATAATAAATTCAACCCATGCAATTGGTAAATCGATTGCCTATGCCAGTGCTGCTTTTGCGATATGCAATACAATTGCCGCACCGATTGCAGTTGTAGTGGCAGGCACGGCCAGCACCGCCTATACAACGCTGCTTTCAACTTATGAGAAAGCTACTCGGAATACCTTGGAAACCGGACAGTTAAAAATGATAAAGGCGAAACGTCCGCATATTTAAATTTGCACATAAGCAGTAAAAACTGTAAATTAAACTATTATATTCATATTATGGGAAATTTATTAATGTCTAATGAAATGCCTTCAGGTCCTGCAAAAGTTATCTTCACCCTTTCCAAGCAATGGCATACACGTAAATTCGCAGATAAGATGAATTCACTTTTGGGAAGGGTTTCATTAACAAATAATCCGCGTAATCTAGCGGATGATTTATCCTCGCGACTTGAAGCCTCCTATGGAATGGACCAAACATCTTCGCGCCAGTCCGCAGATGGAAAAGCTGCGAGTTTTAATGAAGTTTTAAACAGTATGACGAGGGCTGTCATTGAAGTCGGCGATCAAAGTATAAGTGACCGTACCAACCCTTTCAAAGAAAGTCATCAGGAGAATATCAAAGCTTTACAGGATGCCTTGATTGAAACATTAGAAACGTGGCATAAAATGCCTGCCGAGGTTCAGGCCCAGATTGACAAGGCGGGTGTTCCCGTTGTTGGAATTACTGTAACACCCGATAGTCTCGACAGGGCTTTCCGTAATATTTCCGGAAAAAAAAGCGTTTATACATTTATTGCCGATCTTGCACCGTCAACTCCCTCTAAACCATCTTTTACAAGAAACTAAATTATCAATCCCATTGATTTGAGGCTGGTGTGGCCTGTACGGCTGATAATCAAATGATCGTGCAATTCGATATTGAGCGGTTTTGCCGCATTATAAATATGGTTGGTGATATCAATATCAGGCTGGGACGGGGTGGGGTCACCACTAGGATGATTATGCACTAAAATCAGGGCGGTTGCGCCGATATTCATTGCTTTTTTCAAAATTTCCCGTGTGTAGACATTGGCACCGTCGATTGTGCCCCTGGCGTGAATTTCATCCTCGATCAGATGGTTTTTACGGTTGAGATACAGTACACGAAATCGTTCAATATCATCTTCTGCCATGGCAGCGTGGCAATATTCCACCAAGCGATCCCAGTTCGTTAAAGCAGGCCTGTTCATCAATTCCTGTTTCATCGCACGGATATGGAGGGCGTGGACAGTTTTTAAAAATATAGCCGTATTTTCCGATATTCCCTTCACAGTGCATAACTCATTGGGTTTTGCCATGAACATTTTATGCAGAGAGCCAAAGGTCGCAATCAAATCTTTGGCAAGCGGTTTGACATCCTTGCGAGGGATAGCAGTAAATAACAGCATTTCCAACAATTCGTAATCAGCCAAGGCCGTGTCTCCGCCCTCGGTAAATCGCTGACGAAGGCGGTCACGATGTCCTAAATGGTGAGGGCTTTCAGTCACCATTATTATAGGGAGGTTTGGTATAGCCGGCAGGGGAAAGCGTGAAAATTTCAACACCATCGGCAGTTACACCGATTGTATGTTCGAACTGCGCTGAAAGTTTGCGATCTCGGGTAACGGCAGTCCAACCGTCACCGAGGATTTTGGCATGGGGTTTGCCCTCGTTAATCATCGGCTCGATTGTAAAAATCATGCCTTCTTCCAATTCTACACCCGTCCCCGGCCGCCCGAAATGTAACACGCTTGGCGGTTCATGAAACTCAGTGCCGATACCGTGTCCGCAAAAATCACGCACAACGGAAAAACGTTCTGCTTCAGCTTTCGTCTGGATCAAATGCCCGATATCGCCCAGTGTTACGCCCGGCTTTACAAGATCTATAGCTTCCATCAGGCAGTCATAAGTAATATCCATAAGGCGTTTCGCCTTGACCGAAGGGTCGCCCACAGCATACATGCGTGATGTATCGCCATACCACCCATCGACGATAGCGGTGACATCAATATTCAAAATATCACCGTTTTTCAATTTTTTATCAGGGGCAGGGATGCCATGGCAAATAACATTGTTAATGGAAATACAAGTCGCCTTGGGATAGCCTTTGTAATTCAATGGGGCAGGGATGGCGTCATGATCGATTATGAATTGATGCATTAGGGTGTCAAGCTCTTCAGTGCTTACACCTTCGACAACATGCGGCGTGATAAAATCAAGGGTTTTTGCCGCCAGTTGGCCTGCAACGCGCATCTTGGCAAACCCATCAGCATCGTGCAGGGGAATGCCATCCATCGTTCTTTTTAACGTTTGTTTCATAACAACAAGTTTTAGGTTTAAACGGTGGTGAAGTCAAAAGATATTGTTACGCGACGAACGCGCGTTTGTATCCCAGCGCAGTACGATCAGGGCGATGCCCGGCTTTTACCGTTTGCTCAAACGCATTGACGTGCCCCATAAGACGGCTACGTGTAATCGCGTCGACATTCGCGTGCTTGATGGCATTGCGTGTTAGGGCGAGTGAATCCATTTCATTTTCTATACCGGCTTTATGAGCCATAGAATATTCCTTACCGATATTGGTGTTCATTAATAAAGGGTTGTCTGAGCCAAGACAGACGGGAATATTTTGCTTCATAAAATCTGCAATTGGGTGTTCTTCTGCTACCTCATAATATTGGCGTAGTTTATTGTCCACGGTGATACGCCTTGATCCGTCAGAGGCAGTCAAAACCTCGCCACTGCGTAATTTGCGGGTTTCACGTGGAAGGCCGATCCTTTTATTCGCGGAAATGCACATTTCCATACAGATTTCGCGGTCGGCAAATTCCCTCATTAAATCGGTGGACATATGGATCAGGACCCCATGCCCCACACGCAGGCGGCGTGAATCATTCGGGCTGATATCCCACGCCTCTCTCGGAACAGAAGTCAGAAAATCTACGGCATTTTGCAAATTCTGCTCAGCCACATGCGGTGTCAGGCCCAGACCGGCATCCCACGCCATATTAAGGGCGCGCGTATAATCGGCAAAGCTGTCCACGCCCTCATCACCGACAAGGCCGAAGCCTGTAATAAACGGATTGTTTAATTTTTGAAGTGCGACAACCGCCTTTTCAGCTTTTTCCGCGCCAAAGTTACGCAAGGATGTTACAACGATGCGAGACTCAATTCCTGTATTTTCACGTGCCGCCTCGATACCGGCCTGTACGGCCTCCATCTGACGCGTAAACTCGTCCCCTTCACGGAAAGAGTTTGATATTTCGGCATAGATTGCGCCTTCACGGGCAATACGCTCCAGATAATTTTGAACGGTGCTGGCCAGTTCTCCATAAGTGCTGGTCATGCCGCGGCACGCCTCGTAAGTATTGTGGAATTCAGTCAGGTTTTTGTAATAGCGCTTTTCGCGTTTCACCAGGAAATCCATTTCAAGTGGTGTTCTGCGGCTTTTAACGCGACGCCCGAACATGTCATTTGAAAGGGCAAGTGAGATATGCACATGCATTTCCGCCTTGGGAAGGGTGTAGTCAACTCTCGGTCTTTTGGCTTCGTCCTCAAACACTTCTTTTATCATTTCCCATTGTCCCTGCTTTATTATTTTTTATGTCATGGTTATAAAACATGGGGTTGTCATAAAGCAATTATTTTCCGAATTAATATTTTAAGTTATTCGGATATATAAAAGATTTTGTTGATTTAATAAAATCATCAGGGTCTCGTTTCTTGCGGTGGTAATCTTTTAAATTATGTTGAGGATATATTATATGAGGGTCTTTTTTATCTGCATCCCAATTTTGTCTAACATCCTTATATAGATCGTCCCGCAGAGGATGTGTGGCAAAAGGGCCTTCGCTATTAAAAGGCCAAAAAGCATCTTCTCTTCGGGCTTTTTCCCTCTGCTGTCGTCTAACCCATTCTTGTAAAATGTCGTCCGAAATATCATCTGCCTTAGGCTGTTGCGGTTGACGCGCAAAATTACCACCATGAGCGGTGAAGCCGAAAGGTACAGAAGAGGCATGAGATGCGCTTGCCCTTAAAGGAGTGCTGTTCCATTCCTGTTGGGTCATAAGATCTTCGGCGCGGTTGGCATGGGCCAGAACCCGCCCACGTTGTTCCCTTACGGCATTATCCTTTGTCGCATCTGGTAAAATTTCCTTGGCAATCTTGCCGCGGATTTTACGAGGGGTTAAGCCTTCCCAATTAATATCAAGTTTGCTAGCAATTGTTGCAATCAAAATTGTCGGTGATTTTATTCTATCCAATTTATCGGCTAAAGCTTTAAGTTCTGCTGAGTTATCCTTAATCGTCATAATATAATCCTTAAAAATTCAATGGTATTTTTACATAAAATATTTCCAAATGTCCAATAGGTTATCCATAATTTGGGGCGGCGGTCATCGATGCCAGATCATGGACATGGCTTTCCTTTAAGCCCGCATTGGTGATGCGGACAAATTCCGCACGAGGTGGCATCTCGGCAATCGTTTGTGCGCCGATATAGCCCATGCCTGAACGCAAGCCACCCACCAGTTGATAAACAATATCGGCGGCGGAGCCTTTGGCCTTCACCAGACCTTCAACACCTTCGGCAACCAGTTTCTTGCTGTCGCCTGTGTTTTTTTGGAAATAGCGGTCGGCGGAGCCTTCCTGCATCGCCCCGATAGAACCCATGCCTCGATAGGATTTGTAGGTTTCGCCGTTGATTTTGATGGTTTGCCCCGGGGCTTCATCCGTTCCGGCCAGAAGGGAGCCAAGCATCACCGCATCCGCACCTGCCGCCAAGGCCTTTACAATGTCACCTGAATGGCGAAGGCCGCCATCGGCGATAAGCGCAATGCCGTGTTTTTTGGTGACGCTCGCCACATTCATCACGGCGGTTAATTGCGGCACGCCCACACCTGCAACAATGCGCGTTGTACAAATGGAGCCGGGGCCGACGCCAACTTTAACAGCATTAACGCCTGCCTCAATAAGAGCTTCTGCGGCTTTCGCGCTGGCGATATTTCCACCGCATAATGTAAGGTCGGCAGACAGGGCGCGAACGGCGTGAACCTGCTTCAAAACATTTTCAGAATGACCGTGCGCCGTATCCACCACAATCATGGTGATGCCTGCGGTGATCAAGGCCTTTGCCCGTTCCAGTTGTTCGTCGCCCGTCCCGATTGCGGCGGCGGATTTTAAATTATCAGATTTCAACTGTTTGACTATATCGCATTGCGCCTCAACACTCATATTCCGGTGGAGGACAGCCATACCGCCTGCACGCGCCATTGTCACCGCCATATCATATTCTGATACGGTATCCATCGCCGCAGAAAGCAAAGGTATATCCAATTGCAATGATGGGGAAAGGTTTGTCGTTGTGGAGACAGTAGCAGGGGTGACCGATGAATCCTGCGGCACAAGCAGGACATCGTCATAAGTTAAGGCTTCGGTAATTGTCGGAGGAGTGTAATTGATATGTTCCATGGGCAAAATTATTCAAAAATATGAAATTTTGCAAGGTCAAAATTTGCAATCTAGCCTACAGGGTCAAATCCTTTTGCGCGTTTAAGGCAATTTCCCGTGCTCCACATAAGACCTATACTCTGATCTACATTAGGATTATTTTCACTAAACACAGCCATCGCCGCTATAAGGCAATTTCCTGCGGCAGGGTTTGCGTCATGGATTGTGTTGATAAAAGAGGTAATGGCCTGATCTCTCTCATCAGTTATGGGGGCGGTTGCCTCGGAGGGCGTATGGATGCATGAGTGAATGCCAAACGCAATGGCTAAACCGGCAAGCATATTACGAGTTACATTGATTTTTTCATTTTTCATGAAAGTGAATATAAATATTCACATTAACTATGTCAATATAATTAGTAATTGATGAAATCACTAAAAAGTCTATTTTTAAGCAAATGGAAAGCAGGACAAAAACGGCCGGATTAATCATCATTGGTAATGAGATTTTAAGCGGTCGCACGCAGGATACAAATACCGCGCATATCGCCAAACGATTGGAAGAGATCGGAGTGAGATTGTTGGAAGTGCGTATTATTCCAGACGTAAGTGATACAATCATCGGAACAGTGCGGCATTTCCGCGATCATTTTGATTACGTATTTACGACGGGTGGCATCGGCCCGACCCATGATGATAAAACCGCGGAAGCCGTTGCAAAAGCTTTTAATGTAGAGTTGTTAAAAAATCAAAATGCTTATCGGACTTTGGTCGAACATTACGGTGATGAAAGCCAGATGAATGACGGACGCGTTAAAATGACGTTCATACCTGAAGGGGCGGGGTTGATTGATAACCCTGTTTCAGCCGCGCCCGGATTTATCATTGGGAATGTGTATGTCATGGCGGGCGTGCCGAAAATCATGCAAGGCATGTTGAATAATATTATTCCGACATTGGAAGGGGGCGATATTATAATGTCGCGCCAGATTATAATTAATCAGCCTGAAAGTGCGGTAGCTGAAACCCTTGCAAAAATCGAAAAAAATTTCATGGGCGTCGATGTCGGTAGCTATCCCCGGTATAAAGATGGCGCACCTGAGGTCACAATTATCATACGTTCAACAGATGAAGATATGGTAGAGCAGGCATATCAATCGTTATTAAAGTCATTGTCATTAAACGGATAGGAAAAATGGATATTCTCTGGACTGAAAATAATAGGGCGCAACGCGGATTAGACAGTGTAATCACTTATGATACAGAAGAGTTAAAGCCGTACGGTCCTGTATTGGTGGCGCAGTCTGATAAAGGGATATGTTTTGTGGGTTTACCTGTAGAGGGCAGCTTTGAAACGGCAATTAAAGCAATGCTTGCCTATTTCCCTCTGGCAAAGTTTATCGAAACAAAAAGCCACTCTCATAGAACCGGATTGGATATACAGGGAACGGCCATGCAAATCGCCGTTTGGAAAGAATTGTTGAAGATTCCTGAGGGTGAAACAAAGACGTATAAGGATATCGCAGAAGCCATCAACAAACCAACTGCATATCGTGCTGTCGGAAATGCGGTCGGCGCCAATCCCGTATGTATTTATATTCCCTGTCATCGTGTGGTTGGTTCAAATGGAAATTTGCACGGTTTTGCCTGGGGAACATTGTGGAAGCAGAAATTATTGAGTGATGAGGCAGACAAACGCCCTTGTAACACCAAATCTGTAACTGCCTAAAAAAATATACATAAAAACATTGAAGTTTATAGATGCGAAATGCTATAACGTTTCAAAAATAATATAGGAGTTATTATAAATGATGTCCGAATTTTCCGCAAAATGCAAAATTCCATACGATGGGACAGCTTCCTTAAGAGGAGAGTTTGCGGTTATTCGAGGCCGAATTATTCTCCCCGAAAAAGTAAGCTTTTTAAACAGGGGATTTCAAGATCAATATCATGGTATTTTCATGCATGTGAATGAGTGGGATACTGTGAAAGACAGCATAAAAGAGGGTGGTCTATTAGCCTTTGATATGGCTGGCCAAACCGAAGCTTTTGACTTTAACGAGCAGGGTCAGCCGTCAGGACGTGCGGAAACGCTCCAAATGATAATGGCGGAAGAAGTGCGTGTGATGCCTCCTGCCCCGAATAACGTCATTCGTATCAATACACGCTCAAGGCCCGGCCCGTTCTAATTTAGCGGGCAATAAATAATAAAAGGAAACCAATTTTCATGAATTTTCAAACAAACAGATATAGTATGTTATATCAAGGTGTCACCGTAGATACGGGAGATGACATCTTTTTGAAAGGAACAATTGAGTTACCGAATAATAATCCTGATACAAATGACATCGGCAAGTATTTTAGCGGCATATCTATATCTTATGAGGAATGGAATAAAATCGCCGCAGATTTGCAAAAAGACGACCGGATAGCCTTTGATTTAAAAGACCAAAAAATTATTCATTTGGATGAATTGATGCAGTTTAGCGCGGGAGAAAAGCTTGATGCGATTATAGTCATGACTGCAGGAAATGTGAACATTCTGCGCGAAAGGCCGGGAAATGTTATCCATTTAATGCCTCGTGCGAAACTGCCTTAATAAAAATAAAAGAGCCATTCTGATAAAAAACAGGGAGATAAAAATGAGTGAAATAAAGCTAACTAATATTGCCGATGCTACGATGAAACCCCAACGAAAAATCCATTTATATACAGTTACTGATAAATTCGGATGGGACGATCATGTATTTTTAAAATTAAAGGGTCTCAATTATCGGTGTTTTGTTACAATAGCGTTTGAACATTTCAACAATGAAGCCATGGCAAGTAGTGTTGAAATTGGCGATAAGATAGAATATACCAATAAAATTGGGGCCACAAATGGCATGCATTGCCAGAAAAGATTTTTTGAAGATGAACGCATCGCGACAATGGTTTCTGAAATAAAAGTATGGAAACCGAATGTGGTTAGCTTGACTGGATACCGAAAATTACAACAACCGCAAACGCGATTTAAACCGCGGTTGTTTTAATTAATCCGTTAAATCATCCCAGAATTCTTTCACTTTGTTGAAAAATCCTGCGGATTCTGGAGAGTTTTTCGATGGGTCTTTCCCACCGAATTCCTTCAATAAATCTTTTTGTTTGGCGGAGAGATTAACCGGTGTCTCCACAAAAATTTCAATATACGCGTCCCCCCGTGATGAGGATTGCAATACACTCATACCCTTGTTTTTTAGTCTGAATTGTTGCCCGGTTTGGGTGCCTGCCGGAACTTTCACTTCTGCTTTACCGCCTTCGATCGTGGGAATGTTCACTTCACCCCCCAATGTCGCGGTTGTCATGGCAACAGGCACGCGGCAATACAGATTTGCACCTTCACGTTGGTAAAATTTATGCGGTTTAATACCAACCAACACATAAAGGTCGCCCGATGGGCCGCCTTTTAATCCGGCTTCACCTTCGCCACTCAAACGAATACGGCGGCCTTCTTCTATTCCTGCGGGAATATTAACTTTTAATGTTTTCGATGTTCGCATACGGCCCTGACCGGCGCAGCTGACGCATTTATCCTCAATAACTTCGCCGGCGCCGCCGCAAGTGGGGCAGGCACGTTCAACCGTGAAAAACCCTTGTTGCGCGCGGACACGTCCCACACCATTACAGGATTTACAGGTGGTTGGCTTTGTCCCAGGTTTCGCGCCATTTCCACCACAGGTTTCGCAACTCTCCCATGTCGGAATGCGAATTGTTTTTTCCGTCCCTTTAAAGGCCTCTTCCAATGTTACATCCAGTGAATATTGCAAGTCGGAACCACGTGTGGTGCCGCCGCGGCCTGTTGCGCCGCCGCCCATACCACCGCGACCGCGTCCGCCCATCATATCGCCAAACATTTCTTCGAAAATATCGGAAAATCCTGCGGCTCCGCCTGTTCCAAAACCAAAGTCAGAAAACCCGCCACGACCTGCACCGCCGCCCATGCCGCCTTGAAATGCGTCCTTGCCAAAACGGTCATAAGCCGCGCGCTTTTGATCGTCTTTCAAAACGTCATAAGCTTCGTTCAATTCCTTGAACTTTTCCTCCGCGCCTTTTTCCTTATTGGTATCAGGGTGCAGCTTCATCGCCTTTTTGCGATAGGCTTTTTTGATTTCATCGGCGCTGGCACCTTTTTGAACCCCTAAAATGTCGTAGTAATCGTTACTCATAATCTCCTCTTTGGCTTACAATCCCTTTATTGAAAGCTATCAAAATTTGATCCCCGCTTTCGCGGGGATGACATTTCAGGTTATTTTTTGTCGTTATCGACATCCGTGAAGTCGGCATCAACAACATCATCGTCATCGGATTTGGCATCCGCAGTTTCAGTTCCATCAGAATTTTCGCCACTAGCGGCGGCTTCCTCTTGGGCCTTGCGATAAGCCATTTCACCGAGTTTCATCGACGCTTGAGCAAGCTCGTTGGTTTTCTCGGTCAGTTCCTCTGCTGTGGCATCCTCTTTCTCAAGAAGGGCTTTTAAGTCAGCAATATTTTTCTCAATTGCGTCCTTGTCAGCAGCTTCAAGGTTATCGCCTAGCTCCTTCAAGGATTTCTCCGTTGAGTTCACAAGGGATTCCGCCTGATTATGAGCGTCAACCTTGGCACGTTTCGCCTTGTCAGATTCCGCGTTGGCCTCGGCATCTTTCACCATCTGATCAACTTCAGCATCCGACAAGCCGCCATTCGCCTGAATACGGATTTGCTGTTCCTTATTCGTCGCCTTATCCTTGGCAGAAACGGACACAATACCGTTGGCATCAATGTCGAACGTCACCTCAATTTGAGGCACACCGCGCGGGGCAGGGGGAATGCCTACCAAGTCAAACTGGCCTAGCATTTTGTTATCCGCCGCCATTTCACGTTCACCCTGGAATACACGGATGGTTACGGCATTCTGGCTGTCTTCGGCTGTTGAGTAGACTTGTGATTTCTTCGTCGGGATTGTCGTATTACGGTCAATCATGCGTGTAAAGACACCACCAAGTGTTTCAATACCCAATGAT
>DCKW01000007.1:32909-38736 GCA_002320485.1 Micavibrio sp. UBA1664
AAGTGTTTCAATACCCAATGATAACGGCGTCACATCAAGCAATAGAACGTCTTTAACGTCGCCTTGCAAAACACCACCCTGAATGGCCGCACCGTTGGCAACAACTTCATCAGGGTTCACACCTTTATGCGGTTCCTTACCGAAAAAGTCCTTCACAGTTTCGATCACTTTCGGCATACGGGTCATACCACCAACCAAGACAACGTCATCAATTTCAGAAGCCTTGATGCCTGCATCTTTTAATGCCGCCTTCATCGGCTCGATCGAACGTTTGATCAAATCCTCGACTAGTGATTCCAATTTCGCACGTGTCAATTTAATGTTTAAGTGCTTAGGGCCGGATGCATCGGCAGTGATAAACGGCAGGTTGACTTCCGTCGTTGTTGTCGATGACAGTTCGATTTTTGCCTTTTCCGCGGCTTCCTTCAACCGTTGTAACGCCATTTTGTCGTTACGCAAGTCAACGCCTTGTTCCTTTTTGAACTCGTCAGCCAAATAATCAATCACGCGCTCGTCAAAATCTTCACCACCAAGAAACGTATCTCCGTTTGTGGCCTTCACTTCAAAGACGCCATCGCCGATTTCAAGGATAGACACGTCGAATGTACCACCACCAAGGTCATAAACGGCAATCGTGCCCGACCCTTTTTTATCTAGACCATAGGCCAAAGCGGCCGCCGTCGGTTCGTTGATGATGCGTTCCACTTCCAGACCGGCGATTTTACCGGCATCTTTTGTTGCCTGACGTTGTGAGTCGTTGAAGTATGCAGGAACGGTAATAACCGCCTTGTCCACTTTCGTGCCCAAATATGTTTCGGCAGTTTCCTTCATTTTTTTCAAAACGATCGCAGAAATTTGTGACGGTGCGAATTTTTCGCCATCCACTTCGACCCATGCATCACCGTTATCGGCCTTCACAATATTGAAAGGCGCATTCTTTTTCATTTTCTGAACTTCGGCATCATTATACTGACGACCGATTAAACGTTTGATTCCGTATAGTGTTTTTGTCGGATTTGTAACTGCCTGACGTTTCGCAGGCTGCCCGGCGATACGGTCGCCATCATCTGTAAATGCGATGTAAGAGGGGGTTGTCCGCGCACCCTCGGCATTTTCCAATACTTTCGGCTTATCACCTTCCATAACGGATACACAAGAGTTGGTTGTCCCAAGGTCAATACCAATAATTTTTGACATCTAATCAATCTCCTTTATTAAGCAAGTTGTCATCTTTGAAGCCCAAAAGGCGCCTCGTATTTTTTGTTAGATTATATTTAAGCCCTGAAGGCACTTAAATCAACCTAACACTGATAAGAATATATTCCTTTTGTGGATAATGTCAAATATTTATTTTTAGGATGCCAGAACTCTTTTTTATGCATGCTATTAATTAGATCATACACTCTTACAAGACAGGCTTATAATGATCCCTGAGATTTATTTGGTTTACTTTACGTTTTTTGTACTTTTCCTCACATTTTTGGCATTTATTAAAGAGAGAATTCCCCCGCATCTTGTCGCCCTGACAGGAATGATCGTCTTGTTGGCCGTAGGGGCTATCACTACAGATGAAATGTTGGCTGTTTTTAGCAATAGCGCGCCCATCACGATTGCGTGTATGTTTGTTATCAGTGCCGCCCTCGATCAAACAGGGGTCATCGACGCAATCGGTAAATTTCTTTTGAAATTATCGACTAAAAGCAAATATCTGGGTATAATTGTGACGATTATTATGGTTGCCTTTGTCTCGGCATTCATGAATAACACACCTGTTGTCATTATTTTAACGCCCGTCATTATTGCCCTTGCGCAAAAGATGAAATCCTACCCATCCAAATATTTGATTCCGTTATCATATGCCGCCATTCTAGGGGGAACATGTACATTGATCGGGACATCGACCAACATCTTGGTCAATAGCGTGGCGCAAGATTATGGGCAAGCCCCGTTCGGCATGTTTGAAATTACGGGGGCAGGCGCAATAATGGCCGCAGCCGGCCTTATATTTATGGCACTTTTCGGGCGCTTCCTGCTGCCCGATCGTCAACCGCCGCAAGACCAGATGATGGACGGTGTGGTGAAGCGTTTTATGGCCGAGGCGGTTATTACCGATAATTCACCACTGATAGGCATGTCGCTGAATGATGTAAGTTTCACCGAAAACGAGGATTACGAAATCATTGATTTGATCCGTCGCGAGAAAGGACGGCGTATGGAACCTGAAGGTCAGTCTTACAGACGGCGTTCTATGTTTGCACAATTATTCACGCGTAAACAAAATGTTCGTAGAGCAGACGAGCCATCGTACAAAGTGACATCTTTCCGTGACATGAAGCTGGAGGCAGGCGACAGGCTTGTCTTTAAATTGAGCAAGGATGAAATCGTCCAACTGTCAAACCATGTCGGGATTGATTTTAATGTAGAGGGCGCAGACATGGGGGCGACGAGACCAGCGCATGAGGTCACAGCAGTAGAAGGCGTCATTCCCCCCAATTCAAGATTCATCGGTTTACGCGTAAAGGATTTACGCCTTCGCCGTGCTTATGGTTGTTTTGTTATCGCCATGCATCGCGAGGATAAAAACATTACCGGTGATATGGCTAACGTTATACTCAAGCAAGGGGATACTTTGATACTGGAAGGTGAGGAGGCAGATATCGACCGTTTGTTTGATACGGATAATATCGTCAATGCTTCATTCATACGCGCAATGCTGTTCGATAAAAACAAGGCGGCAATTGCCTTGGGAACGCTGGTAGGGATCGTCAGTCTGAGTGCATTCGGATTGATGCCGATTGCGGGGTTAGCTATGATCGGAACGGTAATTGTTGTGATGACGGGATGCGTCGCACCGGAAAAGGCCTACCGTACCATAGACTGGCGTATATTGTTGCTGATTTTCGGAATGCTCGGCATAGGAAGTGCAATGGAGGAAACCGGAGCCGCGCAATTACTGGTCGATAATATCGTCGGATTAATCGATGGATACGGGCCGCTTATTTTACTCGCTTGCGTGTATCTTCTGACATCACTGTTAACAGAAAGTATTACTAACAATGCCGTGGCGATTTTGTTGACACCGATCGTTATCGGTTTATCAACATCACTCGGCTATGATCCGCGTCCTTTCGTTGTGGCGGTTATGTTGGGAGCCTCTGCAAGTTTTGCAACACCGATCGGATATCAGACAAATACGTTTGTTTATGCAGCCGGAGGATATAAATTTAAGGACTTCCTGAAAATCGGAATTCCGATGAATATTATCATGCTTGTTGTTGCGGTGATTGTTATTCCGATCTTCTGGCCATTCTAAACGGATTTGTTAACCGAAAGATCTGTTATTATTTATCCCAAACATCGTTGATGCGCTGGTCGCGACCGCAATTCCAGCGGTAGAACTTATAACGAACAGGGTTTTTTGAGGCATAGTCCTGATGATAGGCCTCCGCAGGATAGAATGGCGCATCCGGCAAAATATCGACATTGATATCCTGTCCCAATGTTTGAGCAGTCTCTTTTATAACCGTTTCGGCTATGGTGCGTTCTTCTTCATTTTTTACAAAAATGGCAGGACGGTATTGTTCCCCTCTGTCACAGAATTGGCCGTCACCATCGGTAGGGTCGATATGACGCATTTGATATTCAATAATATCACGATAGGAAATTATGGCAGGATCATAGGTTAATTCCACAACCTCAATATGTGGGGTAGTGAAATTTTCGTTAGTCTCATAATAGTTTTCGTAAACAGGGGAAGGTCTGTCGCCGCCGGCATAGCCTGATACGGCCTCGGTAATACCGTCCAGTTTTTCAAAGTCGGATTCCACGCACCAGAAACATCCGCCGGCAATCACCGCTTTTTTCGTTTCACCCTGTGCCATAACTGAAAAGGACGTCATCAAAATAACGACGTAAACAAAGATGCAAAATAATAAAGGACGCATAATAGAAACACCTGAACAGGTTAATAATGAGTAATGTTTATCAGAACTGATAGAAATATCTCACGTCACTATGACGGAAATGTGTTAAGGAAGTGTTAAGAATATCTTATTCGAATCGACCTGTACGAAAAAGTTATCGCTCAAATTTACAATAGATTAGTTTTAGATAGAATACGGTAATATTTAAACTAACGCGTATGCCGAGGAGGATTAGAGTGAGAGTCTTTTCTGTCTAAACAAACTACAGCAGCAGAACATGCCGCAGAAATTCCGAAAGCAACGGCTGCTTGTGGCACGCCTATAGAATACATTGCAACACCTGCTACGCTAGTTGCCACTGTATTAAAGGCATAACAAGAACTGAACAGACTCATTTTTTTTATCCTAAATCAATATTGACTTATATTACCATAAAAATTTTTATATAGCAACTATTTACACTTCCTCGTCAATTTTATAATCAGTACCGCCGGCAGAAGCCTTTGCCACGCCGACGCGGGCGGGGCGCAACAGACGGTCGTGAATTGTGTAGCCCGCTTCTAATAACTGGATGATTTCCCCATTTTGCTTGCCCGGAACTTCGGCTTCGAACATCACCTCATGGAAATTGGGGTCAAATTTCCCCTCTTTTGGCTCAATCTTTTGAATACCGTGTTTCTCCAGGCTGGCGAGCATGATTTTTTCAGTCGCGGCAACGCCGTCATATAATGTTTTAACCTTATCATCTGCGCGCTGATCTTCCGAAATGGCATCAAGCGCACGGCGCAAATTATCGGAAATATCCAGCATATCCTTCGCAAAACCGGTCACCGCATATTTGGTAGTATCGGCCTGTGTGCGCTCCATCCGTTTGCGGGTATTTTCCGCCTCCGCCAAAGCACGCATCAGCTTGTCGCGCATATCATCGCGTTCTTTGGTAAGTGTGGCAAGGGCATCATCGGTTTGAGATGCGGTGGCCTCACCCTGATCCTGTTGCGTTTCGGGTGTCAGGTTTTCCGCTGGCTCTTCATTATTGGGGTTTTGATTTTCGGCTGTATTGCTCATATCATTCCTTATCGCATTAATACTTGTCTTTGAAAGGGAATATAACCGCGCCACATTCATATTTCAAGTCATCGACACTTGCCCGTCAGCGGAAATTGCAATAGTGTCTGGAGCATAAAAACAATTAAGCATAATGAAGGAGACTATATGCCGCGCCCCTCAACCCGTATTGCCGATCAAATGAGAGACGTATCGATCGAAACGAATGTGAACCGCTATGCCGAGGGATCATGCCTGATCAAATTCGGTAATACGCATGTGTTATGTACCGCCAGTATCGAGGAAAATGTTCCGGGATGGATGCGAAACAGCGGTAAAGGATGGATTACGGCGGAATACGGAATGTTACCGAGGTCTACTCATTCGCGTATTGACCGCGAGGCGGCACGCGGTAAACAATCGGGCCGCACACAGGAAATCCAGCGTCTGATCGGTCGGTCATTGCGGGCGGTCGTCGATATGACGAAAATGGGGGAACGCCAAATCAAGATTGACTGTGACGTGATCCAAGCAGACGGCGGGACGCGCACGGCATCCATTACGGGCGGTTATGTTGCGATGATGCTCGCTTTTCAACATTTACAAACAATCGGGCTGATTTCAACGATTCCTGTTTCGGACAGTGTTGCCGCGATATCCTGTGGTATCTATAAGGGTGAATGCGTGCTCGACCTAGATTATGATGAGGATTCCGCCGCCGAGGCCGATTCAAACTTTGTCTTGACCGGCAAGGGCCGTATTGTTGAAATTCAGGGCACGGCGGAAGCCGATCCGTTTACAGACGAACAATTCGCGCAACTCATGAGTCTTGCTAAAAAGGGTTGTAAAGAGCTGGCGGA
>DCKW01000099.1:0-1495 GCA_002320485.1 Micavibrio sp. UBA1664
CCAAGGCGATGGAAACACCTGATTTCGGCAAAACCGTTGAAACCGCTATCCGTTCTCTGACTGCCGTATCGGATATGAGCAATCTGGAATGCGTTCCATCCATTGCCAAGGGTAACAGCCGATCCCACGCCATCGGACTGGGCCAAATGAACCTGCACGGATATTTGGCAAAATCGGAAATTCACTATAATTCGCCCGAGGCGGTTGATTTTACAAATATGTATTTTTACGCCGTGACATACCACGCAGTGAGTGCATCAAACAAGATCGCCATGGAACGCGGTGAAACATTTGCCGATTTCGAAAAATCAAAATATGCATCCGGTGAGTATTTCGACAAATACACCAACGGAACATGGACACCGGCCACATCAAAAGTTGCACAGTTATTTGCCGATGCCGGTATTCATATTCCGACACAGGATGACTGGAAGGCTTTGAAAAAATCTGTGATGGAACACGGTATTTACAATGCCTATTTACAGGCGGTTCCACCGACCGGTTCAATCTCCTATATCAACAATTCGACCTCATCGATTCACCCGATCGTATCGAAAATCGAAATCCGTAAGGAAGGAAAGGTCGGACGCGTCTATTATCCTGCGGCCTATATGACCAATGATAATCTAGAGTATTACAAGGATGCTTACGAAATAGGGCCACAAGCGATCATCGACGTTTATGCCGCCGCAACACAGCATGTGGATCAGGGATTGTCATTGACATTATTCTTCCCCGATACGGCGACAACGCGCGATATCAACAAGGCACAGATTTACGCATGGAAGAAAGGGATCAAGACGATCTACTATATCCGTCTGCGCCAACTGGCTTTGGAAGGAACAGAGGTTCAGGGATGTGTATCCTGTAGTCTTTAGGGAATTATAATATAAAAGAAAAAATAAAGGGTTAGAAATATGACAGCGAGCGCTCAATTAAATCTGGAAGAAAGCAACGATAATGGCGGCGAGACGGCAACAGTGAAAAATACCGCAATAAACCGGATCAAGGCCATTAACTGGAACCGTGTGCAGGATGACAAGGACCTTGAGGTCTGGAACCGCCTGACATCCAATTTCTGGCTGCCCGAAAAAGTGCCGTTGTCCAATGATGTGCAATCATGGGGAACGCTTACCGGTGACGAGCAACGCCTGACCATTCGTGTTTTTACGGGACTAACTTTGCTGGACACCATCCAGAATATTGTGGGTGCGCCCACATTGATGGAGGATGCCATCACCCCGCACGAGGAAGCGGTATTGTCTAACATATCCTTTATGGAGGCCGTGCACGCACGCTCTTATTCATCCATCTTTTCAACATTATGTTCGATGAAGGATGTCGATGACGCCTATACATGGAGTGAGGATAACAAATATCTGCAACGTAAATCGGACCTGATTTTAAAGGAATACAAAACCGACAATCCGATGAAACGCAAAATTGCCAGCGTATTTCTGGAAAGCTTTTTGTTTTATTCAGGATTTTACCTGCC
>DCKW01000099.1:1798-2838 GCA_002320485.1 Micavibrio sp. UBA1664
TTTTATTCAGGATTTTCCCTGCCGATGCACTGGTCCAGCCGTGCCAAACTAACCAATACAGCTGACCTGATCCGCTTGATTATCAAGGATGAGGCGGTGCACGGATATTATATCGGCTATAAATTCCAGAAGGCTTATCAAGCGGCCACACCGATGGAACAACTGGAAATCAAGGATTTTGCCATTGGTCTGCTCATGGACTTATATGATAACGAAGTGAAATATACGGAAAGTCTGTATGACGAGGTTGGCCTGACAGAAGAGGTTAAAACATTCCTACATTACAATGCTAATAAGGCTTTGATGAATTTAGGATTTGATCCGTTATTCCCTGCCGAAATATCAAAACCCAACCCCGCTATCATGGCTTCACTCTCGCCTAATGCAGATGAAAACCACGACTTTTTCTCCGGGTCGGGGTCATCTTATGTCATGGGTAAGGCTGAAGAGACCGAAGACGAAGACTGGGACTTTTAAAAAATAAAAAGGCGGTCACAAACCGCCTTTTTTAATGTAGTGTTTCGTTAATCGTGTTTTCCAGATCCTCTATTGAAACCGGCTTGACCAGATGCTTTGTAAATCCGGCCTCCCGGGCTTTGGCCCTATCTCGGTCACTTCCCCACCCTGTTTGGGCAATAAGGACGGCGTGGTCCATCTCAGGCATTTTCTTGAGTTGCTGGGCGACTTCATATCCGGTCATATCCGGTAACCCTATATCCAATAATACCACATCAGGTTTGATTTCTTTGACAATTTTCAGTGCTTCCTGACCTGTATGTGCCATAGTGTAGTGGTGACCGAACAATTCAATCATCATACCGATTGTCATGGCCGCTTCTTTATTATCATCAATGACAAGAATATTAAGTACTTTATCGCGATTTGGCTGCGCCGGAATATTGTTGCTAATGCCAACTTCGACGGAGTCAATCTCTACGGCAGGGAATGTAACGGTAAATTTTGATCCCTTTCCCTGTCCTTCACTCTCAACTTTTATATCACCGCCATGCAGATCGACCAGCTTTTTGACAAGGGATAAA
>DCKW01000123.1:0-2392 GCA_002320485.1 Micavibrio sp. UBA1664
GGATGAAAAAATTCAATTTCGTTAAGCTTTTCACCTGTTCCGAGCAACTTTATCGGTTTTCCGGTAATTCCGCGCATGGACATTGCAGCCCCGCCGCGCGCATCCCCGTCAATACGGGTCAGCATAATACCTGTTAATCCAACACGCTCGTCGAAAATCTTGGCGGTGTTGACGGCGTCTTGCCCGGTCATTGCATCTGCAACCAATAATGTTTCCACAGGTTTAACGGCATCGCGCACCTGTTCAACTTCACGCATCAAGTCGTCATCGATAGATAACCGCCCAGCCGTATCAAGGAAAACTATGTCGTATCCACCTTTGCGGCCCTCATCCATGGCACGCTTCGCAATATCTACAGGTTTTTGATCTTCAATGATATTAAGCGTATCAATGCCTGTTTGTTCGCCTAATACCGCCAGTTGCTTTTGCGCGGCGGGGCGGTAAACATCAAGGGATGCCATCAGGATTTTCTTGCCTGATTTGTCTTTCAATAATTTTGAAATTTTACCCGTAGATGTGGTTTTACCCGATCCTTGCAAGCCAACCATCAGGAAAGCGGCGGGAGCAGGGGTGTTAAGGCTTAAATCTGTTTCCCCTTCTGTACCGCCGAGCATGTCAACGATAGCATCATTGACGATTTTGACAACCTGTTGAGCAGGATTGACGCCTTTAATGATATCCTGACCAATGGCGTTTTCTTTTATAGTATTGATAAAATCTTTAACAACAGGCAGAGCGACGTCAGCCTCTAGCAAGGCCAGCCTGATTTCGCGCGCTGCGGCATTAACGTCATCTTCCGATAATGTTTTGCGACCCATCAGGCCGTCAAAAATTCCACCAAGTTTATCGCTCAAAGACTCAAACATTATCCAAAAACCAATTGACCCCAGTGAGCGTCTTCGCCGACTTGGGGGTACCGTTAAGCACTGAAAACCATTCCAGTTGCATGAATTTGATAGGGTTATAATATGGTCAAAGGCGTATTGTCAAATGGTTTCCGTTTTAATTTCGGGGAAAATGTCGCCAGGTTTTAATTCATCGCTACCCAAGTCAGGCCATTACAATAACGATAACGACTTCCTGTAAAATCCATCATTCCACCCTTACTACAAAAATCAAGGGTTATAATGCCTAATATATGAACCCAATATATTCCATTGCAATATTTATATGCCTTTAGCAATGTATCGTATTCCATTTCACTTTCTTTTGGGCAGGGAAAGCTTGATAAAGTGAGCAGGAATGGTTTCCATGCTGATCCGTCATAAAATTCATACCGATGCTTTGCTGTATTATAGTCAATGGCTCCTTTTGTTTGCGCAAAAGATGGGAAAGTGTGGCATACCAATGCCAACGATAAGAATAAAACCATCACCGATAATCGTATTATTGCAACCACAGGTTTTATAATAGAGCCGGGTATTGGGAATGGATAGAGTGGTTACATCCGCATTCAGGCAAAGAAAAACCGCTTAATTCTTCTATTCAAGCGGTTTGGAGCAATAACTTGTGAAGGGCGGGCTTAATTTATTTCGCGAATTTCAACGCGTTTAAAATCGGCAAAGCCATGCTTTGCCAAAGTATCAAGGGATTGCAATTGGCGTAGCAATTCCTGCATATCATTATCATTGTGCCCATTCAGAAACTCAGGGCGTCTTTTTTTTGACTGGACTACTAAAACGCGATCCAGAGTGCCGTCGGCGAGGCGCGCCTCTTCAACATGCACGTTTTTAACATAGGGATGGGTTACTAACATCACTCTCTCCTTTCATGAATGATTAATAGGGTCGAAAATATATAATTTCGATCCTGTTTTCTGACTGGAAGTATAATTGTAATCTAAAGAATAAAATGTATAAGATGCAAATTTTTAACACTTTTTAGTTGTAAAAAACAATAATCTTACAAGACTCTGTTAAATTGCTATGTAATTGAGTAAAACACTGATGCATAATCGAGGCGTAAAAGTTAAAAAATTTAACTTTCCATTGTATGTTTTGTTCGTTTATAACGGCGGGATGAATACAGCTCCGGAAATATTGACCTTTGGATGTCGGCTGAATGCGTATGAAAGCGAGGTTATGCGTAAGCATGCCAGCGATGCGGGGCTAACAAATGCCATCATTGTTAATAGTTGCGCCGTTACAAAGGAGGCGGAACGAAGCGTGCGTCAGGCAATCCGCCGTGCCCGTAAACAAAATCCCACGGCTCAAATAATAGTCACGGGATGTGCGTCGCAGATTGATCCCGAGGGTTATGCCGCAATGAAAGAGGTTGATCGCGTCATTGGGAATGACCTGAAACTGGATGCAAAAACATGGGGTCTACACTCCCAAGAAAAAATAATCATTAATGACATTATGGACGTCGAAGAAACCGCCAGCCATCTTGT
>DCKW01000123.1:2786-11031 GCA_002320485.1 Micavibrio sp. UBA1664
TTTTGTATTATTCCTTATGGTCGCGGGAATTCACGCTCCGTTCCCATGGGCATGATTGCCGATAATGTACGCCATCTGGTTGCACAGGGATTTAAAGAAATTGTCATGACAGGTGTAGATATTACGTCGTATGGCCCAGATTTGCCGGGTAAACCTGCTTTAGGGCAAATGATCCGTCGTGTGCTTGCGCTTGTTCCTGATCTGCCTCGCCTGCGTTTATCCTCATTGGACCCTGTTGAAATTGATGAAGATTTATGGTGGTTGATTGAAAATGAACCACGTTTTATGCCGCATCTGCATTTGTCGTTGCAAGCGGGCGACGATATGATCTTGAAACGCATGAAACGACGTCACTTGCGTGATGATGTTATCCGTGTCTGTGATAAGGCCCGCTCGCTACGCCCCGATATCGTATTCGGTGCGGATATTATCGCAGGATTTCCGACTGAGACGGATGAGATGTTTGAAAATACATTAAACATTGTCGATGAATGCGATCTGACATTTTTGCATGTTTTTCCCTATTCCGAACGGGACGGGACACCCGCCGCCAAGATGCCACAAGTAGATTCATCTGTCCGTAAGGAGCGCGCAAAACGCCTGCGTGAAGCAGGTGAAAAACAAATGGTGCGGTTTAATATTGACCGCCTTGGTGAAACTACAACTGCGATTATCGAGCAAAACGGCCATGGCAGAACGGAGCATTTTGCCGATGTAGTTCTTGATCGCGATCTTGAGCCGGGGTCATTGGTTAAAATTCATATCGAAAATTATCAAAAGATGCAGTTAAGCGGACGGGTATTGTAGGTATTTTTCCGCCTTGCCAGAAAACAGAATCCCTGCTTAAGTATGGGCATGATATTTTGGCGACGAAAGAATAATTCTAAAGAACAGGATCAGGATGCACGCGATGAAAGATTGCTGCACCGTGAAAAGGACCCTGATATAGAGCCCTCAACCGATTATGAATCGGATTTATCCGAGGATCAGAAGCACGATCTTAAAGAAACTGAAGAGGACATTATCGAGGAGCTGGATACAGCGCCTGTCCCATCGCATACAATTCTTGATGACGTGAAGGAATTGGAGGAGCTTTCCGATCATACTGAGGAAGGCGGATGGCTTTCCCGTCTTTCAGGTGGACTGAAAAAATCATCAAAAAAATTCACCGATGTACTGACCAAACGTAAATTGGATGACGCCGCGCTTGAAGAGCTGGAAGAAGCTTTAATCATGGCGGATCTAGGGCCCAAAACAGCCGCAAAGATCATTGCGGATTTTTCTGAAAACCGTTTTGGTAAAGAGGTGGACGAGGATGAAATCAAAATAGTGCTTGCCAGTTTAATTACTGGTATTTTAAAGCCTGTTGCCAAACCTCTTTACATTCGTTCGGAGACGAAACCCAATGTTATATTAATGACAGGCGTAAACGGCGCCGGAAAAACAACAACAATAGGAAAGCTTGCCGCACGATATCAGCGCGATGGGAAAAAGGTCATGATGGCCGCTGCCGATACATTTCGTGCTGCCGCCGTTGACCAGTTAAAAGTCTGGGGCGAGCGTAACCACTGTCATGTCGTTACAAAAGATATCGGTGCAGACCCAGCATCTGTAGCATTTGAAGCATATCAAAAAGCCAAGGATGATAATGTCGATATTCTGTTGATTGATACGGCAGGCCGCCTTCATAATAAAAAGAACTTGATGGAGGAATTGCAAAAAATTATTCGTGTTTTGCAAAAGCAGGATGAAGATGCCCCACACTCGACTGTACTTGTTCTGGATTCAACAACCGGTCAAAATGCGCTGTCGCAAGTTGAAACCTTTAAAGAGCTTGTCAGTATAAACGGTCTGATTGTGACAAAATTGGATGGATCAGCAAAAGGCGGCGTTGTGGTGGCATTGGCAGATCAATACGGTATACCGATTCATGCTGTAGGTGTAGGTGAGGGAATTAACGACCTGCAACCATTTACAGCGGACAGTTATGCAAGATCTTTATTGGGTATCGAGGAATAAACCGATGGTAAACATCACATATTACGGACATTCAACCTTTATGGTTGAGGTTAATGGAAAGAAAATATTATTCGATCCGTTCATCACAGGCAACGAAGCGACTAAAGGTATCATAAACCTGTTGGAAATTGTTCCGGATTATATATTACTATCGCATGGGCACGAAGATCATGTTCTGGATGTCGAAATGATTGCCAAACAATCCCATTGTCCGGTTATAGCCACATTTGAAGTTGCAAACTGGTGTAACAAAAAGGGTATTGATAATACAATTCCAATGAATATTGGCGGTACGATTAATAGGGAGGGCATCAACATAAAAATGGTTAATGCCGTTCACACATCATCATTTCCGGATGGAAGTTATGCAGGGGTGCCTGCAGGATTTGTAATTTCATGGGAGGGTGGATGTTTCTACTATTCCGGCGATACCGCACTTCATTATGATATGAAATTGATCGCAGAAAAATTTAATATAGATTTTGCATTTTTATGTCTTGGCGATCATTTTACAATGGGTGTGCAAGATGCAATTAAAGCGGCAGGGTTTGTGAATACAGATAAGGTAATCGGTATGCATTTCGATACATTTCCGCCCATTGAAATAGACCATAAAAAAACCGTTGATGCGTTCAAAGCGGCAGGACTGACATTAAAACTTCCTGAGATTGGTGAGATTTTTTCAGCTTAAGAGAAGGTGACATGCGGTATTTTTCCTGCTATGTCATGCTATGTTTAACCCATTCAAAAATTATGTGACACCGGAAAATCTTCCGTCTGATGCTGATATTCGCGATATCCCGAAGGTTAGCTTGTGGAAATTCATATGGTTTTTCCTGCGGCAAATCAAATGGCCTTTATTTGCGATGGGTTTAGCGCAGGCGGTATCCAGTATATTTGAGGCTTTGGGTCCATATTACGTTAAGGTGATGATCGATACGTTCCAACTGAACGATAATCCTGCAAACATATGGATTGAATTCGGGGGAAACCTTGTCTGGTTTATAATTTTGTTTTTGATTGCGCAACCGTTGCTGGCCCGTTTGGTTACGGCGTGGTTGGCGGAAATACGCCCACCTTTTCTGAGAATGATTCAACGGCAATTATCGTTATACATGTATCATCATGATTACAGTTTTTTTCAAAACGAGTTTGCAGGACGCCTATCCAGTAAAGTTCTGGAAACACCGTTTGCCATAGTTCAAATGGTGTTTACCATTTTGACCAGTGTCGGATTTGCATTCTTCGTCCTTCTGACGTCCATTTTCCTGTTTGCATCGGTTGATTTAACATTTCTTGTTATTACGCTTGTATGGCTATTGGGGCTTGCCGTTATGGCCTATTATCATGTGCCGCGCATTATTAAGGCATCGGTGACGGTATATGATGATATGTCGAAGGTTCGCGGTCAATATGTTGACAGTCTCAATAATATTTTAGGTGTGTTTCTGTTTGGCCGGAAACATCATGAAGACCGCTTATTGACCAAAGTTATGAATGTATCGTCCAAATCCGGCACATATAGCTGGCACAGAATGAACAGCATGTATATCTGGCTAGAGATTTTATCAGTCGCATTTATGATTGCGGCATTCTATTTTGCGGTAACGCGCTGGCAGGATGGCGCCCTTGGTCTCGGCGACATTGCAATGATTTTGCCGCTAGTATTGCGTTTGATGCAAATGTCGTGGTGGATGATGGAAACCATGGTTGGTCTGTTTGAAAACATAGGACAGATCAAGGAGGGTATGCAGGCCATTACAAAGACCGCCATCCTTGACGATGACAGGGATTTCCCTGACCTCAAAATTACAAAAGGAATTGTTGATCTGAAGGACGTGGAGTTTTCCTATGGTGACGAAAATGTGTTTCATCAGTTCAATCTTTCCATTCCGGCGGGGCAAAAGGTGGGTTTAGTCGGACATAGCGGTGCCGGAAAAACAACGCTCACACAATTGTTGCTTCGCATTTTTGACGCTACTGGTGGGCACGTCTTGATGGACGGACAAAATATTTATAATTGTAATCGCCAATCTTTGAGAGAGCAGATTGCGATTATCCCGCAAAGTACAGATATGTTTCATCGCAGTTTAATGGAAAATATCCGTTATGGGCGTCTGGATGCAGCGGATGAAGAGGTGATAGAAGCGGCGAAGAAGGCGCACGCCCATCAATTTATAGAAAAACTGCCACAGGGGTATGAAACCTTGGTAGGGGAGCGCGGTGTAAAACTCTCCGGGGGACAAAGGCAACGTATCGCGATTGCTCGCGCGATATTAAAGGATGCGCCGATCCTCATCCTTGATGAGGCAACATCCGCACTGGATAGTGAATCCGAAAAGGCCATACAGGATTCCCTTGCTGAGTTAATGAAAGGCAAAACCGTTATTGCCATTGCCCACCGTTTGTCAACAATCGCGCATCTGGATAGAATTGTCGTAATGGAAGAGGGGAAAATCGTTGAAGACGGAACGCATGAGGAGTTGCTTGCCAAAGATAGACATTACGCAATGCTATGGTCTATGCAATCAGGTGGATTTTTAAAAGATACATGATAGAATCATATTCATGACGTTCAAATCATTTAAAACATCTCAAGACGCTTTCGAGGAAATCGAGCGGCTTTACTTAAAATCCATCAATCACCTTAAAAAATCTTTTGACGAATTTTCCAAGGGTAAATTGCCGAAAAAACGTGTATCGGCCTGTTATCCGATGATCCGTTTTGCGCCTAAACAAATTCATCGTAGCGATCCGCGCTTGTCTTATGGATTTGTTCCGCGTGACGGTGTATATGGCGTGACGGTGACCCGGCCCGATATTTTTGATCATTATTATAAAGAGCAAATGAGCTTATTACTTGAAAATCATGGTGGTAAAATCGAAATCGGATATTCCGACGTGCCGATACCCATTCATTTTGCATTGGCGGAATATTTTCACCTTGAACAGGATTTGTCACCCGAAGCCATGGAAGCATTTCCTGCTTTATTTGATCAGCCGGATTTGTCAATTATGGATGATGAGATTGCCAATTGCCGATATGAAATAAAGGCAGGCCAGCCGCGGCCGCTTTCTTTGTTTTCAGCCCCGCGCGTCGATTTAAGTATTTCGCGTTTAAAACACTATACAGGGACATCGGCCAAACATTTTCAAAACTATGTAATTTTTACGAATTACCAGTTTTACATCGATGAATTCATACGTTTGGGTCATGAGATTACATCCGGTAAAACGCAAGGTTACACTGAATTTGTCGAGCCGGGAGAGGGGAAACCGATCACGCGTATGCCGCAAATGCCTGCATATCACCTTAAACGGGAGGACGGCAACGGTGTTACAATGGTCAATATTGGCGTCGGACCGTCCAATGCCAAAACAATCACCGACCATATAGCCGTATTGAGACCGCATGCATGGCTAATGCTGGGACATTGTGCGGGATTAAGAAATTCCCAGAAATTGGGTGATTATGTTTTGGCGCATGCCTATTTACGCCTTGATAATATTCTTGACCGCGATCTTCATCCGTCTATTCCAATTCCTGCGCTGGCAGAAATTCAACAAGCTCTTGCGGCGGCAGCAGGTCAAGTGTCAGGTGAGCAAGGGTATGATATCAAACGTTTCATGCGTACAGGCACTGTTGCAACAATTGACGATCGTAATTGGGAATTGCAGCCATCATTAAGTCAAAACCTGCCACTCAGTCAATCGCGTGCAATCGCGCTAGATATGGAGAGCGGAACCATTGCCGCAAACGGGTTCAGATTTCGTGTTCCCTACGGAACCTTGTTATGTGTGTCCGATAAGCCGCTTCATGGTCAGCTGAAACTGCCCGGAATGGCAGATAGTTTTTACCGTGAACGTGTAAATCAACATCTTCAGATCGGATTATTGACCATGAGTATGTTGCGTGAGATCGGACCTGCAAAATTACATAGTCGTAAATTACGATCCTTTAACGAAGTAGCCTTTCAATAAAATTAACATAATATTGACTTATTGCGGTTACTCTATTAAAAGATAAACTGCATGAAATATTTAAAATTTATTGCGCTCATGATCGTTACCATTTGGTCATGTTCGGTTTGGTATAAGGGTGCGGAGAAAAGCAAATCTTCGGCATATGAAGAAGGTTTGACAGATGCCAGTTGGCAGACTAATTACGCCGAAAAAAACATGTTATCACAATCATTGTCACCTGGTTTTTGGCAATGGGAGGCGCAAGGGCGGCTTTATCTGATTGATTTAATTATATCCGATCCTGAATTTACCGATTTGCGTAATCGTGAAAATCTGGACGGGGTATCACTTTCAAATGTCGTCAGCAGGCTTGTTGCATTACAATTACAAGCATATGGTATGGCGACGACTCTTACCGCACCCAGAATAGTTTTTACCCCTTTAAAAGGGGAGGCGAACGGCCTTTACAGCCCTCAAGACAAAAGCATTTACTTGAACGCTAAAATGCACTGGAACGGATTAAGTTTTGAAAGATTGGTCGAGGTTGTTTTTCACGAAAATATGCATCATATTTTAAGTCATCAATACCCCTCAATGCCATCTGATCATAAACTATATGACGATTTCCGCTTATTGACATGGGCCGCATTCCGTCCTGACATGCTTGCGAATGAAAACGCAGTGCCCGATGAAGCGTATCTTAACCCTCAAGAAAAGGTTGCTTATCAAAGTCAGCGCGCTGCCCGTTATGCGGGGATTATAGGATCCAACTTGTCAGCATGGGAAATGACTGCAAGGACGCAAGAAATTCGAGTTATTCAGGAACAAGCGAATATTTCCGAATAAACAGACTTGGGCGTTATTTGTTTTTCTGCTATCACTTTATATTATGCGGAAGGATAAAATATCGGATGACCTGACAGGTTTGGCCAATGCGATTGCGGGCCTTGGCAATGATGTTTTAAAATCGCTCGGTCATAAAACATCGGACATCAAAAACCTCTTAAAACTGGCAGATGAAGTAGAATCGATTAAACTGCGCCTCGTATCGCTGGAAAAAAGAATTTCTTCTTTGGAAGACAATCAAAAGGGTTAGGCGCATGACGGCTTTAAAGGCATTATCACAGCAATCACTATATAATCCGTTAAATGAGTTTGAAGATTTGCTTGAATCATCGGGGTATGATTATCAAAGAGTGACAAAAACACGGTTACATTTTACGTGTGACGGCAAGCAAGGATGTTACGATATAGCTTTGGAATGGAATGAAGAGGCCAAGATTGTCAAAATATCTTTGATTATCACCGCAACGCGATCCATCCCGCGAGACTGTATGGAAAGATGTATTGCTCAAACCAATGAAAGTGCATGGCATGGTTTTTTCCTATTGGATGGAGTAGGCAATACAATTTTCAAAGTTTTGGTTCAATATGCAGATTTGCAAAAAAACGAGATTATCGAAGCCATGGAAACCGGAATAGACAGTGCTATGCGTGAAGCGGACAGATTTTCAGTCTCGCTTGCCTTGTCGGATAATAAGGATGTTCCTAGTCTTTTTCAAAATGACGATGAATGGACGTTGGAAAATCTAACCCTTATGTTTTCCGAAACAAAAGGGAATGCCTAAGATTTTATTTTAAAAAATTAATATTTAAACGACGAGGTCAAGAACCTGACCGCGCTCTATGGCAGGTTTTTGCACAACTTCACCGGATGCCCGTTTAGCAAGAACTTGTTCCGCCAGCTTTTGAAAGTTTTTAGTTTCGGATACATCCGAGGATTGATCCTGTCTGGCTTGCTGTGTTTGTGATTGAACGGGTTGACGGCTGACCTGTTGCGGCGCGCTTTGAATCAAGTTTGGTTGTAATTGTGGTACCTGTCCTATTGATGTCATGTTTTCCCTTACCCTGACTTATTTTTTGTATTTAACAGTATATAGAATAGGGATTTAAAGTAAATAAAGGGTTAACCAAACATTAAAATATTCACATTTTCCTGATCTATAATTATTTTAAATCTCCTTATCTTTATATTCTGTTAAATATTTTATGGCATCCTAAAAATAGATTGGATTTTAACTAAATTGTAAACTTTTCCAATTAATTTTGGATAACAAAAAAAATATAAGTACGAAATACAAGGGAAATAAAGTGGCTTATTTACAAGGGGAATATGCTCAATATATAGGGGCGATGGGGAATTACGACAGATTTGATCCGTTACTCGTATCTTTACACGATAACTTACGACTATTTAAATATG
>DCKW01000120.1 GCA_002320485.1 Micavibrio sp. UBA1664
TGGTCAATCATTTCGAGCAATTCTTCAGGTATAACAGGCTTAGCTACATACCCCTTAAACCCTATCGATTTATATTGCTGTAAATCCTCTATAGCTATATTTCCGGTCAAGGCGATGATCGGAATATGGGATATGGATGTATCCTGCAAAATATTTTCGGCGACTTCGCATCCGTTCATATCCGGCATTTCTATGTCCAGAAAAACCGCGTCAAAACGTTTGTCGGATTTTAATAATTTCAGGGCCTCACGCCCGCTGTAGATAATAACGGATTCATAATTTGCCTTGTCCAAAAAGGCCTTAACCACTTTACGGTTTACTTCGTTGTCATCAACAATTAAAAAGCGTTTCCTGTTGCTGTCATAGGCTTGTGTATACTCACGGGGTTTGTGAGCCGAGCTTTGTTCAACAGTTTCTTCTACTGTTTCATCATTGCTAAGGGCCTGGGTTTCATCTGCGCTGGACAATGTGGCCTCGGAATCCGTGTCGAACGGAAGAGTGAAGAAAAACGTAGAGCCACTGCCCTCACGGCTTTTCAGATTGATTTCACCTTCCATTGCCTCGACCAGACGACGGCAAATGCTAAGTCCCAATCCTGTTCCGCCATATTTACGCGAAATACTACTATCAGCTTGTGAAAACGGTGTGAACAGATCTTCTTGTGCTTCTTCGGAAATACCTATGCCGGTGTCTTCCACAGAAAAATAGATGGCACAACGATGAGAGTCATCCTTGTTCGCCTCGTGAGCGGGGTCCAGAAATACATTAATGCCGACATGACCTTTGGACGTGAATTTCAGGGCATTTCCTACAAGATTCAAGATAACCTGGCGCAAGCGTGTCGGATCACCATAGACTGTCTCGGGAACATTCTCATGAATATTCAGGCGAATGGCGATACCCTTTTGGTCGGCGTGTCCTTTCATCAACATTTGAACGCCGTTTAACACCCGTCGTAAATCGAATCGGATATTCTCCAGTGTCATTCCACCGCCCTCGATTTTTGAAAAATCGAGAATATCGTTCAGAAGGGCAAGCATTGCATCCCCTGAATCCTTAATGGTCATCAGGTAATCTTTTTGATCTGCAGACAGGTCAGTATCCTGTAACATCCGGATCATGCCCATAATGCCGGTCATGGGAGTGCGGATTTCATGACTAACCACCGCCAGAAACGCAGATTTTGCATGATTGGCCTCGTCGGCCACAATCTTTGCCCGGCGCATTTCTTCTGTTCTTTCGGATTCGCGGTTTCGCAATTCCTCCATCACTTCACGTTCACGTTCGATAACACGTAAAAGACGGGAGTGGTCGTTTTCCTCTTTTGTTTTTTTTGCCTGCAATAACGTGTTGGCTTTTTCCGCTTGACGCATAAACAGGTTCATCTTTCTTTCCTGTTCGCTCCTGATGGATACAATCACGCCTATAACGGCAATAACCGTCATTGGGAAAAACATGGCATAGCCGGCATGAACGCTGAAAAAGCTGATGGGTATATACCCCATGAAAGCGGCCAGTTTTACCATTTGCCCGACCAGATAAAATAATATCCATCCGGCCAAACATAATGCAGGCGGTTTAATGAAATATGTCTCGTTTACTCCTAAATAAAGGAGCGCGCATAACAGGCAAAAAATTGAAAAACCGTTAGTGAAATAGGACTGCAGTTCCGTATTAATCGGGAAAACAATCGAAGTGAATGCGGTAATGCCGATTGTAAATCCTAAAAATCCCATAAGAAAAATGCGCAAGGGACTTGTATTATAACGAGCAGGTATAGTGAGGAGCGCCCCTAAACATATTAGGAAACAATTGATGACGGGATAAAATGTCGACAGCCATCCTATCCCCGGAAAATTGGAATAAAACGGTAATTCGATACAGGCATACCATGCCGTCATAAATATATAAAAACATCCGAGAGGAATAAAACCCGCATTCTTTGTAACGACAAACCCGATAATTATAACAAGCAGCGAGGCGATGGCAAAGACAGGAATATAGGATATATATATGCTGGCAATCGTTGATGATGTATCGATGCTGTTTTTCTTAAAACTTAAATTCAAGCTGATGCGTTTGAAGATGGTGGGTTCCACATACATAATAAACACGGCCTTTTGCATGCTGGGAACACTAACGGGAATATAGCGGAAATTGCGGATGACCGGATTGTTTTTCGATCCCACCTGAAACCCGTCGTAAAAAATCTGTCTTTGAGTCATTTCATAGACAAGAAATTTATCGGTAATTCCTGAACGGCCATTGGCCAATCCGCCAATATCAATAAACCAGTCGGGAGACCGTGTTTCGTTTTCAACAGAAAATACTAACCAGAATGCATGTTCTTCATAATCAAGCAGCAGGTTATCCGGATTGGTGTTACGGTATTTCAATTCACCGGCGTTATAAGCGGACGTTATATCCTGTATTGTCATGTTACGTTGAGGGTCGGCAACAATATAGGTGCGAGAGTTTAACTGATAGTTATCCTGAGTGTCGGTCAGGTTGATTGTATAGTTGTGGGCGGCTTCCTGGCCTTTAACAGCGAATGAAGTGCCTGCCAAAATGACAGACACCCCTATAAGATACAAAAAACAAAAAAGTGTTTTATACAAGAAATACAGCCATCCCGATTAATATAACGGCGACGGCTGAACCGCAAATTTTGCTAGCGAAAACAAAATGTTTCCACATATGCTCAGAACTTTTTATTGCCTCCTGGCTCGGTTGAGTTTTTGTATGAGTATCCATTATCCGTCTTGCCTGTTTTTAAGAATTAAAGAACCTTATTATTATGATCTAAATCAAAGAATCAATCAATCTATTGAAAATTGTGAGGGAAAATGCTTTATAAAAGGTAAAAGAAAGGGACTAAATCCTATGCAGATACGTTTTTTATTATTATGCGTTATTGCCTTATTTATCTTGATGTCACCTGCGGCAAATGCGGTGGATTATACCGTCCGCAATTTGGCTGTCGATGTCGAGGGTGATAATGCAATCGATGCGCGTGAAAAGGCATTAAATCAGGCGCGAAGCAACGCATTCAACGTGTTAAAAAAACGTATTTCCGATCAACCGGATATCCCTACACCGGATGCGGCCGCCATTTCGTCAATGGTAAGCAGTTTTGAAATTAACCGCGAGAAACTCTCAAAAAACCGCTATCTGGCAAGTGTGAATGTTACGTTTAACGAGCGGGCGGTTCAATCCTATGTCGGGCGCTATTCAAACCGCGCGATACCCGATTATTCATTGGGACAAGAACCTCTTGCCCAGAACGCCTCCACAGCATATGTCCCGGGCGGACAGCCTGCGGTACCGGCCATGCAAACGCCGCAGGCATCGGCAGTATCGCCTTATACAACAGCGCAGAGCCCTGTGACTGAGTCAGTTATACAAGTTAATGTTTCGAATATACGGCAGTGGGTCGGCATGAAAAAAATGCTAGAGACGCTCCCTGCGATACGCACAGTGAGCTTGCGCCAGTTAAGTACACGCCACGCCATTATTAGTGTAAGTCATTCCGGATCGATCAACGATCTGCAAAGTGCGGTAATGGGGCGGGGGATGACATTGTATTCCAACAATGATACATCCGATAATGCCGCACCATATGTTTTATTAACCAGAGGATAAGCTTTATGTCATATTTACAAGAGAAGCCGTTCCAATTCTGGATTTTCTTTTTTGTCGCGGTGGTTATATTTCTATGGCTGTTTAATCCGATTCTTGCACCCTTTATTGTCGGCTTTGCAGTGGCTTATCTGCTTAACCCAGTAGTTGTAAAGTTACAAAAACATAAAATTCCGCGCTGGTTTTCCGCCCTTATGATTTTAGGGTTATTTTTTATATTATTGATTATAGGTTTGTTGTTCGCCATCCCGGTTTTAGTAAACGAAATGGTCGATTTCATTAAATTGATCCCAGTGGCGTATCAAAACGGGCAGGAGTGGTTGTCTCGTACCGTTCCCACGCTTGACATTCCCCAGTCATTTGACGAGGTGAAAAATCTGGATAAAGAGGCGCTAACAGAAAGGCTTGGCCCTGTTATGGCATTCAGTAAAGATGTTCTCGGTAACATTTTTAAAAGCGG
>DCKW01000040.1:0-1394 GCA_002320485.1 Micavibrio sp. UBA1664
TTGCATAGTATCCGATGGCGCTTCCATTGTTGGCGCAGGTTGCGCGGGATTCACATATGTACCCTGCTTTGATTGATCGGCCAAAACCGGTTCAGGTGCGACTATTGGGGCCGCTTGATTTTGCGTTGACTGCATCGCCATCGGCGCGGGCTGTGATGACGGGCGCACAATATCGTTCATCGGCTGTATTTGGCCTTTTTGATGAATTAAAACCATTTTGCCTTCAATCGTGGATGTCAAATCCAGCGGGGCGAGCATATCATTTAATGCAACAGGCCATGCCTTGCCACCGTTCCATGATACATTCTGACCGCCGTCTACACCTGTATTTAATGAATAGGTATAATCTGCAGGAATGATTTGACGCAAGGCACTAACCATCGGAAGGTCATTTCCGAAACCGACAGCCATATCATATTGTCCGCTATTGGCGGTTGGAAGAGGAGCTGCCATCGGGGCGGGACTCATCGGCAAGGGTGCGGTTTGTATCGGTTCCCGTACTATTGGAGGCAACATATCGCCTTCCTCAACTATCACCGGAAGCAAAGCATCGCCGCCTTGTGGTGTGGGCATCGCCTGTGGTTGGGGCGGTGCGACAGGGGCCGTAAACTCGAATCCTGCAAATGCCGATGTTGATAAAAAGAAACCGGCGCTCAGGCCTAAAAATAAATGTTTATAATGCTGTTTTTTCATGTACCTCGTATCCTCAAAACCTAGAATAAAAGTACCGTCATGAAATTACAAGAGGTCTTGACTTTTTAATTGAAAAACTTTCATTTTATTTATTAATTTTTAATCAGACCGGGAAAGGTTTCATCATGTTGAAAGAATTTAAAAATTTTATTGCACGCGGAAATGTTATGGATATGGCCGTCGGTATCATAATGGGGGCGGCATTCACCGCCATTGTCAATTCAATGGTAAAGGATTTGTTGAACCCGTTTATCGGTTTATTTACGAACGGAACAGATTTCAGCAACATGTATGTTAATTTGAGCGGGGAAGAGTTCGAAACCCTCGCCGCCGCACAGGAGGCGGGAGCCGCAACAGTGAATTACGGATTATTTATTAATGCAGTCATTAACTTTGTGATTGTGGCGTTCGTTGTTTTCATGCTTGTTCGCGGTGTAAACCGGATTAAAGAAGCGGCCGAACGTAAAGCGATTGAGGAACCGGCCTCTCCATCGGCGCCATCTGTTCCCGCAGATATTGCCTTGTTAAAAGAAATCCGCGATTTGTTGGCCAGTAAAAAATAGGCTGGAAAACGAAAAAATAAAAAAGGCGGGTAAAATATCCGCCTTTTTTCTTGCCAAAGGCATGTTTTTTGAGTATCACTTCATTTCGTTGGGCCCGTAGCTCAGTTGGGAGAGCGCTTGCATGGCATGCAAGAGGTC
>DCKW01000040.1:1706-3483 GCA_002320485.1 Micavibrio sp. UBA1664
CTTGCATGGCATGCAAGAGGTCGTCGGTTCGATCCCGATCGGGTCCACCAATTTATACACTGATCAATAAAAAAGGCCTTCAACATAAGGCCTTTTTATTTTTAATAATGGAAAAACGGGTTAAGCGGCTTGTTGTTCATGTTTGCCTTCGCACAATTCTTCAATTGTTTTTTTACAAAAGGCATCCAGGTCGTCCGGATTGCGGCTGGTGACTAGGCCGTTATCAACCACTACTTCTTCGTCAACCCAATTGCCGCCCGCATTTTGAATATCGGTTTTGACACTGGGGAATGATGTGAGGGTGCGCCCGTTTACAACATCCGCTTCGACAAGTGTCCATGGCCCATGACAGATGGCTGAGACAGGCTTGTGCTGTTTGAAAAAGTCACGTACGAAAGATACGGCTGCATCGTTGGTGCGTAAGGCATCTGGGTTATGAACCCCACCAGGCAAAACCAGCCCGTCATAATCAGCGGCATTTACTTCATCGACAGTTTTATCGACAGTAAAGCTATCGCCTTTATCAGTGTGGTTAAATCCTTGGATATTTCCACTTTCCAACGAGACAAGATGTAATTGTGCCCCTTCTTTTTCAAGGGCTTGCCAAGGTTTGGTCAATTCAACCTGTTCAAAACCATCAGTGGCCAGAAACGCGATCTTTTTATTATTTAATCTATTGCTCATCATAAACTCCTTATCAGTTTAAAATTTAAGGTATGCATTACAAACGGCAGAAAACATCCCTTGTTCCAATGATTCTTGATAGCGTGTTGCCTTCAAAATGTCTGAATATACCCTTTCCGTTTCATTAAGATTCCTGATAAAAAGAATAAAGTCAAAAAGCTACAAGGAAAATCGTGCGGCGATATCTGAAACCATTAGCGGTCATAATATGCGGAGCGTTATTAATGGTAACCGCCCGCCAAAATGCCTATGGAAATACTACTATCCGTGGGCTTGACGGGATGGATGCGGTTAAAACATATATAGAAACCATTGCCGAGCAACGCGAGGATGAGGTCAAAAGTAATCAGCAATTGGCGGATGATTTGCTGAAAGGCATGAAGGCCAAAGGCTATTACGATGCGGAAATTAACAGTGAAACAGATGACGACAAAACCAATACCGTTTTTACCATCGTCCCTGGGGCGGTCTATAAAATCGGATCTGTCACTCTCGATCAGGTTCCGGATGGAGAAACAGTCAGCCTGAAAGCGGGTGATATCTTGGATGCTATGGTGGTTTTAGAGGCGCAAAGAGCCTTATATCGTACTATCAATGACAAATACTGTTATTACAATCTGGATGTTCAGCACAAGGTCGTGCTGGATACAAAAGCCCATAAGGCCGATATCTCCTTTTTTGTACATGGACAGCCCGATGCCCATTTCGGCCCGACAGTTTTTGAAGGAGCACCCGATATAGAGCGGGAGTATTTAGCAAATTTTGTTGAATATAATGAGGGTGACTGTTGGAAATCCGCAAAACTGGAGGATACAAAAGCCTCGCTTTATGCGACGGGATTGTTGGCCTCTGCTCAAACTGATTTGCCTGACACTCTTCCCGATGACGGAATTGTGCCCGTCATATTTAATGTTAAGCAGCGTGCCTTCCGCTCTATCAAATTGGGTGCGGGATATAACACAAGTGACGGCGCGGGGGTCAGCGCGGAATGGGAACATCGCAACATTCTAGGGGCGGGCGAAAAACTATCATTTCGCGCCCGTCTGTACGAAATTGTTCAGACAATAGGTGCATCCTTTACCAAGCCGTTTTT
>DCKW01000015.1 GCA_002320485.1 Micavibrio sp. UBA1664
GATATTATTAAGAAATAAAAGGAAGCCGGACACGACCCGAATGAATTCGTTATGGCTGCTCCGTCTCCGGCCTGACCAGATTCGCGAGTGATTCGCCCGCGCCGACTTCCGAATGCAGTTAAAGCATATACAGAAAAGAAAAGCAACGGTTTGTGATTACAAACCTAGTCTGCGTACATTTTCCAATATTGTGTGCGTCATGCTTGGACGCGCAACGACCGGTTTAACAGGACCCTTAAAACTTTTAGGAACCGGGGTTACCTCCCCGAGATTGTCGTCTTGCGTTTGTGCTCTGTCAGTCACTTCAACCTTATTCTTAAAAGCGCTTGTCGGATCTAAATGTGGAACACCTACGAGTGTGGGCCAATATGGTGACATCGGATATAATGCCATAAAATAATCTCCCTGATAAATGTGGCTTAGAATTATTATTTACGATAATTCGCACCCAAAAATCAATTTTTATATACGCCGCATTGCATCATGCTTAATCCATTTGCCATGGAATAGGAAAGTGATATTGTGAGGGTCCAAAAATCGGCCGCCGGTTTTATATTAAGGACTATAATAACAAAGAGAACCCTGTCAAATGCCTGTGTTTAAAGACTTTCGCACCCAAATTCAAAAACTTTCCCAATCCCGCGACCATACATATATTCCGGACCATGTTCTCGACCAGGCACTTGATCAGGCTGTTACCGCCCTTGAAACACGTAAATCCGATGAAACAAAAATATCCATTGAACCCTCCCATAAACAAAATGCAAAGGACAAACATGACCAAACCTTGATTGTGATGGTAACGGATGACAGACCTTTTCTGATTGATTCCGTAACGGCGAATTGTGTGGATGACGGTTATACTATCGAAGGTGTTTTACACAATACGTTACTGGTCGACCGTAACAAAAAAGGCGAATTGCAATCCATTCAGGCAAAAACAAAGGCCGATACAAACGGGATGTCCCGCGAATCCCTTTTAATTATCACATTGCAGGGTATATTAAGCGAAGAGCGTATGAAATCCTTGCGCAATAAGCTTTCCGAAGTTGTAACAGATGTTGATTTTGCCACACGAGACTGGCAGGAAATGCGTCAATCGCTACAAACCGCGATTAACGATCTGGATAAGGTCAAAAACGCCCCCGATAAAGCGTTATTTGAGGAATACAAAGAATTTTTGAAATACATTCATGATAATAATTTCACTTTATTGGGTTATCGTGAGTACAGCTTGCAAAGCAAGGGCGACCAGATTGAATCCAAAATTAAAAAAGGGTCGGGGCTCGGTCTTTTGAGTGACGAAAAACAACCTGTTTATATCAATAAAACGCGCGACACCCTTCCTTCGGATCTGCAGAAAAAACGGATGCAGCAACCGACTTTGACTATTTCCAAGGTTAATAAGCGCGCAACAGTGCACCGCCGAGTGCCTATGGATGCCATTGCCATCAAAACATACGACAAGGAAGGGAATGTTACGGGCGAAAAACTGTTTATCGGTCTATTTACATCCGTTACCTATTCCCGCTCTATTCAAGATATTCCTTATTTAAGGCATAAGGTGGAGCGTGTCCTCGAACGCTCGGGTTATGGTTATAACAGCCATAATTACCGTGCACTTATGCATATTCTGGAAAAATATCCGCGCGATGAAATGTTTCAAATCGATACTGATTTATTGCAGAAATATGTAGTGTCCATCATGGCCTTGCAGGAGCAGCCAAAGGTTGCCCTGTATGTTCGCGAAGATCCTTTCAAGCGGTATGTGTCATGTCTGGTTTATACGCCGCGCGAAAAATATGAAACCGATTTACGCGTGCGAATGCAAACTATACTGGAAAAGTCTCTTGGTGGCACTTGCGAGGCGTTTTATACCGTTTTGGACGATTCACCTCTCGCACGAGTTATTTACAGAATAACAATTCCCGAAGAAAACGTTGCTAAAAAATATGATTATAAAAAGATCGAACAACAACTTGTTGATTCGGCGCGCACTTGGGGTGAGAAAGTTCGGCAAACCTTGCTTGACCACTATGATACCGAGCGTGAAGCCCTTTATTTAAGTGAAAAGTACGAAAACGCATTTCCGGCCGGTTATCAGGATCAGTCAATGCCAATGGATGCCCTGTTCGACATTCAAAAGCTTGAGGAAGTTTCTGATAGCAACGCTTTTGCCCTTGACCTGTATCAGAACAAGGGTGCGGAAGCTTATGAGCTTAACCTGAAAATTTATAATCCGAAAACTCCCGTCACTCTTTCCGATATATTACCGATTTTGGAGAATTTCGGTTTCCAAGTGATAGCGGAAAGGCCGTTTAAAATTCAAATGCCGGCACACGACGGAGTATGGATACATGATTTTAGCATCCGCTTTAAGAATCCCGCTCACGCCCGCCCTGTCAGTGATATCAAACAGGTTTTTGAAGACGGACTGCGTGCAATCTGGAACGGCGAATCGGAAAATGACAGATTAAACTCTCTTATCTCCATGGCCAAAATGCCTTGGCGGGATGTGCTGATTTTGCGCGCCTTTGTTAAATATATGCGTCAGACAAAAATCCAGTATACGCCGGCCTATATGATGCAGGCGATTACGGATTATCCTGATATCGCCGATATGTTTTTAGAGTATTTTTACGCTCGCCACAAGCCGGAGCATAGCAAGGCCAAACGCGAAGAATTAATGGCCACCAATAAAAAGAAAATCCTGAAACAGTTACAGGAGGTTCCGTCCTTTGATCAGGACAAAATATTCCGATCTCTTTTGCAAATTATGGAAGTCTCGCTCCGTACAAATTTTTTCCAGAACAAAACCCACGTTTCGTTCAAATTGGATAGTAAAAAAATCGATATTCTGCCTCTTCCAAAACCGTTTGTAGAGATATTTGTTTATTCCCCACGTGTCGAAGGTGTGCATTTGCGCGGCGGTAAGGTTGCACGTGGAGGTTTACGCTGGTCCGATCGTCACGAGGATTTCCGTACCGAGGTTCTCGGCCTGATGAAGGCGCAGAACGTTAAAAACTCCGTCATTATTCCTGTCGGATCAAAGGGCGGTTTTGTGGTTAAAAACCCGCCATTAACAGGCGGGCGTGAAGCCTACCTGGCGGAAGGAATCGAATGTTATAAAATATTCATTTCCGGCCTGTTGGATATCACCGATAATATCGACGGGGAAAAAATCATACCTCCTGCAAACGTCGTCCGTCATGATGATAATGACCCTTATCTGGTTGTTGCGGCTGACAAGGGAACGGCGACATTTTCCGACATCGCCAACGGTATTTCCGCCGATTATAATTTCTGGCTGGGCGATGCCTTTGCCTCCGGAGGATCTGCGGGTTACGATCACAAGGTAATGGGGATTACGGCGCGCGGCGCATGGGAATCCGTTAAACGCCATTTCCGTGAATTGGGAATGAATATTCAGGAGCAACCTTTTGACGTTATCGGAGTCGGTGATATGGGCGGCGATGTTTTCGGTAACGGGATGTTGTTATCGCCGTATATCCGCCTGGTCGGTGCGTTTAATCATCTGCATATCTTTTGCGATCCCGATCCGGACATGGGCACATCCTTTAAAGAGCGCGAACGCCTGTTCCGCGAAGTAAAAGGATGGGATCATTATAACGAAACCCTGCTTTCAAAAGGCGGAAAAATTTATTCCCGCAGTGACAAATCGTTGAAGCTGACGCCGCAAATCCAAAAACGGTTCGATATCGAGGAAAAGGAAGTCTCACCGCAAACATTGATGAATGCGATGCTTAAGGCCCAGACTGACCTTTTATGGTTCGGGGGAATCGGAACATATATCAAGGCCCCGAATGAATCCCATTCCGATGTCGGCGATAAGGCCAATGATAATATCCGTATCGATGCCCACGAGGTCCGCACCAAGGTTATCGGCGAGGGCGCCAATTTGGGCGTCACCCATGCCGGACGAATTGCCATGGCTTTATTGGGGGTTAAACTCTATGCCGACTTTATCGACAATTCGGGAGGAGTGAACTCTTCCGACGTTGAGGTCAACATAAAAATCCTGTTTCAGCAAATCATGCAAAACAGCGATCTGACAGTCACGCAACGTAATAAAATACTTGAGAAAATGACCAATGATGTGGCGGCTCTTGTTCTGCGTAATAATTATCAGCAAACGCAAGCTATTTCCATGGCGGCCCATCATGCGTATGAAAAACTGCCGCGTCATACTGCATTGATCGAACATTTGGAAAATACGTTCGGACTGGACCGCAAGATCGAATATTTACCGACCAATGCCGGATTGGAAGAGCGTGCCAGAATGCATGAAGGCCTGACAACGCCTGAGCTTTCAACCCTTATTTCCTATACAAAAATCAAACTGTTTCAGGATTTGCTGGACAGTAATATTACCAACGATCCGGCGTTTCAGGAATGGATGGTGGATTATTTCCCGCCACTCATTCAGAAAAAATATGAAAAGGAAATGCATAATCACCGTTTGCGCCGCGAGATTATTGCGACACAATTGGCAAATTCCATCGTCAACCGAATGGGGCCTGCTTATATGATGCATCAAACGGCACGCACGGGCTCGCCCGCTTGTACGATTGCGCGTGTTTATTTCATCGTTCGCGAGATTTTTAATTTGCGCGATCTTTATGAAACCATCGAAAGTCTAGATAACAAGGCATCAGCCCTCTCCCAAATCGAGGCGTTGGATAATATCTCGGCCTTTATCGATTATGCAACCACATGGTTTTTAAAACATTACCGTATCGACAGTTTAAAAGAACAAGGCCTGATTGAAACGGGCAAGCGATACAAAAAAGGTGTTGAAGAGATTTTGAAATCCATGAACTCTCTTTTACCGGAATCAACATTACTGTTTATTGCCGAACGCCAAGAACGCTATATCAACGCCGGCTTTCCTAAAGATGCGGCGCATCGTATCGCACTTCTGCCTATTATGAATACGGTATGTGATATCGTCCGCATCAGTGAGGAGCAAAAACAGGATATTCGTACGGTAGCGAAAGTTTATTTCGGATTAAACGAAACATTTTCCTTTGTGTGGCTCAGGGACAAAGCGCGTGAGTTAAAACCTGAATCACGGTGGGAGGCGGAAACCCTGAAAGGGCTTGTTGACCGATTATATGTCACACAGGCACATCTGACAAAACGGATTGTCTTT
>DCKW01000122.1 GCA_002320485.1 Micavibrio sp. UBA1664
GTGGTGAACGGTGATATTATTACCTACACGGATTTATCCGACCGTCTGGATCTGGTCATAAAATCATCGGGAATGCCGAATAATGCGGAGTTTAAAAAACGTCTTTTACCGCAAGTTTTAACAGGTCTGATCACAGAACAGATCCAGCTTCAGGAGGCAAACCGCCTTGATATAACAGTTCCTCAAGAGGAAATCGAGAATGGCTTTGCCGAGTTGGCAAAGCAAAACAATATTCCCGCCGACCAATTCAAAAAAATCCTGCAAGCACAAAATGTTCCCCTAGATACGATGTACCAGCAAATCCGCTCGCAAATTGGATGGAATAAGGTCATACAACAGCAAATCCGCCCGCGTGTTACATTGACGCAGGCGGATATCGATGCCGAGCTAACCCGTTTGCGTAATCGCGAAGGCCAAGACGAATATTTTATTGCGGAAATTTACCTGCCTTTGGAGGACAATGCCAATGAGAGTGAAGCACGTAATGCTGTACAGGATTTGTCACGACAGTTATTGCGAGATGTAAAGCAATTTCCCGCTGCGGCGCGCCAATTTTCACAAAGTGCAAGTGCCGCCAACGGCGGTGTTATAGGTTGGATTACACCTGATCAATTGAGCCCGGTTGTCGGTGCCGCCGTTCAGACAATGCAGCCGAATAGCGTTAGCGAGCCCCTGCGCGAGGATGAGGGATATACAATTGTTTACTTACGCGACAAACGCAAAATCAGTCTTGGTAACGACAATAACGAACAATCGCTTCGCATCAAAACTGCCGTTTTCCCCTTGCCTGATAGCGAGCAGGAGCGTAAAGCCGTTCGTGACGACGTTGCGGTATTCAAACGGGATGTTAAAGGATGTCTCGATATTATGAAACAGGTATCGCGACGTCAGAATGCCGATTTGCGTGAGTATAATGATATAACATCGGCGATTCCCTCTAATATCGTTAGATCGGTTGAGACTATTAATATCGGCGAAATTGGTGCCGAGATTACCACCGATCAGGCGATCGTAGTGCCCATGTTATGCGGGCGTGAAGGTGGTGCAGGGAATATTGCACTGGAACGGGAAATTGAAAACCGTATCGGAACCCAGCGTATGGATGTTTTACAGAAACGATATTTACGTGACCTTGTAACCGATGCTTATATTGAACGCCGTGTCTGATCCGGTCGAACAACTTCCTCCCTTGAGGGAGATTATTGCCGACAATGACTTACGCGCGACAAAGGCATTGGGACAGAATTTCCTTTGTGACCTGAACCTGACACGTAAAATTGCCCGACAGGCAGGGATAACCCCTTCAGATCATGTGATAGAAATCGGGCCGGGCCCGGGTGGGTTAACACGCGGCTTGCTATTGGAAGGGGCGCGTCGTATGACCGCCATCGAATTTGACGAACGCGCTATCCGTGCTCTGCAATCCCTGAAAGCCGCCGCCGCATCGCGCCTTGACCTAGTGCACGGCGATGCCTTGAAAAAAGAGATGTTGGAGTTCGGAAGCGATAATCATCGTAAAATTGTCGCCAACCTCCCCTATAATATCGCGACACCTCTTCTGATCGGCTGGCTTCGTGATATTCATGGCAAGGGCGAGGCCGCCTACCAATCCATTACAGTTATGGTGCAAAAAGAGGTAGCGGAGCGTATGGCCGCACGGGATAATACCAAACCTTATGGACGTTTATCCGTTTTGTGCCAGTGGCTGTGTGATTGCCGTATCTGTTTTGATGTGCCGGCCTCTGCATTTGTACCGCCGCCCAAGGTGACATCCGCCATTATTCAACTTACCCCCAAGCACCGTTCAGACACTATTGAATTTTCTATCATGGAAAATCTGACGGAAAACGCGTTCGGGCAACGCCGCAAAATGATCCGCCAGACATTGAAAGCCTATCTGCCAATATTAGAAGATCTGGGGATTGATACAACCTTGCGTGCGGAAAATTTAAGCGTTTCACAATTTATTCAACTGGCAGAGGCCCACTCACAATGACACATATTTTGATTACAGGAGCAAGCAGCGGCATTGGCGAATCCTTGGCTCTTCATTATGCGAAAACAGGCGTCACGCTTTCTTTATGCGCCCGCAATGAAGAGCGGTTATTGGAGGTCACACGCCGTTGCCAGGACAAAGGCGCCACCGTTCATCCGCGCATAATGAATGTCACGGACAAAGACGCAATGAGTGAATGGATTATTGCCGCCGATAAATCACTTCCCCTGACTCTGGTCATTGCCAATGCCGGCATCGGACTGAATGCGCGGGGGTATAAAGCCGCAGAAGAGACATTCGACGTTAATATTCATGGTGTCGTTAACACCATTCATCCGATATTGCCGCGAATGGAAAAAAGGCGTACGGGCCAAATTGCCCTTGTTTCCTCAATGGCGGGATATGTCGGCCTGCCTTCCGCGCCGCCTTATTCGGCCAGCAAGAATTTCGTTCGCGCCTATGGGGAGGCCCTACGCGGGCAACTAGCCCCTTTGGGGGTAAAAATCAACGTGATATGCCCGGGCTTCGTTCGCTCGCGCTTGACCGAGCGCAACCGTTTTAAAATGCCGTTCCTGATGGATGCACCACAAGCCGCCCGTGTGATAGCCGATGGCTTGACCCGCAATAAGGGACGTATAGCATTTCCATGGCCGATGATGGTAATGGTTCGCACACTCACACTGTTGCCATATCCTCTTTATGAATGGATCAGCCGGCGTTTGCCTGATAAAGCTTGAATTAGCATATATATCGTGTATATGTATATTTTATGAAAAAGAACATTCTTATTACAGGCGCCGGAAGCGGTATTGGCTTCGCATTGGCAGAATATTATTCATTGAATTCTTATAGATCAGGAACAAAAGCACAACTGATCCTAACTGATCGTGATCATGACCGTTTGAACCAAACGCGCAGATTCTGTGAAAATTTCGGGGTAAAAGTTACCTCAAAGGCCATTGATGTCCGCGACCAGACAGAGATGAGGGAATGGTTAGAGGAAGTTGATAAAGAGCAACCAATCGACCTGTTAATCGCCAATGCGGGCATGGCAAATGAAGAAGAAACGCTACAGGATACGGCGGATATTTTTGCGGTGAATGTGGATGGCTCCATGCATACCATTATGCCTGTTCTGGGTCGCATGTTAGATGATGATAAAGGACAGATTGCCGTCGTTTCCTCTTTGGCCGCATATAGGCCGATGCCGGAATTTCCCGCCTATGCCAAGGCAAAACAGACGACAATGCGATTGGGGTTAAACCTGCGCAAAACGTTTCGTGACAACGGAAGTCAGGTCAAAGTCAATGTGATTTGCCCCGGTTTTGTCAGCACCCCGCTAGAGCAAGCCGTTAAAGGATCGAAGCCGTTTAAGATAAGCGCGAGCAAGGCCGCCAGAATAATTGCGGAAGGGCTGGACAAAGACAAGGCAATTATTACAACCGTGCCACAACCCGTACATTTGGCATTGAGAAAATTATCCCCTGACCGTTAGAGGTTAATTGATAAACCCGCCGAATTTCGAGCGCAGTATATCGGCATAAACCTCCATGGTTTTATTGCACATCTGCTCTTTTGTAAAATTCTCGCGTACATGGTATATCGCGTTATTAGCCAGATTATAACGCTGTTCCTCATTCAAGGCCAACGCCTGACGAATACATTCCGCCAACATTACCGCATCCCCTACAGGAAACAGCCATCCTGTTTGTTTATCAATAACCGTTTCCTTAAATCCACCGTAATCGGATGCAACAACTGGTCGCCCCATGGCCTGAGCCTCGATCGGCACGCGCCCGAACGATTCCTGCACTGTGGAGGGTGCGACCACTACGGAGGCGAGGGAATAGGCGGCGGGCATATCATGGCAACTGTCAACAATCCTGACAATGCCAGAAAGGTTTTTACGCGTAATCGTTTGCTCCAGCTCGTCCTGAAATTCATTCCGCCCTTGATTAGGGCCAACCATAATGCAAAATACGTCGCGACGCCCCAGTTTTTCCAGCGCATCAATCAACACATGATGGCCCTTGATCTTGCTCACCCGACCTGGCATCAGAATAAGCGGCACACCGTCGGGCACACGCCATTCTTTCGCAATTTTGATGGCCCGTTCCGCCGAGACCAGATCGGGGCGAAACCGCTCCATATCCGCCCCGCGTGGAATAACGACAAGGTTACGTTCGTCTACACTAAAATTTTCGCGCACATAATCGGCCATAAAATTGGATACGGCAATGAC